>JBQCGM010000001.1:0-8110 GCA_051955585.1 Novosphingobium sp.
CCGCCTACGGCGCGAGCAAGGCCGGCGTGATCCAGCTCGCCAAGGTCGCCGCCAAGGAGGCCGCGCCGCTCGGCATCCGTATCAACGCGATCGCACCGGGCGGGGTCGATACGCCGATCTGGGACCAGGTGCCGTTCTTCCGGGAGATGGTCCGCGAACACGGCAGCCGCGAGGCGGCGATCGCCGCGATGGGTTCGGTCGCCACGCCGCTCGGTCGTTATTCGAGCGCCCAGGAGGTTGCGGGTCAGGTCGGCTTCCTGCTGTCGGACGCGGCGGCAAATGTCACCGGCGCGGTCCTCGTCGCCGATGGAGGATACTCGCTCTAGGCCGGCAATTGCGCGAAATCGGTCAGCGCCGCATCCCTCAGCCCGCGCCAAATCTTTACCGCCTGAACCGTCTCTGCGACGTCATGGACCCGCAGCAGTTGCACACCCGCGTCCAGCGCCTTGAGCGCCAGGATCAGCGAGCCGCCGAGCCGCTTGTGTGCCGGGGCCTCGCCCGCCAGCGCGCCGATCAGGCGCTTGCGGCTGGCACCAACCAGCAACGGCTGGCCTAGCGCGTGGAACAGCGGCAGGGCGTTCATCAGCGCGAGGTTCTCGGCCACCGACTTGCCGAAGCCGATGCCGGGATCGAGCAGGATGTTCTCTCGCGCGATCCCGGCGGCCAATGCGGCGTCGCGGCGCTCGCGGAGCCAGTCGAAGACGTCGAACACGACGTCGCGGTAGTGCGCATCGGCATGGAGGTCGTCCGCCGAGCCCGGCGCATGCATCAGCGCGACGGGAGCGCCGGACGCCGCGGCGAATTCCAAGCTGCGCGGGTCATAGCGCAAGGCCGAAACGTCGTTGAGCACGTGTGCCCCGGCCGCCAGCGCCGCCTCCATCACCCCGGGGCGGCGGGTGTCGATCGAAATCGCCGCGCCTGAGGCGGCGAGCCGCTCGATCGCGGGCACGACGCGCCTGATCTCCTCGCCTTCCCAGACCGCCTCGGCACCGGGCCGCGTGCTCTCTCCGCCGACATCGACGATCGCCGCGCCGGCTTCGAGCATCGCCGCGGCATGGGCATTGGCCACATCGGGCTTGTCGAGGAATTCCCCGCCATCGGAAAAGCTGTCCGGCGTGACGTTGAGAATGCCCATGACCTGCGGCTGGTCGAGCCGGATCGTGCGGGCGCCGAGTTCGAGCGGCGGATGGACGCGCTTGAGGTTGGCCCACTGTTCGGCGGCTTCGGCGGGCAGGCTGGGAAGGGCCGCTTCAAGCTCGCGGGCGGAATAGCGTTCGCGGGAGACAATCCTGCCGTCCTGCCGCATGACAACGGCGAAGCGGCTGGCATAGGCCAGGCCGCCAGCCAGACGGAGGGCATCACCCTCCTCGCTCTGCGGGCTGTCGGCGAGCGCGATGGGGCGGAGGTAGATGGATTGGGTCAGGGTTCGGTCGCCAGCAGATAGAGCTGGCGCAGTGCGTCGATCGGCTTGCTCTCGCCCTCGTGCTCGATGTGCCAGAAGGTCCAGCCGTTGCACGAGGGGGCGCCCTGCAGCTTGGCGCCGACGCCGTGGATCGAGCCGGTCTCGGTGCCGGAGACCAGCGAGCCGTCGGCGCGGACCGTGGCCGACAGGCGCCGCTTCTTGTCGGTCAGCACCGCGCCGGGCGTGACCCAGCCGGTTTCGACCAGGGTGCCGAAGGCGACCTTGGGTGCGGCCTTGGGGCTCTGCATCGTGGTCAGCGCGCTTTCGTCGAGCGGCAGGGCCAGTTCGATGCGCTCCAGCGCGGCCTCGCGGTAGACGCTCTCGCGCTCGCAGCCGATCCACTCGCGGCCCAGGCGCTTGGCGACCGCGCCGGTGGTTCCGGTGCCGAAGAACGGATCGAGCACGACGTCGCCCTTGTTGGTCGTCGCCAGCATGACGCGGTAGAGCAGCGCTTCGGGCTTCTGGGTCGGGTGGACCTTGGTCCCGCCCGACTTCAGCCGCTCCTGCCCGCCGCAGATCGGCAGGACCCAGTCGGAGCGCATCTGCAGTTCGTCGTTGAGCGTCTTCATCGAGCGATAGTTGAAGGTGTAGCGGCTCTTCTCGCCCATCGAGGCCCAGATCAGCGTCTCGTGGGCGTTGGTGAAGCGGGTGCCCTTGAAGTTGGGCATCGGATTGGCCTTGCGCCAGACGATGTCGTTGAGGATCCAGAACCCCAGGTCCTGCAGGATCGCGCCGACGCGGAAGATGTTGTGGTACGAACCGATGACCCATAGCGAGCCGTTCGGCTTGAGCACCCGGCGTGCCTCGGTCAGCCATTCGCGGGTAAACTTGTCGTAGACCGCGAAGCTGTCGAACTGGTCCCAGTGGTCGGTCACGGCATCGACGTGACTGCCGTCCGGCCGGCTGAGATCGCCGCCGAGCTGGAGGTTGTAGGGCGGATCGGCAAAGACCATGTCGACGGAAGCCGAGGGCAGCGAGCGCATCGCTTCGATGCAGTCGCCATCGAGGATCCGGCCCAGCGGCAGGTCGCCCCGAAGATCACGGGGACGCTCGGCAGGAGCGCGCGTCTCGACCTTGCGGGTCCGCACCCGTTCCTTGACCAGCATTTGCGTCATCTCTGCCACTTCCCCTTCGTCCGAGCCCAAGGGTGAGTCCTCGCGGACTCCGCGTCAATACGTGAGCGCGCGGGAATCCTGGCAGACGATGGTTAATCGAAGGTCAACGGAGCGGGAACGGAACGAGTCCGGCACAGCATGTTGAGTCTCGCCGCGAAAGCGAGACTCGATATCTGGTGGTGTTGCTCGCGGGACTCGCGCCGCAAATTTATTTTCAGGAGGGCGGCAAACCGGGATCGATTCCGGTCAGGCGGACCGACAGATCCCACAGATCGCGTGCCAGCTTGGGGTCCTGGGCCATAGCTGTGCGCTTGGCTTCACCGGAGGGACCGCGCATCTCGGCCATCTGTTGGGGGCCGTAGTAGCCGCCCGGACGGACCGGCCCGGTCGCCGCATGGAGCGTCGGCCAGGCCCCCATCGCCGCCGTGTTGAAGATCCGCGAGAAGATCGGATTGAGGGCCCGCAGGATCGCCGAATGGCGCATCAGGTCGGTCGCGGCGAAGCCCGGGTGCGCGCCGACCGCGATCACGGGCGATCCGGCCGCACGTAGCCGCTTGTCCAGCTCGAACAGGAACAGGATGTTGGCCAGCTTGCTCTGAGTATAGAACTGGCCGGACTGGTAGCCCTTGGCCCCGTCGAGGTTGTCCATCTGCCAGAACTTGCCCTTGTGGGCGAGGCTGGCGGTGATCACCACGCGCGCGCCCGGCGTTTCGGCGAGCTTGGGCAGCAACAGCGAGGTCAGCGCGAAAGTACCCAGGTGGTTGATCCCGAACTGCTGCTCCACGCCGAACTTGGTCAGCGACAGCGGCGGCATCATCACGCCGGCATTGTTCACCAACACGTCCAGCCGCGGCTCGGCCGAGACCTGCGCGACCGCGGCGCGAATGCTGTCGGGATCGCCCTGGTCGAGCGGCACGAAGGCCAGGTCCGCAGCGGGCGTAGCCTGGCGGATCAAGGCGATCGCCGCCTCCGCCTTGCCCTTGTCGCGGCATGCCAGCAGCACCCGCGCGCCTTTGGCGGCGAGCACGGTCGAGACCTGGAGACCGAGGCCGGTATTGGCCCCGGTCACCATGATGGTCTTGCCGGCCTGATCGGGAACGTCGGTTGCGGTGAAGGTCATTTCAGGCTCCCCTTGGCGCTTGTCTGCGGTTGGACGTGCCTTAGCGCACTGGATCAAAGTAACTAGATATAACTTTGGCCAGCCTCTCGGTCAGAACATCTCGAGCTGCGCCACCGGCGCGAAGCTCCGGCGATGCAGGGGCGTGGGACCGTGGGTGCGAAGCGCGGCGAGATGCTCCGGCGTGCCATATCCGGCGTTGCGCTCCCAGCCGTAGTGCGGATGGGTCAGCGCATGATCCCGCATCAGCCGGTCGCGGTGTTCCTTGGCGATGATCGAGGCGGCCGAGATACAGGGCTCCAGCGCGTCGCCCCCGACGATGGCCCGCGCGTTCCAACGCCATTCGGGGCGGCGGCCATGCGGGGTGAGGTTGCCGTCGACCAGGACGTGTGCGGGGTCTTCGCCGAGCTGCTCGCACAGGCCCTGCACCGCCAGGGTCATGGCGAGCATGGTCGCGCCGAAGATATTGAGCCGGTCGATCTCCTCGACGTCGACCACGCCCACGGCCCAGCGGCAACGGCGCTTGATCGCGGCTTCCAACTCGGCACGGCGTTCGCGGGTCAGCTTCTTGGAATCGTCGAGTCCGGCAGGCCGCGGCTTGCACAGCACCACGGCGGCGGCGACCACCGGCCCGGCGAGCGGCCCCCGACCGGCCTCGTCGACCCCGGCGATCATGCTGGCACTTTTCAGACTTCCGTGCATTCCTGAGCCGATGCGCAACCCGTCATACCTGCTCACCCTATCGCCCCTCGCGATTCTCGCCGCAAGCTGCCAGGCCGCTCCGGCGGTGGAGAAAGCGACGAGCGGAGGAAGCGCGCCGTTCCGGGTCACCGAGATCGCCCGTTTCGACGAGCCCTGGGCGCTGGCCTTCATCCCCGGCACGCCGCTCGCGCTGATCACCGAGCGCAAGGGCAAGCTCAAGCTGTGGGAGGAAGGCGGCGCGGTGCGAGACGTCGCGGGCGTGCCAACCGTGGCTTACGGCGGCCAGGGCGGCCTGGGCGACGTGGCTCTCGCGCCGGACTTCGCGACGAGCGGGATCATCTACCTGAGCTGGGCGGAGCGCGGCGAGAACGGCACCGCCGGTGCGGCGGTCGGGCGCGCGCGGCTTGTCACCGATGGCCCGCCGCGTCTCGAAGGCCTGCAGGTGATCTGGCGGCAGACGCCCAAGGTCACCGGCCAAGGTCACTATTCCCACCGCATCGCCTTTTCGCCCGACGGCCGCCATCTGTTCCTGTCATCGGGCGATCGCCAGAAATTCACGCCCGCCCAGGACTTCGACAAGAACCTGGGCAAGGTCCTGCGCCTCAACCTCGACGGCTCTCCTGCCGCCGGCAATCCGTTCCAGGACAAGGGCGAGGTCGCCAAGCAGTTCTGGTCCTACGGCCACCGCAACGTGCTGGGCCTCAGGTTCGATGCGCAAGGCCGGCTATGGGACCTCGAGCACGGCCCGCGAGGCGGCGACGAGCTCAACCTGGTCAAGCCGGGCGCCAACTACGGCTGGCCGCTGGTTTCGGACGGCGACCACTACGACGGCCGACCCATCCCGCGCAATTCCACGCGGCCCGACCTCTCCGCGCCCGCGATCTCCTGGAACCCGGTGATCGCGCCGGGCGATTTCATCTTCTACCGCGGCGACCAGTTTCGCGGTTGGCAGGGACAGGCAATCATCGGCGGCATGAGCCCCAACGTCCTGGTTCGCGTAGCGATCGAGGGAGAAAAGGCCCGCGAGATCGCCCGTCATCCGATGCCGCATCGCCTCCGCGACATCGAAGAGCGCGAGGACGGCTCGATCTGGCTGCTCGAAGACGGCAGGGAAAGCGGGGCGGGCCGGCTGCTCAGGCTGACGCCGCGGTAGACAAGCCGCCCCCCTCGCCCTATCGGCGCGCGGAAATGGCCGCCCCCAATCTCATCCCGCTCGACAACGTCGATCCCGCGCTCGTCGAGGCGCTGCTCGATCGTGCGTTCGAGCCGGCGCGGCATACCCGCACGGCGTACAAGGTGCGCGAAGGCGTGGACTGGCTGCCCGCTCTCAGCTTCGCCGCGATCGACCAGGAGGACCATCTGGTCGGCACGATCCAGTGCTGGCCCGTGTCCCTGACCGACCCCGACGGCCGCGCCCACCCGATGATCATGGTCGGCCCGGTCGCCGTCCTTCCCGAGGCGCAAGGCGCCGGTTACGGCAAGGCGCTGATGACCGCCGCCCTTGCCGCGCTCGATCCGCGCGCGCCACTGCCGCAGGTCATGATCGGCGATCCCGAATACTACGGCCGCTTCTGGGGCTTCAGCAACGAGCATACCGGCGGCTGGGACCTGCCCGGCCCCTTCGAGCAGCGCCGCCTGCTGGCGCGCTGCGACAACCCAGCCGTGTTGCCCGCCCGGGGCACGCTCGGGCCTTGGCGCGGCTGAATCGATCTGGCATCGCAGGGCCGATGCCCTATGAGCCACCGCCCGAACTCGGAAACCTCTCGCTTGCCGAAGTCGCCGCGCTGGTCGCGGAGCGCAAGCTGCCACCGGTCGCGCAGTGGACGCCCGAGAAGACGGGCGACAGCGAGATGCGCATCGCGGCCGACGGACGATGGTATCACCAGGGCGGCGAGATAACCCGCGCCGCGATGGTGCGTGCCTTCGCCGCGCTGCTGACCCGCGATCAAGCGGGCCGGCACTGGCTGGTGACCCCGCACGAGAAGCTTTCCATCGAGGTCGAGGACGCCGCCTTCGTCGCGGTCGACGTGAAGCAGGAGGGCGACGCGCTGGCCTTCCGGCTCAACACCGACGACCTCGTCGTCGCCGGGCCCGATCATCCGATCCGCGCGGCAGGCGATCTGGACACTCCGGCGCTATACCTCGGCGTGCGCCATGGGACCGAGGCGCGGCTCAATCGCAGCACCTATGCCGACCTTGCCGAAATCGCCTTGCGCGGAACCGATCTGACGGTGTCCAGCCAGGGTGCGACCTTCTCGCTGGTGCCGGCATGAGCAGCCTGTTCGACCGCATCAGCCACCGCTTCCGCGCCGGCCACGACGGCGCGCCGCCAGAGCTGTTCGGCGACCAGCGGCTCGACGGGATCACCGATTTCCGCCCCGCCGCCGTGCTCGTCGCCGTGACCGAGCGCGAGGATCCTGGCGTTCTCCTGCTCCACCGCCCCTCCAACATGCGCGCCCACCCCGGGCAGATCGCCTTTCCCGGCGGCAAGCTCGATCCCGGCGAGACCCCGATCCAGGCCGCCCTGCGCGAGGCCAATGAAGAGCTGGGCATCCGCGAGCAGGACGTCCGGATCGTCGGTGAGACCGATCTCTACAAGACCCATTCGGGCTACGAGATCACCCCGGTGCTGGCGATGGTGCCGCCCGACCTCCAGATCGTTCCCAATCCAGCCGAGGTCGCCCAGTGGTTCGAGGCACCCGCTCGCTTCCTGCTCGACCCGGCCAACCAGGTCGAGCGCCAAGTCGAATGGGAAGGCTCGCTGCGGACCTACTACGAGATCAACTGGCAGGGCCATGAGATCTGGGGGGTCACCGCAGCCCTGATCGTCAACCTGTCGCGGCGGCTGCGGATCGATGGCTGAGACCTTGCCCCCCGCCCCCTGGACCCGGCGCGCCGACCTGAAGCGGCTGGTCGCGGCGCTCGGCGCCGACAGGGCCCGCTATGTCGGCGGAGCCGTGCGCGACACGCTGCTGGGGCTCGAGGTCAAGGATATCGACCTGGCCACGACGCTCGAACCGCGGAAGGTCATGCGCGCCCTTGAGAATGTCGGGATCCGCTCGATCCCGACGGGCATCGATCACGGCACGGTGACCGCAATCCTTGCCGACGGGCCGGTCGAGATCACCACGCTCCGTCATGACGTCAGCACCGACGGGCGCCGCGCTACCGTCGCCTTTGCGCAGGATTGGCGCGACGACGCGGCGCGGCGCGACTTTACTATCAACGCGCTCTACGCCGATCCGGCCAGCGGCGAGCTGTTCGACTATTTCGGCGGCCTCGCCGATCTGAAGGCGCGCCGCGTCCGCTTCATCGGCGACGCCCGGCAGCGCATTCGCGAGGATCACCTGCGGATTCTCCGCTACTTCCGTTTTCAGGCCAGGTTCGGAACGCAACCCGCTGATCCGGAAGCGGAACAGGCCGTTTCCGAACTTGCCGCGACGCTGAAAGCCCTGTCGCGCGAGCGCATCGGGATGGAGACGATGAACCTCCTGGCTCTGCCCGACCCCGCGCCCACCGTGACGCGCATGGCCGAACTGGGCGTGCTTGCCGTGATTCTCCCGGAAGCCTGTCCCGCCGCCTTGGCCGCGCTGGTGGCCCAGGAGCGGGCGCACGGGATCGCGCCAGATACCCGGCGCCCCCGCGCCCCCCCGCTTCCCCCCCACACCCCCCACGCCGGGCCGAACGCCCCGCGTGTCCCCCGCTCGGGCGCGC
>JBQCGM010000002.1:0-87918 GCA_051955585.1 Novosphingobium sp.
CCGGCCGGCCGGCCGAGCTTCACTCCGCCCATGCTCTACGATTTCGAGCACTGGCAGCGGCTGATTGTCTCCAGCTTCGGGCCGGGCAAGCTCGGGCTCGACTATCTCATCCTCGGCAGCCGTGCCCCTGGGGTGTTTTGCCTCGGAGGCGATCTCGAGTTGTTCCATGGCCTAATTCGCGCGGGCAACCGCGACGGACTGGTGACCTATGGTAATCGCTGCGTCGAGATACTTCACCGCAACATGCATGCGCTCGAGCTACCGATGATCACCGTCGGCCTAGTCCAGGGCCAAGCGCTCGGCGGCGGGTTCGAGGCACTGCTTTCCTTCGACCACATCATCGCGGAACGCGGGGCCACTTTCGGCCTTCCGGAGATCATGTTCGGCCTGTTCCCGGGCATGGGCGCCCATTCGCTGCTATCCCGCAAGCTCGGCACGGCAATGGCGGATCGCCTGATCCTTTCGAACGAGATCTATTCTGCCCAGGACATGTTCGAGATGGGCATCGTCCAGCAGTTGGCCGAGCCGGGTGAGGGAGTCGACGCCGTTCGCCGGTTCATCAGCAAGTCCCAGCGCAAGCATGCCGGCCTCGTCGGTGCGCGGCGCGCGTTGCGAGCCGCCGCTCCGATAACCTTGTCCGAACTTCGCGATATCGTCGGCCACTGGGCGGATTCGGCGCTGCAGCTTGGCGAGAGCGATCTTAAGCTGATGACCCGTTTGGCGAGCGCGCAGGCGCGGCTCGCCAAGGCAGGTTGATCGGTTCGCTGGCCACTTGAGCCATGCGCTGCTTGTTCATGGCAAGCGTAATGACTTTGGCCTAACCCGTCCGTCCTGAGCCAGTCGAAGAGCCGGCCCGGTCTTCTCGCGCAGAGCAGGTGCGCCAAGAAAAACGGCCTTTCAACAAGCCCAGGACGAGTGGGAAGGGGAATGACATGGTTCTTCGAATCGTCCCCCTACCGTTACGGACGCCTTGCGGGCCTTGCACAGGGGTCGTCAGCGCGAGTCCACCAGAACCACCTCAGCATCGTCGAGCGCCTCGACGATGATTTCAGTTTCTCCGGTAATCGCCACGCCGTCGCGGGGCTGCGCCTCGATCCCGTTCACCCGGATCCGCCCGGTCGCCGCGACCAGATACTGGAAGCGCGACGGGGCTGCCGGATAGGCGATCTTCTGTCCCGCCGAGATTGTCGCGGCAGCGACCTTGGCATCGGCGCGGATGTGCAGCGCGTCGTCGGCTTTGGGCGTTCCGCTGGCCAGGATTTCCCACTTTCCGGCGCGGACGCCACGGGGGAACTCGCGCTGGCCCCAACTGGGCTGGGCACCCCGCTCGTCGGTGAGGATCCAGATCTGGAACAACGTCGTCGCTTCGTCCTCGAGATTGTACTCGGCATGGGTGATCCCCGTGCCGGCGCTCATTACCTGGACGTCTCCTGCGCCCGTGCGGCCCTTGTTGCCCAGGCTGTCCTGATGGGTGATCGCTCCGGTCCGTACGAAGGTGACGATCTCCATGTCGCTATGCGGATGGGGAGGGAAGCCGGACTTGGCCGCGATGGTATCGTCGTTCCACACGCGAATCCCGCCCCATCCCATGCGGTTGGGGTCATGATAATTCGCGAAACTGAAGTGGTGGCTCGCGTTCAACCAGCCGTGATCGGCGTGGCCCAGGCCAGCGAATGGTCGTACTTCGATCATAGGGATATCCACCTCGGCGGGGTGTTACCGCCGGTATCGGGCGAAGATAGGTGCGGCGGCGAACGGTTCAAG
The DNA here is from genome assembly GCA_051955585.1 of Novosphingobium sp. Classification (GTDB taxonomy): domain Bacteria; phylum Pseudomonadota; class Alphaproteobacteria; order Sphingomonadales; family Sphingomonadaceae; genus Novosphingobium. The sequence continues at coordinate 1,765 of JBQCGM010000002.1, forward strand.
AGGCGCGACATGACCGTAATGTAATGTTGTATCATTACGGTCTGCGGGCTAGAGCTTGGGGCGAACACACCGATTGGAGCCGCCATGCGATCCCAGACTTCCCTCCTTGCTTCAACTTTCTTCCTGGCCTCGGCCGCTCCGGCGCTGGCACAGCAAGTGGCACACGATCACGCGCAGGACGACTATCACGAGCGCCCGACCGAGGACATCGTGGTCACCGCGGCGTTGCCAGTGGCGCGGGTCGACGCCTTGTCGGGTGTCGCCGTGCTCAAGGGCGAGGACCTGGTTGCGGCAATCCGACCCTCGATCGGCGACACCCTGGTCCACACACCGGGCGTCTCGGCCAGTTCCTTCGGACCCAGCGCTTCACGTCCAATTCTGCGCGGCCTGGAGGGCGAGCGGGTACGCGTGTTGACCAACGGCATCGGCTCGATCGACGTCTCGAACACCTCGGCCGACCATGCGACCGTGGTCAGCCCGTTGCTGGCCGAACGGATCGAGGTGCTGCGGGGGCCGCAGTCGCTGCTCTATGGTTCCTCGGCGATTGGCGGCGTGGTCAACGTGATCGACCGGCGGATTCCCAATGCCGTGCCCGACGAACCGGTCCACCTCGGCGCTCTGGCGGGCTATGGCTCGGCGGCGGATGAGCGCTCGGTTTCGGCTTCGGCCGACGTGCGGCTCGGCGGAGGCTGGGTGCTCCACGCTGATGGCAGCTATCTCAAGTCCGACGATCTCAGGATCGGCGGCTATGCCCTGACCCCTGCACTGCGGAGCCAGGCGCTTGCGTCCAGCCTCCTCCCCAACCCCGATCCCGAGATCGACTTTGCCGAGAATGCGGCGGTGCGCGGCCGCCTGCCGAACACTTCGGCGCGCACCTGGACCGGTGCGGTTGGGGCGGCCTACATCGACAGCGGCGGCAGCATCGGCGTCGCCTATAGCCATTACGACAGCCTCTACGGCGTGCCGGTGCGGTTCGCGACCGAGGTCGGCCAGGGGCAAGAATCGCCGCGGCTGCAACTCAAGCAGGACCGGATCGACGCCCGTGCGGAGATCACTCCGCACGGCCGTGTCATCGACAAGATCGCCTTCCGCTTCGGTTATGCCGACTACACCCACTACGAACTCGAGGAAGATGGCTCGATCGGCACGGCCTTTTATAACCAAGGTCTGGAAGGCCGGCTCGAGGTCACCCAGGCCAAGCGGGGGGGCTGGCAGGGCGTCACCGGGGCCCAGTTCGCGATTCGTGACTTCGACGTGATCGGCGACGAGGCCTTCTTGCCGCGCAATTCGAGCCGCCAGCTTGGCCTGTTCACCTTGCAACAATGGGAACTCGGCGCGGTGAAACTGGAAGCCGGAGCCCGCTATGAGAACTCCCGTGCGACTGCGCTACCGGATGTGGGGCAGCCCCAATTCTTCGGTGGTGAACGCAGTTTCGATGCCTTCTCGTTCTCGGGCGGCGCCTCTTATACCTTTACGCCGGGCTGGAAGTTTGGCGTGAACCTGTCCCGCACCGAGCGGGCACCGGCGGCGGAAGAGTTGTTCGCCAACGGGCCCCATGCCGGTACCGAGGCATTCGAGATCGGCGATCCGAACCTCGGCAAGGAGCGGGCAACCAGCATCGAGGCGATTCTGCGCGGATCGGGGCGGGGCTACTCGATCGAGGCTTCGGCCTATCACACCTGGTTCTCGGGCTTCATCTATCAGGCTCGCACCGGCGCTTTCGAAGACGGCCTGCCGGTCTACCAGATCGGCCAGGCCCCGGCGCGCTATTACGGATTCGAGGTGCAGGGCCAGGCCGACTTGGCGCGCTTCGGCGGCTGGAAGCTATCGGCCGATGTCCTGGCAGACTACGTCCATGCCACGATCGACGGCTACGGCCCGGCGCCGCGCATCCCCCCGTTGCGGGTGCTTGGCGGGCTGAGCCTCAATTCGCCGTCATGGGACCTGCGCGGCGAGGTCGAGCACGTCACCGCCCAGAACCGCGTTGCCCCGCTCGAGACGACCACGCCGGCCTATACCACGGTCAATCTGGAAGCGACCTGGCGTCCTTGGGGTAAGGCCCGTCCGCTCAGCCTGACTTTGGCTGCGAACAACCTGTTCGACGTCGAGGCGCGGCGCCACGCTTCGTTCCTGAAGGACTACGCGCCGCTGGCCGGGCGCGACGTACGGATCACGGCGAAGCTGGAGTTGTAGCGATCAGTTCAGCCAACATCGTCATCCCTGCCTCCGCGGGGATGACGATGCCTGATTTGGAAGCTATTCCTCGCCGTGGCCGAGGGCGAGGTAGTCCTCACTCTGCATTTCCTTGAGACGGCTGACGGTGCGGTCGAATTCGAAACGGCCGTTCTCGTTGCCGCCGGGGCCGCTGTCGTAGAGATCCTCGGGCGCGGTGGCCGCGGTGACGAACAGCTTCACCTTGTTCTCGTAGAGCGCGTCGATCAGCGTGACGAAGCGGGCGGTCTCATTGCGCAGGTCGGGGCCGAGGCGCGGGATGCCGACCAGGATGACCGTGTGATAGGCGTGGGCGAGTGTGAGGTAGTCCGCCGCGCCTCGAGCCTCGCCGCATAGACGCTTGAAACTGAACACCGCGACCCCCTTGAGGCTGCGCGGCACGTGGAGTACGCGGCCGCCGCCCAGCGCGAGATCGGCCGAAGGCACGTGCTCGATATCTTCGGGCGAATAGTCGGTCAGGCGGTAGAAGGCTTCGCGGACTTGCGCGGTTGCGGCGTCGCCGAGCGGCGTGTGCCAGGTCGCCATGCCGGCCAGCCGGTGGAGGCGGTAGTCGACTGGGCCGTTCAGGGTCAGCACGTCGAGTTCGTTCTCGATCAGCGCGATGAACGGCAGGAAATGCTCGCGGTTGAGGCCGTCCTTGTAGAGCTGGTCGGGCGCGCGGTTCGATGTCGTGACGATCGTCACCCCGTGGTCGGCGATCAACGCGGTGAACAGCCGGCTCATGATCATCGCATCGGCCGAATTGTTGACCACCATCTCGTCGAAGGCGAGGACGCGGAGCTCTTCGCCCAGCGCGGCGGCGACGGGCAGGATCGGGTCCCCGGCCTCCTTCTTGCGCTCCTCCCGGAGCAGGGCATGGACCTCGAGCATGAAGGCATGGAAGTGGACGCGGCGCTTGCGGCGGATCTGCAGGGAATCGTGGAACAGGTCCATCAGCATCGACTTGCCGCGGCCGACCCCGCCCCACAGGTAGAGCCCGCGCGGGGCCGGCGGCTTGCGGGTCAGCAGCTTGCCGAGGAGGCCGCGCTTGGGCGAGCCGGCCTCGAGCTCGCGCTGGAGGCGGTCGAGGCGCTCGGCGGCGGCGGCCTGTTCGGGATCGGCACGCAGTTCGCCCGAGGCGACCAGGGCTTCGTAGCGGGTGAGGACGCTGGTCATGGCTTGGAGGGCTTGCGGATGGTGCCGCTGAACGAGGCAACGATGTTCTCGTCCTGCACCACCAGGCCACGCAGGAAGACCATCCGCCCGGTCTCGCGCAGCAGGTCGACCACGGCGTCGAGCGGCTTGCCCAGGTCGCCGGCACCGATGAACTGGGCGGAGAGATCGATCGTCATCGAGCGTCCCGCATCGATGCCGCGCAGGAGGTGGGCGGCCGAGAACAGCGAAACGTCGGCGAGCGCCAGAACGATCCCGCCGTGGACGCGGCCGCCCGTGTTGCCGTGGACGTGGCGCGGAAACATCCGCAGCCGGGCCATGTCGGGGCCTTCGACCCGGGCGATCTGCTTGCCGAGCACCGCGTCGTTGAAGCGCGTGGTGTCGGTCATCAGCCAGCTATGCCAGCCGGGGTTCTCCGGGTCCGGATCGCAGCTTAATTTGGTGAGGTTGGTGGCGTTCATTGGCAGGAACCCAGAATTTCATCGTCATTGCGAGGGACGAAGTCCCGCGGCAATCCAGAGCGTAACGCAAGAACGCTCTGGATTGCTTCGCTTCGCTCGCAATGACGAAGCATCAGGATTGCCTTAGACGTGGCGCTCCGCCTGCATCTTCTTGATCTCGGCGATCGCGCGCGCCGGGGACAGGCCCTTGGGACAGACGTTGGCGCAGTTCATGATCGTGTGGCAGCGATAGAGGCGGAAGGGGTCTTCCAGCTCGTCGAGCCGCTCGCCGGTCATCTCGTCGCGGCTGTCGGCCAGCCAGCGGTAGGCCTGGAGCAGGATCGCCGGGCCGAGGAACTTGTCGGAGTTCCACCAGTAGCTCGGGCACGAGGTCGAGCAGCAGGCGCACAGGATGCACTCGTAGAGACCGTCGAGCTTCTCGCGCTGCTCGGGACTTTGCAGCCGCTCCTTGCCCGAGGGCGTGGTCGAGACGGTCTGCAGCCAGGGACGGATCGAGGCGTATTGCGCATAGAAATGGGTGAAGTCGGGGACCAGGTCCTTGATCACTTCCATGTGCGGCAGTGGGGTGATGCGGATGTCGCCGGCCAGATCCTCGATCGCCGTGGTGCAGGCCAGGCCGTTGCGGCCGTTCATGTTCATCGAGCACGATCCGCAGATGCCCTCGCGGCACGAGCGGCGGAAGGTCAGGGTCGAATCCTGCTCGGTCTTCATCTTGATCAGCGCGTCGAGGACCATCGGACCGCAATTGTCGAGGTCGATCTCGAAGGTGTCGTACCGCGGGTTCTGGCCGCTGTCGGGATCGTAGCGGTAGACGGTGAACTTCTTCACCTTGGTCGCGCCTTCGGCCTTATGGACCTTCCCCTTCTTGGAGATCACGCTGTTCTTGGGAAGGGTGAATTCGGCCATGTCGGTTCCCTGTGAATGTCACGCCCCGAAGGGGGATTTTCGCGCCCTCTCTAGCGATTCGCGGCGCGGGGGCAAGTGCCGGACGCCTGCAAATTGCGCAGCCGCGGTTGACAGAAGTTTATATCGTTGACGGTGTCCTGGAGAATTTTTCAGAGGCCCGTTCGGCACGCGCCGCCCCTCCGGCGGTGTGTCGGCAAAGATGGGGAAGGGCAGCCATCGCGCGACCATGGCGCAAAGCTGCCATGTAGGAAAGCACGGGGCTTGATCCCCTGGGCGATGCCGGCAGGCGCGGGCTTGTCGGAGAGGCAGTACGGTGCTTGCATGCCCGGGGAGAACAGGAGCAGGCATGGGCAAGACGGCGGTCGTCACCGGTGGGGGAAGGGGTTTCGGCAAGGCTTTCGGAGCCGCGCTGGCGGCGGAAGGCTTTCACGTGGTCCTGGTCGACATCGACGAGGCGGTGGCCCAGGCGGCTGCCGCGGAGATCGGAGGCTCGGCCGTGGGCATGGGCGGCGATGTCGCCGACGAGGTGCGGATCGCCGAAGTCATGGCCGAGGCGGCTCGGCCGAACGGCGGAATCGATGTGCTCATCAACAATGCCGGGCTCTTCGCCGACAAGTACAGCCAGCCGCTGACCGTGCTGGGGCTGGCAGGATTCAAGCGCCTGTTCGAGGTCAACGTGACCGGCGTGGTCTGTTGCTCGCTGGCCGCGATCCCCTTCATGAAGGGCCGCGCGGGGGCGAGCATCGTCAACATCTCATCCTCGGCCGCGCACATGGGCGGTTCGCCCTATGGGGATTCCAAGCTTGCCGTGGCGGGCATCACGATCACCCTGGCGCGCGAGCTTGGCCGCGACGGCATCCGCGTCAATGCGATCTCGCCGGGCATGATCGTGACGGGCACGGTCAATGCCGCCCTGCCGCCCGAGACCAAGGCGCGGATCAGGGCAATGCAGCTGCTCGACCGCGACGGGTCCGAACAGGATATCGTCGATGCGATGCTGTACCTGACGTCGGACAAGGCGCGCTTCGTTACCGGCGAGACGCTGCGCGTGACGGGCGGAATGGCCGCGGGGGTGTGAGGATGCTGAAAGGCGACCTTTCCGAAGAGAAGGCCAAGGTCGGCCGCAGTTCCTACCCACCGCCGCACGATGAGCCGGTCAAGGGCCGCAAGACCTGGCCGCTTACCTCACAGTGGCGGCTGACCCAGTTCGGGGTGAACCGCGTCGAACTGCCGCCGGGAGCCTGGTCGACAAATCGCCACTGGCACAGCAATAACGACGAGCTGGTGGTGATGATCTCGGGCGAACTGGTCCTGGTCACCGACGAGGGCGAGGAACTGCTCTGCGCCGGGGACTGCGTGGGCTTCAAGGCCGGGATTCCGAACGCCCACCACCTCCAGAACCGCAGCGATGCGCCTGCAGTCTACTATGACATCGGCGGCCGCGACGCTTTCGACCGGGCGGCTTTCCCCGACATCGGGCTGGAGGGCGCCACCCATATGGAGGTCCGTTTCCGCCCGTTGCGCGATGCGAAATGACCTTGCGGCTTCATTACTTTCCGACGCTCAACGCCCAGAAGGTCGCGATCGCGCTGGAGGAGATGGGGCTGGTCTATGAGCTGGCCCTGGTCAACATCCTCGATGGCGAACAGGACCGACCCGAATTCGTAGCGGTCAATCCCAACGGCCGCATTCCCGCCCTGGAGGATGGCCCGGTCAAGGTCTTCGAATCAGCGGCGATTCTGCAGTATTTGGGCCGCAAGACCGGGCTGTTCTATCCCGCCGATGAAAGGCTCCGCACGGAGATCGATTCCTGGCTATTCTGGCAGATGGCCGCGCTGGGGCCGATGTCGGGGCAGGTCAACTGGTTCGAACGCGCGGCCGCCAAGCCCGGGCGAGATCCGGCCGAGACCGGCCTGGCGCTCCACCGCTTTCGCAAGGAGACGGCGCGGCTGTTCGGCGTGATGGACCGGCGTCTGGTCGGGCGCGACTATTTATGCGGCGACTATTCGATCGCGGACATGTGCTGCTGGACCTGGATCGACAGGTACCCGGCCAATGGCGGGGGGCTGGGCGATTTTCCCGACCTGGCGGCTTGGCACGCGCGGATCGGCGAACGGCCGGCGGTGCTGCGGGCACGGACAGTGGGCTTGAACTTGGTGGCTATGAATCCTCGGGAATAACGCCTCCCTTTCCATATCCAACTTGTCGTTCCGGCCTGGAGGGGGACCCATCCCGTCGATGCTGATCGTATCGTAAATAACGGAAAAAAGTAGTTTTTCTAGAATTGACCACTTCAATGTGAACCGGCACTTCCTGCGCCTACAAAAAAGCCGGCCCCGCGGGTGCGAGGGCCGGCCTTCCCGTCTAGCGGTGATCAGTTCCCGAAGGTGCGCTGCCACCAGCCGCCGCGACGCGGTTCGCCGGCTTCGGCTTCGGCTTCGGTCGTCCCCGTGCTTGCGGCCGGGGCCGGGGCGCGGTCGGCGACGGCTTCCGGCTCGGCCTCCGCTTCGGGAGCGACATCCGCCTTCTTGCGGCGGGTGCGCTTCGGCTTGGCCGGAGCCTGGTCCGTTGCAACTTCCGCGACCGGTTCGGCGGAGGCCGCGACCGGAGCTTCGGCTTCGACCGGAGCTTCGGCTTCGACCTTCTTCTTGCGGGTACGCTTGGGTTTGGCGGGGGCATCGTCGGCGGCTGCGGGAGCCGGCTCGGCTACGACGGCCGGGGCTTCCTCGGCGGCTTCGGCGGCCACCGGCTTGCGACGACGGGTCCGCTTGGCCGGAGCGGCTTCGGGCTCGGTGGCGATCGCCGGTTCCTCGGCTGCTGCTGTCTCGGCAACGGCCTCGGCGGCTTCCGAGGAATCGCCGGCCTGCTCGGCATCGCCCTCTTCCTGACGATTACGACCACCACGCCGGCGACGGCCACGACGACGGCGCTTGCGGGGACCTTCGCCATCCTCGCGGGCATCCTCGCCTTCGACTTCGGTATCGCCGGGCTCTCCTTCACCTCCGCCGTCGCGCTCGTCATCACCTTCGCGAGTGTCGCTCGAACCTTCGTCCTGACGATCGCGGCCGCGGCCGCGGCGGCGCTTGCGGCGGCCACGCCCACGGCCTTCGCCGTCGCCGCGGTCTTCGCGCTCCGCCCGGTCCTCGGCTTCTTCCTCGGCGTCCTCTTCCTCGATGAAGTCGTCTTCCTCGTCTTCCTCGAAAGCGATCGGCTCAAACTTGGGTACGAATTCGGGGCGCGGACCCGACGAGGCGACGCGCATCTTGGCACCCTCGTTCTCGCCTTCGGGCACCACTTCGACACGCACGCCGTAGCGGGCCTCGATCTCGGTAAGATCGTCGCGCTTGGCATTGAGCACGTAGATCGCGGCTTCTTGGCTGGCGAACAGCGAAATGACGCTGCCCTTGCCCTTGGCCGCTTCGTCCTCGATCAGGCGCAGGGCCGACAGGCCGGCCGATCCGGCGGTGCGGACCAGGCCCGAACCGTCGCAGTGCGGGCACGAGCGCGTCGTCGCCTCGAGCACGCCGGTGCGCAGGCGCTGGCGGCTCATCTCCATCAGGCCGAAGCTGGAGATCCGGCCGACCTGGATGCGGGCGCGGTCGTTCTTGAGCGCGTCCTTCATCGCCTTCTCGACCTTGCGGACGTTGGAGCCGTACTCCATGTCGATGAAGTCGATCACGACGAGGCCGGCCATGTCGCGCAGGCGCAGCTGGCGGGCGATCTCGCGTGCGGCCTCGAGGTTGGTGTTGAGCGCCGTCGCCTCGATCCCGTGTTCCTTGGTCGAGCGGCCCGAGTTGATGTCGATCGAGACCAGCGCTTCGGTCGGATTGATGACGATGTAGCCGCCCGACTTGAGCTGGACGACCGGATCGTACATCGCGGTCAGCTGGTCCTCGGCGCCGTAGCGCTGGAACAGCGGCACGGGGTCCGAATAGGCCTTAACCCGGCGCGAGTGGCTGGGCATCAGGAGCTTCATGAAGTCCTTGGCGGCGCGGTAGCCGGCCTCGCCCTCGACGACGACGTCCTCGATGTCCTTGTTGTAGATGTCGCGGATCGCGCGCTTGATCAGGTCGCTGTCCGAATGGATCAGCGCCGGGGCGCTCGACTTCAGGGTGTTCTCGCGAATCTCGTCCCAGAGGCGGGCGAGATAGTCGAAGTCGCGCTTGATCTCGACCTTGGTGCGGCTGAGGCCCGCGGTACGGACGATGCAGCCCATCGACTTGGGCAGGCCGAGCTCGCCGATGATGGTCTTGAGGCGCTTGCGGTCCGAGGCCGAGCTGATCTTGCGGCTGATGCCGCCGCCGTGGCTCGAATTGGGCATGAGCACGCAGTAACGGCCCGCCAGGCTGAGATAGGTGGTGAGGGCGGCGCCCTTGTTGCCGCGCTCTTCCTTGACGACCTGGACCAGCAGGACCTGGCGGCGCTGGATCACGTCCTGGATCTTGTAGCGGCGGCGCAGCGCCATGCGCTTGGCGCGCAGTTCGTCGGCTTCCTTGGCGCGTCCGCGCCCGCGGCCACCCTGGCGGCGGCGCCCGCGGCCACGCTGGCCCCGACCTTCGCCATCGCCTTCCTCTTCGCCTTCGGCGACGTCTTCGTCGCCTTCAGCTTCGTCGGCTTCCTCGCCGGCGTGGTCGAAACCGTTCTCGACGTGGCCGTCCTCGAGCGTCGCCACCTCGTCCGAGGTGTCGATCTCGGTCACGCCGCCGTTTTCGTAGGCTGCCTCGTCGCCGAGTCCGCCGCGAGCTTCGAAGTCCTCGTCGTCGGCGTCCTCGGCCGCGCGCAGGGCCGCCTCTTCCTCGGCATGGGCGGCCTCTTCGGCCAGCAGTGCCTCGCGGTCCTCCTTGGGGATCTGGTAATAGTCGGGATGGATTTCGCTGAAGGCCAGGAACCCGTGCCGATTGCCGCCGAAATCGACGAAAGCCGCCTGCAGCGAAGGCTCTACCCGAGTTACCTTGGCGAGATAGATATTGCCCTTGATCTGCTTGTGATCGGCAGATTCAAAGTCGAACTCTTCAATCCGGTTGCCCTTCAGCACCGCCACCCGAGTTTCCTCGTGGTGGCGCGCATCGATAAGCATGCGCGTGGTCATTATGAATTCTCCAGGCGCGCCGGGGCCGGACGGATCCGATGGGATCGGGGGCCGCCGTAGCGGCGCGCGCATATGTAGGGAGGCCGCGCGGCGACGCGGTAAGCGTCCGATGCGTTGCGGCCGAGTTGATGAAGCCCGGGCGGGACGCCGGGGCGAGGGTCATTGTGTCTGCGATCATGAGTTTGCGCGGCGAAATCTGGCGCGCCAAGCCGGCCGCCCAAACCGCGGGCGCCCCTCGGGACGCTTGCGGATGGGACTGCAGAAGGCTTCTCATAACTCGCGTCAACCTGTGCGGGTCCGGGCGATCGCCCGGCTATGCTGGAAAGCGATGCTTGCCGACCCTTTGCCTTGCGACCGATGCCTCTCGAAAAAGGGCATTTTGTGCGAGCGGATCGGAGCAGAGCTGCTCCAAACGCTCGCCTAGCACCCCAATGGTTAAGCAGCAAGGTCATTGCATTGCGGGAAAATGCCGGAGCGCGGTTGTGGACAGCCGGGGGCGAGAACCATTGCAGACAGCGAGCTAAGACCTTACGAAAATCCCGAATGCCGCGCCCTTTGCAACTCCTGCTCGTGGTCCTGGCGCCGGTTGTCGTCTTCGCCGCCCTGATCGCGGCCGACCGGCTGATCGATGCGCCGGGCCGGCGCAACCAGGTCGTGGTGCGGATCGAGCTTCCGCCCGCCGGCGGGGAGATCGGTTTGCCCCCTGTCGAAGGCCCATTGGACGCCAGCCGGCCGCTCGTGGTGATAGATCCGGGCCACGGCGGCTACGATCCCGGCGCCGGCGCGGGACGGGTCAAGGAGAAGGACCTCACCCTCGCGCTCGCTCAGGAACTGCGCCGCGAGCTGTTGAAGCGCGGCGGCGTGCGCGTGGCCCTGACCCGCGACGACGACCGCTACCTTTTGCTCGAAGAGCGCGCCGGGATCGCCCGGCGGTTGAAGGCCGACCTGTTTCTGTCGATCCACGCCGACAGCGCCGACAGCACCGAGGCCAGCGGAGCCACCGTCTACACCCTGTCCGATAAGGGCAGCGACGAGATCGCCACGCGCCTGGCCGCGCGCGAGAACCGGGCCGATACGGTGAACGGCGTGCGCTTGTCGTCGACGAGCGATGCCGTCGGCGCGATCCTCGTCGATCTGTCGCAGCGCGATACGGAGGCGCGCTCGGCCGAATTCGCTGGGCTGATCCTGCGCGAAGGGCAGGGCCGCCTGCCGTTCCGCGGGCGTTCGCTGCAGCAGGCGGCCTTCGTCGTGCTCAAATCGGTGGATCTACCTTCCGCGCTGTTCGAGGTCGGCTATATCAGCAATCTCGGCGATGCCGGCCGGCTTGGTTCGAAGCCGGGCCGCATCGCCTTCGCCGAGGTCACCGCCCAGGCGATCCGCGTGTTCTTCGCGCGGCATGCGGCGGGCGGATGAGAAGCGCTCTGGCAATGCCGCTTCCCATCATGCTAGGGCCGCGCTGACCATGGCCGAGAGCTCCACCGAAGAGAACACCCGCTACCGCCTCCGCCGCGAGGCCGGCGGCGCTTTTGCCCGGCTGCGCGACGCCTGGCAGGGCAAGCGCTGGTTCCGTTGGGCCGGCTATGCGCTGGGCGCGCTGCTGGCGCTCTATTTCCTCGTCTGGGTGACGATCGCCCGCAACCTGCCTTCGGCCGAGAAGCTGCTCGACTACCAGCCGCCGCTGCCCACGATGGTCCGGGGGATCGACGGCCATATCGTCTATTCCTACGCACGCGAGCGGCGAGTTCAATTGCGCTTCGTCGATTTCCCGCGCCCAGTCTACAATGCCTTCCTCGCCGCCGAAGACAAGACTTTCTGGAGCCATGGCGGTGTCGACTATCCAGGCCTGGCCGGCGCGGTGATCGACTATGCGACGAAGCTCGGCTCGGGCGAGCGGGCCAAGGGCGGCTCGACCATCACCCAGCAGGTCGCCAAGAACATCCTGATCGGCAACGAGTATTCGATAACGCGCAAGCTCAAGGAGATGATCCTGGCGCGGCGGATCGAGAGCGCGCTCGACAAGCAGCAGATCCTCGAGCTGTACCTCAACGAGATTCCGCTGGGCCGGCAGAGCTTCGGCGTCCAGGCCGCGAGCCGTGCCTATTTCGACAAGGATATCGACCAGCTCAAGCTGCACGAGGCGGCGTTCCTGGCAATCCTGCCCAAGGCACCCGAGCAGTTCGGCCGCGAGAAGTTCGCCAAGCGCGCGCTCGAACGCCGCAATTATGTGCTGGACCAGATGGTCAAGAACGGGTGGGCGACCCCGGCCGACGCGGCCGAGGCCAAGGCCCAGCCGCTCGGCCTCGTGCCTCGCCGCAACCTCGCCTACGACAGCGACGTCGGCTACTTCGTCGAGGAGGTCCGCCGCCGGCTGATCGCCGAGTACGGCGAAAACGCCGAGGATGGGCCGAACTCGATCTATGCGGGCGGCCTCTGGGTGCGCACTTCGCTCGATCCCGAGCTGCAGAAGGCAGCGCAGGACTCGCTTCGCGCCGGACTGCTCCGCTATGCCGCGGGCAAGGCCTGGCACAAGCCGATCGCCCACATCGACCTCGATCCCGACAAGTGGCAGACCCAGCTGATCACGCTGAACAAGTCGATCAGCTATCAGGACTGGCGTGTCGGCGTGATCGTGCGGCGGGATGGAGGCAACGGCACGATCGGCTTCACCGACGGCTCGACCGCCCGGTTGACGGGGATCCCGGATCCGGTCCGGGCCGGCGATGTCATCGCCGCGGCGCCGATCGGCGGCGGTACCTATGCGGTCAGGACGATCCCCGAGGTCTCGGGCGGCATGGTCGTCGAGGAACCCGCGAGCGGCCGCATTGTCGCCATGCAGGGCGGATTCGATCCCGGGCTCGATTCCTTCAACCGCGCCACCCAGGCGCAGCGCCAGCCGGGCTCGACGATCAAGCCCTTCGTCTATGCCACCGGGCTCGACCAGGGCATGACCCCCGCGACGATGGTCGCCGACCAGACCTTCTGCGTCGCCTCGGGCAACGGCCAGAAGTGCTTTCGCAACTTCGACATGCGGGGCGCCGGCGGCGTCCACACCATGCGCTGGGGCCTGGAGCAGTCGCGCAACCTGATGACCGTGCACATCGCCAACGACGCCGGCATGGACAAGGTCGTGCAGACGATCGCCCGGGTCGGCATCGGCAACTACAAGCCGTATTTCTCCTTCGCGCTGGGCGCCGGCGAGACGACGGTACAGCAGATGGTCAATGCCTATGCGGCGTTGGCCAACAACGGCGTGCAGCACAACTCGACGCTGATCGACTTCATCCAGGACCGCAACGGCAAGATCATCTGGCGCGCCGACAATCGGCGCTGCCCCGCCTGCAAGATGGCCGAATGGGACGGCAAGCCGATGCCCCGCCTGGCTCCGCGCGGAAAGCAGGTGCTCGATCCGCGGACGGCCTACCAGACCGTCCACATGCTCGAAGGCGTGGTGACCCGCGGCACGGCCACACGCCTGCGCGATCTCGGCCTGCCTTTGTTCGGCAAGACCGGCACGACCTCGGGCCCGACCAACGTCTGGTTCGTCGGCGGTTCACAGCAATATGTCGGCGGCGTCTATCTTGGCTACGACCAGCCACGCTCGCTGGGCGGCTATGCCCAGGGCGGGTCCTATGCCGCGCCGATCATGAAGCAGTTCATCGAGGCGACCAAACCCCGCTGGAGCCGGGTGCCCTTCGTCGCGCCGGCCGGGGTTCACATGGTCAAGATCGATCGGGTGAGCGGCAAGAAGGTCTTCTCGGGCGCGCCCGGCGACGATCCCAAGTCGTCGATCATCTGGGAGGCCTTCAAGGCCGAAACCGAACCCGACCGTGCGACCCGCCGCGACGAGCTGGTCGCCCAGCGCAATGCCGCGATCGCCGCGGTTCGCCGCGCCGGCCAGGCCCGGGCCCAGGCGCGCCAGTCGAACTCCGGCGGCGGGGAGCAGAGCAATTTCGCCGAGGAGCAGGGCGGGGTCTACTGATCGCCGCTCCAGGCAAGGCGTCGCCAGCTTTACAAACGGCCGTGCTCCGCTAAGCGGTGCGCAAAGCGGCGCACTGCGCCAAAGTGTTGGAGTTCTTGACCATGCGTGCCGAAGGGCAGGCCCACATCGACCGCATCCAGGCCGCCCTGGCCCTGGTTCGCAAGTTCCTCGACTGGGATCGCGCGCTGCGCCGGCTCGACGAGCTGAACGCGCGGGTCGAGGATCCCAAGTTGTGGGACAATCCCAAGGAAGCCGAAGCGGTGATGCGCGAGCGGCGCCGGCTCGAGGCGGCGGTGGGTACAGTCAAGCAGATCGGCCAGGAGATGGCCGACGCGGTCGAATTCGTCGAACTGGGTGAGGCCGAGGGCGATGACGACACCGTTGCCGAGGGCCTTGCGACCCTCGCTGCCTTGGCCGATCGTGCCGATGCCGACAAGGTCCAGGCATTGCTCGCCGGCGAGGCGGATGCCAGCGATTGTTACCTCGAGATCAACGCCGGCGCCGGCGGCACCGAGAGCCAGGACTGGGCCGAGATGCTCCAGCGGATGTATACCCGCTGGGCCGAGCGCCGCGGCTTCAAGGTCGAACTCGTCGATCACCATGCCGGCGAACAGGCCGGGATCAAGAGCGCGACTCTGATCATCAAGGGCGAGAACGCTTACGGCTACGCCAAGACCGAGACCGGCGTCCACCGCCTGGTCCGGATCAGCCCCTACGACAGTTCGGCGCGGCGCCACACCAGCTTTTCGAGCGTTTCGGTATCCCCGGTGGTCGATGACGACATCGACATCGAGATCAATCCGGCCGACCTGAAGATCGACACCTACCGCGCCTCGGGTGCGGGGGGGCAGCACGTCAATACCACCGATTCCGCGGTGCGCATTACCCACGTGCCTTCGGGGATCATCGTCGCCAGCCAGAACGACCGCTCGCAGCACAAGAACCGCGCGACCGCGATGAACATGCTCAAGGCCCGGCTCTACGAGGCCGAGCTCGCCCGCCGCGAGGCCGAGGCGAGCGGCGAATACCAGGCCAAGACCGACATCGGCTGGGGCCATCAGATCCGTTCCTACGTCCTGCAACCGTATCAGCTGGTGAAGGACCTGCGGACGGGCATGACCTCGACCTCGCCGGACGACGTGCTCGACGGCGGGCTCGATCCGTTCATGGCCGCGGCGCTCTCCCAGAAGGTCACCGGCGAGAAGGTCGCCGTGGAGGACGTCGATTGATCCGGCGCCTTGCCCCTCTGGCCTTGGCGCTGCTGTTCGTCGGCGGCTGCCAGGCTCAGGAGGACCAGTCGGACCGGCCGGAAACTTCCCGGGCGTTTCCGCGCCCCGACCGTGCGGTCTCAAAGGTGATCTCCAGCCAATTCTCGACCGAGGACCAGCGCGACAGTCTGAACGAGGCGGAAGTCGTCATGGATCTCGCCGACATCCGCGAGGGCACGACGGTTGCCGACATCGGCGCGGGCGAGGGCTATTATACCGTCCGTTTGGCCGAACGCGTCGGCAAGAAGGGCCGCGTCCTGGCCGAAGACATCGACGAGGAGGCGCTCGGCCGCCTGGCCCAGCGGGTCGAGCGCGATCGGCTCGATAACGTTTCGATCAAGCCCGGAACCGCCGACGATCCGAAGCTTCCTGCCGCCAGTTTCGATCGGATATTCCTGGTCCACATGTACCACGAAGTCTCGGAGCCCTACGCTTTCCTCTGGCGCTTGCGCCCTGCGCTGCGCCCAGGCGGGCGGGTGATCGTGGTCGATATGGACCGACCGACCGACCAGCACGGCATTCCGCCGACCCTACTGTTCTGCGAATTCTCGCGCCTGGGCTTTCGTTTGACCCAATTTGACCGTAAGCCGGAACTGCAAGGGTATCTGGCGCAGTTCGAGGCCTCGGGCGAGCGTCCGCAGCCGGCCGCGATCCAGCCTTGCCGCGATGGGGCAAAGGCAAGCCCAGACCGCGCCAAGTGACCGCGCAGGAAAGACGAGGTTCATGAGTTTCAAGGGGTTGAAGCCGATCGTTTACGGCGGACGTGAAGTCTGGCCGCTGATCGAGGGTGGCAAAGGCGTCGCGGCGACGAACCACGCCAGCTCCGGGGCTTGGGCCGCTGCGGGGGGAATCGGCACCGTCAGTGCAGTGAATGCCGACTCCTATGACGCCGAGGGCAAGATCATCCCACAGATCTACCACGCCCTGACCCGCAAGGAGCGGCACGAGGAACTGATCCGCTATGCCATCGACGGCGCCGTCGAACAGGTGAAGCGCGCCTACGACATCGCCGGCGGCAAGGGCGCGATCAATATCAACGTGCTGTGGGAAATGGGCGGGGCCCAGCAGGTCCTCGAGGGCGTGCTGGACAAGACCCGGGGCCTGGTCGCGGGCGTCACCTGCGGTGCGGGGATGCCTTACAAGCTGTCCGAGATCGCGGCCCGGTTCAACGTCAACTACCTGCCGATCGTCAGTTCGGCCCGCGCCTTCCGGGCGCTGTGGAAGCGGGCCTATCACAAGGTTTCGGAGCTGATGGGAGCCGTGGTCTATGAAGACCCCTGGCTGGCCGGCGGCCACAACGGTCTGTCCAACGCCGAAGACCCGCTGAAGCCGGAGGATCCCTATCCCCGCGTCAAGGCGCTGCGCGAGACGATGCGCGCCGAAGGGGTGCCCGACAGCGTGCCGATTGTCATGGCCGGCGGCGTCTGGTTCCTGCGCGAGTGGGACAACTGGATCGACAATCCCGAGCTTGGCGCGATCGCCTTCCAGTTCGGCACGCGGCCCTTGCTGACCGAGGAAAGCCCGATCCCGCAGGGCTGGAAAGACGCGCTGCGCGAGCTCGAGCCGGGCGACGTCCTGCTCCACCGCTTTTCGCCGACCGGGTTCTATTCTTCGGCGGTGCGCAACCCGTTCCTGCGCAATCTCGAGGCGCGCAGCGAGCGGCAGATCCCGTACTCCAAGGTCTCGGCCGGCGAGCACACCGTGCAGCTCGACGTCGGGGTGCGCGGCAAGAACTTCTGGGTCGCCCCGCGCGACCTCGACCGCGCGCGCGCCTGGTACGGCGCCGGCTACACCGACGCCCTGCGCACGCCCGACGACACGGTGATCTTCGTCGATGCGGCCGAACGCGATGCGATCCGCAAAGACCAGGCCGACTGCATGGGCTGCCTGTCGCACTGCGGCTTCTCGTCGTGGAAGGACCATGACGACTACACCACCGGCCGCTTGGCCGATCCGCGCTCGTTCTGCATCCAGAAGACCCTGCAGGACATCGCGCACGGCGACGACGTGAACCGCAACCTGATGTTCGCCGGCCATGCGGCGTACCGGTTCAAGCAGGATCCGTTCTATTCGAACAACTTCACCCCGACGGTAAAGCAGTTGGTGGACCGGATTCTGACTGGGGACTGACGGAGACCAGTATTTGCCATCCCAGCTTTTGCTGGGAGGGCAATCAGTCGAATTCCCACGCCCGCTCGCCGTGGCTGGAGATATCCAGCCCCTCGCGCTCTTCGTCCTCGCTGACGCGCATCGGGATCAGGAGAGAGACCGCCAGCGCGATCACCACGCTGGCGAAGACCGACCAGACCGCCACCACGCCCACGCCGACGAGCTGCCCCCCCAGCTGGCTCAGCATGGTCATGCCCTCGGCATAGCCGGTGCCGCCGAGATCGGGCGAGAGGAATACTGCCAGCAGGATCGAGCCGGTCATGCCGCCAACGCCATGAACCGCAAAAACGTCTAGCGAATCGTCGATCTCCAGCTTCTGCTTGACCAGCTGGATCATCGGGAAGCAGACGGCGGCGGCGAGTACCCCGAACAGCAGCGCCGCACCGGGCGAGATCATGCCGGCAGCCGGGGTCACCGTCGCCAGGCCGGCGATCGCGCCGGTGGCGAAGCCGACCGAGGTCGCCTTGCCGACCACGACGCGCTCGATCAGGATCCAGGCGAGGGCGGCGGCGGCGGCGGCGGCATGGGTGTTGATGATCGCTGTCGCCGCGTCGTCGTTGGCGGCGACGGCCGAGCCGCCGTTGAAGCCGAACCAGCCCACCCACAGCAGGCCGGCGCCGAGCATGGTCAGCGACGGCGCGTGCGGCAGCATCAGCGTGCGGGGGAAGCCCTGGCGCTTGCCGAGCAGCAGCGCGATTACCAGCGCCGAGACGCCCGCCGTGGTGTGGACGACGATGCCGCCCGCGAAATCGAGCGTGCCGAGCTTGGTCGCCAGCCAGCCGCCGCCCCAGATCCAGTGTGCGGCGGGAGCATAGACGATCAGGCTCCACAGCGCACAGAAGCCCATGACCCAGCCGAACCGCGCGCGATCGACCCAGGCGCCGACCATCAGCGCGGGGGTGATCGCGGCGAAGCACATCTGGAACAGCGCGAAAGTGCTCTCCGAGATCGCGTAGCCGCTGCGCACGTTGCCCAGATCGATCAGCATCCAGGCATTGCCTGCGCCGAGCCAACCCGCCCCGACCTCTCCGAAGGCAAGCGTGTAGCCCACGACGATCCATAGAAGCGAGGCCGCCGCGGCGACCGCGCCGCACTGGACCATGACCGAGAGGAAGTTCTTGGCGCGGACCAGGCCGCCGTAGAACAGCGACAGGCCCGGCAGGGTCATCAGCAGGACCAGTGCCGAAGAGGTCAGGATCCAGGCGCCGTCGCCGCTGTCGGCGACATCCACCGCGCCGGGGGCGCCTTGCGCATGAGCCAGAGCGGGCAGGGCGAGGGCCAATGCCGCGAGCAGGCCGGCCGAAGCTTTACGCATGAACAATGACTCCCCCTGGACCGCGAGCAGCGCGGCGATTCCTCGGGGAGCGCGTCTAGTGCAATTCTACGTAGCTAGACAATAGAGCGCCCGGACCGACTCGAGACCCTAGACCCAGCCTTCCAGCACCTGGTCAGGTGGGCGGTGACCGTCGGCCCAGAAGCGGATGTTGGCGATGACCTTCTCGCCCGAGGCTTCGCGTCCCTCAACGGTGGCGCTGCCGAGGTGCGGCATGGCGACGACGTTGGGCAGCGCGAGCAAGCGGGGGTCGACTGCCGGCTCATGAGTGAAGACGTCGAGCCCCGCGCCGCCGAGCCGACCGCTCTCCAGCGCGGCGATCAGCGCGGCCTCGTCGATCAGTTCGCCGCGCGCCGTGTTGATTACATAGGCGCCGGGTTTCATCCGCGCGATGCGTCCGGCGCCGAGGATATGGTGTGTTTCGACGCTTGCCGGGCAGTGAAGCGAGAGGATGTCGGCCTTCTCGATCATTGCATCGATATCGGGTTCGTAGCGCGCGCCGAGCATGTTCTCGACCGCCGGCGGCAAGCGGTGGCGGTTGTGATAGATGATCTCCAGCCCGAACGCCCGTGCGCGGTGGGCGACGGCCTGGCCGATTCGGCCCATGCCGACGATGCCGAGCACCTTGCCGCCGAGACGCGAGCCGAGATGATCGGACGGACCCCAGCCTTGCCACTCTCCGCTCATCAGCACGCGGATCCCCGCGGCGAAGCGGCGCGGAACGGCAATGATCAGCGCCATGGTCATGTCGGCGGTATCGTCGGTGAAGACGCCTGGCGTGTTGGTGACGATGATCTTGCGGGCTCGCGCCGCAGCGAGGTCTATGTGCTCGATTCCGGCACCGAAGTTGGCGATCAGACCGAGGCCGTCTCCGGCGGCCGCGATCATCTCCGCATCGATCGTGTCGGTGACGGTGGGAACCAGGACATCGCAGCGCCGCATGGCGGCGATCAGGGCCTCGCGGTCTAGCACCGCGTCGGTGGCATTGAGTTCGACGTCGAACAACTCGGCCATCCGCGCCTCGACCTCGGGCAGCAGGCGGCGGGTGACGATGACCCGAGGTCGGCCGGCGACACGGCGGGTTGAGGGGGTGTCGGTTACTACCGTCATGGCACGACAGGGCTATGCCTTCGCCGCCATTGCGGTCAAGCGCCCTTGAAGCTCGGGTCGCTCCGGCGTTATGGACGGGCGATGCCTTCCCGTTTGCTCATGTTGCTCGCCGCTGCCGGTTGCGCGTTTGCCGTGCCTGCGGTCGCCCAGGATTCCGAAGTGCCCTACTGGGCCTCGATCCGCGCCAGCGAAGTCAACATGCGCGTGGGGCCGGGTGAGGACTACCGGATCAACTGGGTCTATCGCCGGCCGCATCTGCCGGTGAAGGTCCTTCGCCTCATGGAGGGCTGGCGTTTGGTCCAGGATCCCGACGGCGCGCGAGGCTGGATGCTGGCTCGGTTCCTGTCGCGCGAACGCGGTGGGATCGTGAAAGGCAAGGACCTGGCTGAAATGCGCGAGGCCGGCGAGGAGGGCTCGCGGCTCTTGTGGAAGCTGCAGCCCGGCGTCGTCGGCAAGCTTGGCGACTGCAAGGCCGGCTGGTGCAAGTTCGAGGTCGAAGGCCATGTCGGCCACGTCCGCGAGGAACGGGTCTGGGGAGCCGGGGCGCCGTAACCGGTTGCATCGCCGAAGCGGAGTTCCTTCGCTGCGGGTGCCTTTCTTACGGCTGCGTGTAAGCTTCGGCGAAAATGCGCGCAGTCGAGGAGAGGATGTCGATGACGAAACGAGCGATCGCGGCTTATGGCCTGGCTATGAGCCTGGTCTTTGCCGCCCCGGCGCTGGCGCAGGCCGCCAAGCCCGCCGCCGAACCGGTCAAAACCGAACGCGAGCGGCGCGCGGCGGAAATCCTTCGGCAGATGCTCGATCCGGCGATCGCGAATTCGATGGCGGCGAAGCAGCCCAGCGATCGTTTCGGGGGGGATTTGACACGCCTGGCGGTCGAGAACGTCTACGAGCAGATCTGGACGAGGCCGGGGCTTGGCCTGCGCGATCGCAGCCTGGTCACGATCTCGATGCTCATAGCGCTTGGCAACGAGCGGGAGCTGAAGGTCCACCTCGAAGCTGGACTGCGCAACGGGCTGACTGCGCAGGAAATCGCCGAGGTCGTCTACCAGGACTCAGCCTATGTCGGCTTCCCCCGAGCTTCGGGGGCACTGGCGGTGGCCAGTGAGGTCATCGCGGCCCAGGCCGGGCGAAGGCCTTAGCGACCGAAATCCTCCCCGGTCGGCCCCGGGGAGGATTTGTGGGCAATCAGACCAGCTCGATGGCCACCGCAGTGGCCTCGCCGCCGCCGATGCAGAGGCTGGCGACGCCGCGCTTCTTGCCCTGGGTCTTGAGTGCGCCGATCAGCGTGGTGATGATGCGGGTGCCCGAGGCGCCGATCGGGTGGCCGAGCGCCGTGGCGCCGCCGTTCACGTTGATCTTCTCGTGCGGGATGCCGAGGTCGCGCATGGCGAACATGGCGACGCAGGCGAAGGCCTCGTTGATCTCGAAGAGGTCGACATCGGAAAGCTTCCAGCCGGCCTGATCCATCAGCTTGTGGATCGCGTTGACAGGGGTGGTCGGGAAGCGGTTGGGCTCGTGCGCATGGGCCGAGACCGCGACGACCTTGGCCACCGGCGTCAGGCCCTTGGCCTTGGCCACGCTCTCGCGGGCCAGGACGACTGCCGCAGCGCCGTCCGAGATCGAGCTGGAGCTGGCCGCGGTGATGGTGCCGTCCTTGGCGAAGGCCGGCTTGAGCGTCGGGATCTTGTCGGGGCGGCCCTTGCCGGGCTGCTCGTCGGTGTCGACCACGACCTCGCCGGCGCGGGTCTTGACCGTGACCGGGACGATCTCGCCGGCGAAGGCGCCGCTGTCGATCGCGGCCTTGGCGCGGCGCAGCGATTCGATCGCGTAATCGTCCTGGGCTTCGCGGGTCAGCTGGTACTCGTCGGCGACGGCCTGAGCGAAAGCGCCCATCGAGGAGCCGTCGTAGGCGTCCTCGAGGCCGTCGAGGAACATGTGGTCATAGGCGGTGTCGTGACCGGCGCGGGCGCCGCCGCGGTGCTTCTTGAGCAGGTAGGGGGCGTTGGTCATCGATTCCATGCCGCCGGCGACGACCACGTCGATCGTGCCCGAGGCCAGCGCCTCGGCGCCCATGATGACCGTCTGCATGCCCGAGCCGCAGACCTTGTTGACTGTGGTCGCCTCAACCGAGATCGGCAGGCCGGCCTTGAGCGCGACCTGGCGGGCCGGCGACTGGCCGAGGCCGGCGGGCAGGACGCAGCCCATGTAGATGCGGTCGATGTCGGCGCCGTCGACGCCGGCGCGCTCGACCGCGGCCTTCACCGCCGTGGCGCCGAGATCGGGGGCCGAGACGTCGGCGAAGGCGCCCTGAAGGCCGCCCATCGGGGTGCGGGTATAGGAGAGAACGACGATTGGGTCGTTCGCGGAAATCTGGCCCATGGCACGTTTGCCTTTCGCTCTGTCGGGAATTCGATCGAGTCGCATATATGTTGCGCTGCGGCGAAAGCAATCGCTGCTTTAGCTGCTATGCAGCAAGGAACTTCGCGAATCTGTTGCTTCTAGGCACTTGCCCCATTGCGCCTGTCCCGGGTCAGGACTAGGGCGCGGGGCAAGCGCCCGAAGCGGCGATTCAGGGACATATCGAGTTCAGCATGGTCGATCTTTCGCAATACCTGCCGATCCTGATCTTCCTGGCCATCGCGCTGGGACTGTCGGCGGCGTTCGTCTTCCTGCCGATGGGCGTGGCGCGCCTAACCGGCGCACACAAGCCCGATGCCGAGAAGCTCAGCGAATACGAATGCGGTTTCCCCGCCTTCGAGGACCCGCGCAGCCAGTTCGACGTCCGCTTCTACCTCGTCGCGATCCTCTTCATCATCTTCGACCTCGAAGCGGCCTTCCTGTTTCCCTGGGCGGTCAGCCTGAAGGAAACGGGCTGGGCCGGTTGGATCACCATGATGATTTTCCTGGCCGAGCTGCTGATCGGCTTCGCCTACGCCTGGAAGAAAGGGGCGTTGGAGTGGGAATGAGCACTCTCGTGAATTCCGCGGGGCAGCCCTTGAACTCGGCCGGCGAGATCGTCGCCCCGGAGCAGGGCTTCTTCAAGGACCTCAACCAGGAGGTGTCCGACAAGGGCTTCCTCGTCACCTCGACCGAGGAGCTGTTCCAGTGGGCCCGCACCGGCTCGCTGTGGTGGATGACCTTCGGCCTCGCCTGCTGCGCTGTCGAGATGATCCACGTCAACATGCCGCGCTACGACATGGAGCGCTTCGGGGTGGCTCCGCGCGCCTCGCCGCGCCAGTCGGACGTGATGATCGTCGCCGGCACGCTGTGCAACAAGATGGCCCCGGCGCTCCGCAAGGTCTACGACCAGATGTCGGAGCCCAAGTACGTCATCTCGATGGGTAGCTGCGCCAACGGCGGCGGCTATTACCACTATTCCTACAGCGTCGTGCGCGGCTGCGACCGCATCGTGCCGGTGGACATCTACGTCCCCGGTTGCCCGCCGACCGCCGAGGCGCTGCTTTACGGCGTGATGCAGCTCCAGCGTAAGATCCGCCGGGTCGGGACGGTGGAACGGTGAGCCAGGTTCTGCACTCCGCCCCCAGGTTCACCTCGAACGAGGGCGTGCTCGAAAAGCTGACCGCTACCCTGGGCAGCCGTGTCGTCGCCGCCAAGGAAGATGTCGGCGAGATCGTCATAATGGTCCAGCGCGATTCGATCGAGGATGCGCTGCGCTTGCTGCGCGACGAACACGAATACCAGCAGCTGATGGAAATCGCCGGGGCCGACTATCCTTCGCGGGCCGAGCGCTTCGACGTCGTCTACATGCTGCTCTCGGTCACCCGGAACCACCGGGTGATGGTCAAGGTCACCGCGACCGAGAATACCCCGGTGCCGACCGTCACCACGCTATGGCCGGTCGCCGGGTGGCTCGAGCGCGAGGTGTTCGACCTCTACGGCGTCATCTTCGCCGGCAATACCGACCTGCGCCGCATCCTGACCGACTACGGCTTCGAGGGGCATCCCTTCCGCAAGGACTTCCCGCTGACCGGCTATGTCGAGCTGCGCTATTCCGAGGAAGACAAGCGGGTCGTCTACGAACCCGTCGAGCTGGCGCAGGACCTGCGCTCGTTCGACTTCATGAGCCCGTGGGAAGGCGCCGACTACGTGCTTCCCGGTGACGAG
The DNA here is from genome assembly GCA_051955585.1 of Novosphingobium sp. GTDB lineage: Bacteria > Pseudomonadota > Alphaproteobacteria > Sphingomonadales > Sphingomonadaceae > Novosphingobium. The sequence goes on from JBQCGM010000002.1 coordinate 25,592, forward strand.
AAAGCTGCCGCTCCGGCGCCGGCCCCCGCCGCGGCGCCCGCTCCGGTGGCCACCAAGCCCGAGACCAAGGGCGATCCCAAGGCCGACACGCCGAAGACCACCGACACGCCGGCCGATACCGGTGCGGGCAAGCCGGCCGATAAGGCCGCGACCCGCAAGGTCGCGGCCAGCAAGACCGCCGCGGGCACCGTCGCCGGTCAGGGCCAGGGCGAACCGACCCCGAAGACCACGCGCAAGAAGGAACCGGGCGCGCCGAAGCCGACCGAAAGCCGTCCCGCGCGAAAGCCGCGCGCCAAGGGCACGGCCAAGCCCAGCTCCGCGCCGGAGGGTAGCTGACCATGAGCCTGCAGCTCGAACAGTCGCCGACCACCGGCGATGAAGTCATTTCCAACTACACCATCAACTTCGGGCCCCAGCACCCCGCGGCGCACGGCGTGCTGCGCATGGTCATGGAGCTCGACGGCGAGATCATCGAGCGGATCGATCCGCACGTCGGCCTGCTGCACCGCGGCACCGAGAAGCTGATCGAGCACAAGACCTATCTCCAGGCGCTGCCGTATTTCGACCGGCTCGACTACTGCTCGCCGCTGTGCATGGAGCACAGTTACGTCCTGGCGGTCGAGAAGCTGCTCAACCTCGAGGTGCCGCTCCGCGGCCAGTACCTGCGCGTGCTCTTCGCCGAGCTGACTCGCATCAAGAACCACATGCTGAACCTCGGTTCGCATGTCATGGACGTCGGCGCGATGACGCCGAATCTCTGGCTGTTCGAGCTGCGCGAAGACTGCATGAACTTCTACGAGCGGGCCTCGGGCGCGCGGATGCACGCCGCGTGGTTCCGTCCCGGCGGGGTCCACCAGGACGTGCCGCTGAAGCTGCTCGCCGACATCGGCGACTGGGTCGACACCCGCCTGCCGCGCCTGTTCGAGGACGCGATGAGCCTGGTGGTCGACAACCGCATCTTCAAGCAGCGCAACGTCGACATCGCCGTGGTCGGCAAGGAAGACGCGCTGCGCTGGGGCTTCTCCGGCCCGATGATCCGCGGCTCGGGCATTCCCTGGGACATTCGCAAGGCGCAGCCCTACGACGTCTACGACCGCATGGACTTCGACGTGCCGGTAGGCACCCGCGGCGACTGCTACGACCGCTTCATGGTCCGCGTCGAGGAAGTCCGCCAGTCGGCCCGGATCATCAAGCAGTGCCTGGCCGAGATGCCGGAAGGCCCGGTCGCCTCGACCGATCGCAAGATCGTCCCGCCCAAGCGCGCCGACATGAAGCAGTCGATGGAAGCGCTGATCCATCACTTCAAGCTCTATACCGAGGGCTTTCACGTTCCCGCGGGCGAGGTCTACGTCGCCACCGAAAGCCCCAAGGGCGAATTCGGCGTCTACCTGGTCTCGGACGGCAGCAACAAGCCGTACCGCTGCAAGATCCGCCCGACGGCCTTCAGCCACCTCCAGGCGATGGACTTCATGTGCAAGGGCCACATGCTGCCCGACGTCACCGCCATCATCGGCGCGATCGACGTCGTGTTCGGGGAGTGTGACCGGTGAGCAACCTCGCGACCGCAGAGGCGATGATCGCCGCCTATAATGCGCAGGACGTGGACACCTACGTCTCGTACATGACCGACGATGCGTGCGAGGCGAACTACCGCGGTGCGGTGGTGCGCGAGGGCAAGGAAGGGACGCGCTCGGGCTTGGCCGCCGCTTTTGCCAAATGGCCGCAGAACCATGCCGAGATCCGCGAGAAGCAGGCGATCGGCAGCTACGTGATCTTCCGCGAATACGTCACCCGCGGCCCGTCGACCGACGGCTCCCCGCTGGTCGAGCCCTTCGAGGTGGTCGCCATCTATTCTTTCGAGGGCGACAAGTGCTCTCGCGTGGAGTTCGTCCGTTGAACCGTGAGACTTTCGATGTGATGCGCGTCTGGGCTGCGCTGACCGGCGTGGTGCTGGCGGCCTGGTACTTCGTCGCGACCTACCTCGGCTTCGCGCAGACCGAGACGATTCCGATGCTGGTTGCGGGCATCGGCGGCTTCGAGCTGTTCCTTTTCGCCCAGGACATGGTGCGGAGGCGCCAGAATGGCTGAGCGCTATCTCGAACCGGACAGCCCCGAGCTGCGCGCGCGGTGGGGCGGCTTTGCCTTCAACGCCGCGTGGGATGCCAAGGCCAAGGCCGCGATCGCGCGCTATCCCGAAGGGCGCCAGCGCTCGGCGGTGATGGCGCTGCTCGACTATGCTCAGCGGCAGGTTGGCGAAGAGACGGGCACGCAGGGCTGGCTGCCGCTGCCGGTGATGGAATATGTCGCCAAGTACCTCGACATGCCGATCATCCGCGTGGTCGAGGTCGCGACCTTCTACTTCATGTACAACCTCGTGCCGGTCGGCCGCTTCCATGTGCAGGTCTGCGGCACCACGCCGTGCATGCTGCGCGGCTCGGACGACCTGATCGCCGCCTGCAAGTCGCGCGGGATGAGCAAGGGCCACACCACTGCCGACGGGCTGTGGACGCTGACCGAGGTCGAATGCATGGGCAATTGCGCCTCCGCCCCGATGGTCCAGATCAACGACGACAACTACGAGGACCTCACCGCCGAGCGCCTGAACCACGTGCTCGACGAACTGGCCGCCGGCCGCACGCCCAAGGCGGGGACCCAGGAGCCGGGCCGCCACACGGTCGAGCCGGTCGGCGCGCTGTCTTCGCTCACGGCGATGGCCACGGAAAATCACGACTATCGGGGGGAATGGTGATGAGCGCCGTTTCCTTCGTCATTGCGAGCGAAGCGAAGCAATCCAGGGCGATTGCGCGTGACGCTCTGGATTGCCGCGTCGCTTCGCTCCTCGCAATGACGCGGGTTTTGGCTGGAATGGAGTGTGGCCTGTGAGCCTCCAGGACAAGGACCGCATCTTCACCAACCTCTACGGCTATCAGCCGTGGAACCTGAAGGCGGCCCAGGCGCGCGGCGACTGGGACAATACCAAGAAGCTGCTCGAACTGGGCCGTGACGGCATCATCCAGGTGATCAAGGATTCGGGCCTGCGCGGCCGCGGCGGAGCGGGTTTCCCGACCGGCATGAAGTGGTCCTTCATGCCCAAGGAGTACAAGCCCGAGCGCCCCGGCTTCCTGGTCATCAATGCCGACGAATCCGAGCCCGGGTCGTGCAAGGACCGCGAGATCATCCGCCACGATCCGCACAAGCTGATCGAGGGTGCGCTCGTCGCCGGTTTCGCCATGGGTGCGCGCGCCGCCTACATCTACATCCGCGGCGAATACATCCGCGAGGCCGAGACGCTGTTCGCCGCCGTGCAGGAGGCCTATGACGCCGGTCTGATCGGCAAGAACGCCAGCGGCTCGGGCTACGACTTCGACGTCTACGTCCACCGCGGCGCGGGCGCCTACATCTGCGGCGAAGAGACCGCGATGATCGAGAGCCTGGAAGGCAAGAAGGGCCAGCCCCGGCTCAAGCCGCCGTTCCCGGCCGGCGCGGGGCTCTACGGCTGCCCGACCACGGTCAACAACGTCGAATCCATCGCCGTCGCCCCGACCATCCTGCGCCGCGGCGCGGCCTGGTTCTCCTCCTTCGGGCGCGAGAACAACAAGGGCACCAAGCTCTTCCAGATCTCCGGCCACGTCGACCGTCCCTGCGTCGTCGAGGAGGAGATGAGCACCCCCTTCCGCGAGCTGATCGAGCGCCACTGCGGCGGCATTCGCGGCGGGTGGGACAACCTGCTGGCGGTGATCCCGGGCGGTTCGTCGGTGCCGCTGGTCCCTGCCGACCAGTGCTTCGACATGCCGATGGACTTCGACGGCTGCAAGGCGGTTGGCTCGGGCCTCGGCACCGCGGCGGTGATCGTCATGGACAAGTCGACCGACATCGTCCGCGCCATTTCGCGCCTGTCCTACTTCTACAAGCACGAATCCTGCGGCCAGTGCACCCCCTGCCGCGAAGGCACGGGCTGGATGTGGCGCGTGATGGAGCGCCTGCGCACCGGCGACGCCGCGGTCGAGGAAATCGACATGCTGCAGCAGGTGACCAAGCAGGTCGAAGGCCACACCATCTGCGCCCTGGGCGATGCCGCCGCCTGGCCGATCCAGGGCCTGATCAAGCACTTCCGTCCGGAACTGGAACGCCGGATCGCCGAACGTCTTCCGGAGGCCGCCGAGTAATGCCCAAGGTAACCGTAGACGGCGTCGAACTCGAAGTTCCACAGGGCGCCACCGTCCTGCAGGCCTGCGAGCTGGCCGGCAAGGAAATCCCCCGCTTCTGCTATCACGAGCGGCTGTCGATCGCCGGCAACTGCCGCATGTGCCTGGTCGAGGTGTCGCCCGGTCCGCCCAAGCCGCAGGCGTCGTGCGCGCTGCCGGCGGCGGACAACCAGGTGATCCGCACCGACAGCGAGATGGTCAAGAAGGCGCGGGAAGGGGTGATGGAGTTCCTCCTCATCAACCACCCGCTCGACTGCCCGATCTGCGACCAGGGCGGCGAATGCGACCTGCAGGACCAGTCGGTCGCCTATGGCCGCGGCGCCTCGCGCTATGACGAGAACAAGCGCGCGGTCACCGACAAGTACATGGGCCCGCTCATCAAGACGACGATGACGCGCTGCATCCACTGCACCCGCTGCGTGCGCTTCTCCGAAGAGATCGCCGGCGTGGACGAGATCGGCGCGCTCTACCGCGGCGAAGCCATGCAGATCACGACCTATCTGGAAAAGGCCGCCAAGCACGAGCTGTCGGCCAACGTGATCGACCTTTGCCCGGTCGGCGCGCTGACCTCCAAGCCCTATGCCTTCGAGGCGCGGCCCTGGGAGCTCAAGAAGACGCTCTCGATCGACGTCTCCGACGCGGTCGGCGCGAACATCCGCGTCGACAGCCGCGGCCGCGAAGTGCTTCGTGCGCTTCCCCGCAACAACGACGACGTCAACGAGGAATGGCTGTCCGACAAGGGGCGCTACCAGGTGGAAGGCCTGACGCGCCGCCGCCTAGATAAGCCGTGGATCCGCAAGAATGGCAAGCTCGTCGCCGCCACCTGGCCGGAGGCCTTCGCGGCCATCGCCAAGGTCAAGCCCGGTGCCAGCACGGCGGCCGTGGCCGGCGACCTGCTCGATTGCGAGACCATGTTCGCGGCCAAGAAGCTGCTCGGCGCGCTGGGTTCCAGCCTGCTCGAAGGGCGCCAGACCGGCCTGGTCTACGACACCTCGAACCTCGCCGCGGTGAACTTCAATTCGACTTTCTCGGGGATCGAGACGGCTGACGCGATCCTGATCGCCGGCAGCCACGTCCGCTGGGAAGCCCCGCTGGTCAATGTTCGCCTCAGGAAGGCACAAAAGCGCGGCGCGAAGGTCTTCGTCGTCGGGCCGGAGTGGGAAACGACCTATCCGGCGACCTTCCTGGGCGAAGATCTTGCCGTGCTGGGCAAGCTGCCCGCCGAAGTCAGCGAAGCCTTCGCCAAGGCCGAGCGTCCGGCGATCGTCGCCGGCGGCGCGGCGCTGGGCAAGGGCGCGCTCGGCGCGCTGCTCGGCCTGGCCGATGAGTTCAAGCTGGTCCGTGAGGGTTGGAACGGCTTCAACGTGCTCCACATGGCGGCAAGCCGCATGGGCGGGCTGATGCTCGGCTATGCGCAGAAGGGCGGCATCGCCGACCTGGTCGCGGCCAAGCCCAAGCTGCTGCTTTCGCTCGGCGCGGACGAGGTGGACTACGCGCAGTTCTCCGGCTCGATCGTCGTCTACGTCGGCCACCACGGCGACAAGGGCGCCCATGCCGCGGACATCGTCCTGCCGGCGGCGGCCTATACCGAGAAGGCCGGGACCTACGTGAACACGGAAGGCCGCGTGCAGTTCGCCGAAAAGGCGGTCTTCGCTCCCGGCGATGCCCGCGAAGACTGGACGATCCTGCGCGCCCTGGCCGATGCCCTGGGTGTCTCGGTCGGCTTCGATTCCTTCGACGAACTGCGCGCCGCGATGGTCGCCGAGGTTCCGGCGCTTGGCCGGGAAGGCCTGGCCGACTACGGCAAGCTCGCCAAGGGCAAGGGCAAGTTCGAGGGCGTGATCGCGGGCTATCCGATCAAGGATTTCTACCTCACCAACCCGATCGCCCGCGCCAGCGAGGTCATGCAGCGCTGCTCCGCCGAACTGCTCCACGGTGAGGAACTCGCGGAGGCCGCAGAATGAGCCATTACGCAATCCTCGTCATTGCGAGGGGCGCAGCCCCGCGGCAATCCGGGGCCCAGCGCACTGCCGCTCTGGATTGCTTCGCTACGCTCGCAATGACGAAGAAGGGGCAAGACAAGTGACCGCCGTCTTCCAATCCTGGGGCCTGGCCTACGAATGGGCCTGGGGCCTGGCGACGATCGCCGGCATCCTGCTGATCGCGCTGCCGCTGATGCTCGGCGTGGCGATGATCATCTATGCCGACCGCAAGATCTGGGCGGCCATGGCGCTGCGCCGCGGCCCGAACGTGGTCGGGCCCTTCGGCCTGCTCCAGTCCTTCGCCGACGGCCTCAAGGTCTTCCTCCAGGAAACCATCGTGCCTTCGGCGGCGAACAAGGGGCTGTTCCTGATCGCGCCGATCATCACCTTCACGGTCGCCCTGCTGGCCTGGGCGGTGATCCCGTTCAACTCGGGCGCGATCCTGGCGGACATCAACGTCGGCCTGCTCTATATCCTCGCGATCTCGTCGCTCGGGGTCTACGGCGTGGTCGTCGCGGGCTGGGCGTCCAACTCGAAGTACCCCTTCTTTTCCGCGATGCGCGCCGCGGCGCAGATGATCTCCTACGAGGTCTCGATCGGCTTCATCCTGATCTGCGTCGTGCTGTGGGCGGGCTCGTTCAACCTCAACGCCATCGTCCAGGCCCAGGTGAGCCACGTGTGGATCGTCAACGGCTTCGTCGCGAACCCGCTGCTGTTCCCGATGTGGGTGATATTCCTCATTTCGGGCATGGCCGAAACCGCCCGCGCCCCGTTCGACCTGACCGAGGCCGAGAGCGAGCTCGTCGCCGGCTACCAGACCGAATATTCGTCGATGGCCTTCGCGCTCTACTGGCTCGGCGAATATGCCAATGTCCTCCTGATGTGCACGCTCAACGCCGTGCTGTTCTTCGGCGGCTACCTGCCGCCGCTGGACTGGGCGCCGCTCTACTACGTCCCCGGAGTGGTCTGGCTGCTCGCCAAGATCCTGTTCTTCTTCTTCATCTTCTCATGGGTGAAGGCCACCGTCCCGCGCTATCGCTACGACCAGCTGATGCGCCTGGGCTGGAAGGTCTTCCTGCCCGTCTCGCTGCTGTTCGTGTTCCTGGTCAGCGGCTACCTCATGGCAACCGGACATTTCGCATGAGCGTCGCCCATCTCATCAAGTCGTTCACCCTCTGGGAGTTCGTGAAGGCGCACTGGCTGACCTTGAAGTACTTCTTCAAGCCCAAGGCGACGATCAACTATCCCTTCGAAAAGAACCCGCTGTCGCCCCGCTTCCGCGGCGAGCATGCGCTGCGCCGCTATCCCAATGGCGAGGAGCGCTGCATCGCGTGCAAGCTGTGCGAGGCGGTCTGCCCGGCCCAGGCGATAACCATCGAGGCCGAGCCGCGCGACGACGGTTCGCGCCGGACGACGCGCTACGACATCGACATGACCAAGTGCATCTTCTGCGGCTTCTGCCAGGAAGCCTGCCCGGTCGACGCCGTGGTCGAAGGGCCGAACTTCGAATATGCGACCGAAACGCGCGAGGAACTGCTCTACGACAAGGCCAAGCTGCTGGCGAACGGGGACAAGTGGGAGCGGGCGCTTGCCGCTAACCTTGAAGCCGATGCGCCGTATCGATAGGGGCGCGGCGTCGTGAGGAATCACACACAACATCCGTTCGTGTCGCGCCCATTCGGCTTCGCTCAGGGCTCGACACGAACGGGCTTGGTTTTCATTCAGGGGGCGGTTTCGTGATCCAGACTTTCGCCTTCTATCTCTTCGCCACGCTGCTGATCGCCTCCGGGGCGATTACCATCCTGGCGCGCAATCCGGTGCACTCGGTGCTTTGGCTGATCCTGGCGTTCTTCAACGCCGCGGGCCTGATGGTCCTGGTCGGCGCCGAGTTCATCGCGATGCTGCTGGTCATCGTCTACGTGGGGGCGGTCGCCGTGCTGTTCCTATTCGTGGTCATGATGCTCGACATCGACTTCGCCGAGCTGCGCGCGGGCTTCATCAAGAACTTCCCCATCGGCGTGGCGCTCGCGCTGGTGCTGCTGGCCGAACTCGTGCTGGGTCTCGGCGCCTACCGCGCGGGCTCGGTCAAGCTCGGCGCGCCCGACGGCTCCGCCTCGCCGACGCTGAATGCCAGCAACATCGAGGCGATCGGTGCGCTGCTCTATGGCCGCTACCTGTTCCTGTTCGAAGCGGCGGGCATCATCCTGCTGGTCGCGATGATCGGCGCGATCGTGCTGACCCACCGCGAACGCAAGGACGCGCGGTACCAGAACATCTCGCGCCAGGTCGCACGCCGGCCCGAGGATTCGACACGCAACGTGAAGCCGGAAGTGGGCCGAGGGGTGCAGCTATGAGGGGGGTTTCGCTGTGATCGGCATCGAACACTACGTCATCGTCAGCTCGATCCTGTTCGTACTGGGCGTCCTGGGGATCTTCCTCAACCGCAAGAACGTCATCATCATTCTGATGGCGATCGAGCTGATCCTGCTCGCGGTGAACATCAACCTCGTCGCCTTCAGCGCCTTCCTGCAGGACCTGACCGGCCAGATCTTCGCCATGTTCGTGCTGACCGTGGCCGCCGGCGAGGCCGCCATCGGCCTGGCCATCCTGGTCATCTACTTCCGCGGCCGCGGCTCGATCGCTGTCGACGACGTCAACCGGATGAAGGGCTGATCCCTTGAACTCGATCCTCTTCATCGTCTTTCTGCCGCTGCTTGCCGCGATCGTCGGCGGGCTGGGCAACCGCATGCTCGGCAACGTGGTGGTCAAGTCGATCACGACCGGCGCGCTGTTCGTTTCCTGCGCGCTGTCCTGGCCGATCTTCCTTAGCTTCCTCGGCGGCCACGAGGCGAGCGTCACCCCGGTGCTGCACTGGGTCCAGTCGGGCACCTTGAGCTTCGACTGGGCGCTGCGCGTCGACGCGTTGACCGCGATCATGCTGGTGGTGATCACCAGCGTCTCGGCGCTCGTCCACCTCTCTCGCTGGGGCTACATGGCCGAGGACCCCGACCAGCCGCGGTTCTTCGCCTATCTCTCGCTGTTCACCTTCGCGATGCTGATGCTGGTGACCGCCGACAACCTCGTCCAGATGTTCTTCGGATGGGAAGGCGTGGGCCTGGCCTCGTACCTGCTGATCGGCTTCTGGTTCAAGAAGCCCTCGGCCGGCGCCGCCGCGATCAAGGCCTTCGTGGTCAACCGCGTCGGCGACCTCGGCTTCATGCTCGGTATCTTCGGGGTGTTCCTGGTGTTCGGCACGGTCTCGATTCCCGAGATTCTGTCTGCCGCGCCGGCGATGGCGGGATCGACCATCGGTTTCCTTGGCTACCGCTTCGACACGATGACCGTGCTCTGCATCCTCCTGTTCGTCGGCGCGATGGGCAAGTCGGCTCAGCTCGGCCTGCACACCTGGCTGCCCGACGCGATGGAAGGCCCGACCCCGGTCTCGGCGCTGATCCACGCGGCGACGATGGTCACCGCGGGCGTCTTCATGGTCTGCCGCCTCTCGCCGCTGTTCGAGACGAGCCCGGCGGCGATGCACTTCGTCACGATAATCGGCGCCGCGACCTGCTTCTTCGCCGCCACGGTCGGGACGACCCAGTGGGACATCAAGCGGGTCATCGCCTATTCGACCTGCTCGCAGCTCGGCTACATGTTCTTCGCCGCGGGCGTTGGCGCCTATGGCGCGGCGATGTTCCACTTGTTCACGCACGCCTTCTTCAAGGCGCTGCTGTTCCTCGGCGCCGGCTCGGTCATCCACTCGATGCACCACGAGCAGGACATGCGCTTCTACGGCGGCTTGCGGAAGCACATCCCGATCACCTTCTGGGCGATGACCGCGGGTACGCTCGCCATCACCGGCGTCGGCATCTACTGGCTGCACGCGGGCTTCGCCGGCTTCCACTCGAAGGACGCGATCCTCGAGGCGGCATTCGCCAGCGGCAGCGACCAGGGGCTGTTCGCCTTTTGGATCGGCGTGGTCGCCGCGCTGATGACCAGCTTCTATTCGTGGCGCTTGGTCTTCCTGACTTTCTTCGGCAGGCCGCGCTGGGACCAGTCCGAGCATATCCAGCACGCCGTCCACGGCGAGCATGAGGATCCCTCCGACGAGCATTCGGACGAGGCGGGTCATGCCCATGCCCACGCTCATGACGGCCACGCGTCTCACGGCGACGGCACGGCCGGCTATCATCCCCATGAGAGCCCGCTGTCGATGTTGGTTCCGCTGATCGTCCTGACGGTCGGCGCGGTCTTCGCCGGCTTCGTATTCAGCCCCTATTTCCTCGAGAGCGAGGCGTTCTGGGGCGGGGCGATCCACTACAACGAGCACCTGATGCACGCGATGCACGGGGTGCCGCTGTGGGTGAAGCTGTCGGCCACGGCGGTCATGCTGCTCGGCCTGCTGACGGCCTGGTACGGCTATATCCGCAATCCGAAGTTCCCGGCGGCGGTCGCCGACCAGCTCGGCGTCATCTACCAGTTCGTCTACCGCAAGTGGTACTTCGACGAGCTCTACAACTTCCTCTTCGTGCGCCCCGCCTTCTGGCTCGGCCGCGTGTTCTGGAAGCAGGGCGACATCGGGCTGATCGACCGCTTCGGCCCGAACGGCGCGGCCTGGGTGGTCGCCAAGGGCTCGGTGGCCGCACAGAAGGTGCAGTCTGGTTATCTCTACAGCTACGCGCTGGTCATGCTCCTCGGCCTCATCGGGGTCGTGAGCTGGGTGATGGTGGGTTGATACGATGAACGGTTTTCCCATCCTCTCCCTGATGCTGCTGGTGCCGCTGGTCGGTGCCGTGGCTTGCCTTTTCTCCGAAGCGAAGGCCGCCCGCGTCATCGCCCTGGCCGCGACGCTGGTCGATCTCGCGCTCGGCGTGGTGCTCTGGGCCAATTACGACGTCGGCGGGGCGCAGTGGCAGTTCACCGAGAAGGTGCCGCTGTTCCAGGGCTTCTCCTGGGCGCTGGGCATCGACGGCATCGCGCTGATGCTGATCGTTCTGTCGGTCTTCCTCATGCCGATCTGCATCGGCGCGAGCTGGAATTCGATCGAGAAGCGCGTCGGCGAATATATGGCGGCCTTCCTGCTGGTCGAAGTGCTGATCATCGGCGTCTTCGCGGCGCAGGACCTGTTCCTGTTCTACATCATGTTCGAGGCCGGCCTGATCCCGATGTACCTGATCATCGGCATCTGGGGCGGCGCGGACCGCATCTACGCCTCCTACAAGTTCTTCCTCTATACGCTGCTCGGCTCGGTCCTGATGCTGATCGCGATGCTGTGGATGGCGAACGAGGCGGGGACGACCGACATTCCGACCCTGATGGCCTACGATTTCGATCCGCGGGCCCAGACCTGGCTGTGGCTGGCCTTCTTCGCCAGCTTCGCGGTGAAGATGCCGATGTGGCCGGTCCACACCTGGCTTCCCGACGCGCACGTCCAGGCGCCGACCGCGGGCTCGGTGATCCTGGCCGGCGTGCTGCTCAAGATGGGCGGCTACGGCTTCATCCGCTTTGCCCTGCCGATGTTCCCGGAGGCTTCCGCCCAGTTCGCCTGGCTGATCTTCGGCCTGTCGATGGCCGCGGTCGTGTTGACCTCGCTGATCGCGCTGGTCCAGAACGACATGAAGAAGCTGATCGCCTATTCCTCGGTCGCGCACATGGCGATCGTCACGATCGGTCTGTTCGCCTTCAACCCGCAGGGCCTCGAAGGGTCGATGATCGTGATGCTCAGCCACGGCCTGGTCTCGGGCGCGCTGTTCCTCGCCGTGGGCGTCATCTACGACCGGCTGCATACCCGCGAGATCGACCGTTATGGCGGCTTGGCGATCAACATGCCGTACTATGGCCTGTTCTTCATGCTGTTCACGATGGCCTCGATCGGGCTGCCTGGCACCTCGGGCTTCGTCGGCGAGTTCCTTTCGCTGGCCGGCATCTACCAGGTGTCGAGCTGGGTCGCGCTGGTCGCCACCACGGGCATCATCCTGGGCGCAGCCTACATGCTTTATCTCTACCGCCGGGTGATCTTCGGCGAGCAGAAGAACGCCGATGCCGCCGCCATGCCCGACCTCGACGGGCGCGAGTGGATCATGATGAGCGCGCTGGCCGCCGCTGTCCTGTGGATGGGCGTCTATCCGGAAAGCTTCCTCGCGCCGATGCGCAAGGATATCGCCGCGCTCGACGCCCGTCTGGCCCGTGCCAAGCCGGAAGGCGATGCCAAGGTCACCGCGGGCAAGCCCAAGCCGCCGAGCGCCGAGCATCACCAAGACGAAACCGCACCTGCACACGAAGCTGCCGCGCATGAGGGGGCGCACTAATGGACTGGTCCCACTCGCTGCGCCTCGTTGCGCCCGAAGAACTGCTGAGCATCTCCGGCCTGATCTTGCTGCTGGTCGCGGCATGGTCGGGTGACAAGGCGAGCCGTTTGATCTCGATCCTTGCGGTCGCGACGCTGGTCGGCACCGCCTTCCTAGTCGCGCCGATCCTCTGTGGCGGTGCCTCCGGTCCGGACACGATCGCCTTCCACGGGCAGTACCGCGCCGATGCATTCGCCGCCTTCGCCAAGCTGCTCACTTACGCGGGGGCGGGCGCCGCACTGATCGTCGCCCCGGCCTTCTTCGACCGGATCAAGGCGATGCGCGGCGAATATCCGATCCTGATCCTCTTTGCCGTGCTCGGCATGGGGCTGATGGTCTCGGCCGGCGACCTGCTGACGCTGTACATCGGACTCGAGCTGAACTCGCTCGCCGCCTATGTTCTCGCCGCGTTCCTGCGGACCGACGAGCGTTCGGCCGAGGCGGGGCTCAAGTACTTCGTGCTCGGCGCGCTCGCGAGCGGCATCCTGCTGTTCGGCGTCAGCCTGGTCTACGGCTTCACCGGCACGACCAGCTTCGGCGGCATCCGGGCCGCGCTCGACGGCTCGCTGTCGACCGGCGCGATGTTCGGCTTGGTCTTCGTGCTCGCCGGCCTGGCTTTCAAGATCGCCGCGGTGCCGTTCCACATGTGGACGCCCGACGTCTATGAAGGCGCGCCGACCCCGGTCACCGCCTTCTTCGCCACCGCCCCCAATATCGCCGCGATGGCCCTGTTGATCCGCGTCGCGCTCGATCCGTTCGGCAACCAGATCAATGCCTGGCAGCCGATCGTGATCTTCGCCGCCCTGGCCTCGATCGTCGTCGGCGCGCTCGGTGCCATCGGGCAGCGCAACATCAAGCGCCTGCTGGCCTATTCGGCGATCAACAACGTCGGCTTCATCCTGATCGGTCTCGCCGCCGCGACGCCGCAGGGCGCGAGCGGCATGCTGGTCTACCTGGCGATCTACTGCGTCATGTCGGTCGGCGGCTTCGTAGCCGTGCTGATGCTGAAGGATGCGCAAGGCGAGCAGGTCGAGGACATCGCCCAGCTTGCCGGCCTGTCGCGGACCCGTCCGGGCCTGGCTCTGGCCTTGGCGATGATCATGTTCAGCCTGGCGGGCATTCCGCCGCTGTTCGGCTTCTGGGGCAAGTTCGTGGTCTTCCAGGCCGCGGTCCAGGCGAACCTCCTGGCGCTCGCGGCGATCGGCATTGCTGCCAGCGTGATCGGTGCGTTCTACTACATCAAGATCGTCAAGATCATGTACTTCGATGAGCCCGCCGGCACGATCACCGGCCGCAGCGAGCGCTCCCTGGGCGTGTTGCTGACCCTGTCGGCGGTGTTCCTCTCGCCGCTCGGCTACCTCCTGACCGCCTGGCTCGGCAAGCTGGCCGACGGCGCGGCCGCCGCCCTGTTCCACGCCGTCTGATTTGCTCGAGGTCGTTCCCGAGACCGGCTCGACCAGCGCGGACCTTGCCGCGCAGCTCGCCCGGGGCGGGCGGGTCGCGGAAGGCGTCTGGCTGATCGCCGATCGCCAGACCGCGGGCAGGGGCCGCCTCGGCCGCGACTGGCAGGACGGCGCAGGGAACTTCATGGGCTCGACCGTCGTCCATCTGCGCCCCGGCGATCCTTCGCCCGAGACCCTGGCGCTGGTCGCGGGCCTCGCGCTGCACGAGGTCGTCAATCCCAAGCTGGCCGAACCCGCCGTGCTCAAGTGGCCCAACGACGTCCTTGTCGGCAACGCCAAGCTGGCCGGCATCCTGCTTGAGCGCGTCGGCGAGGCAGTGATCGTCGGGATTGGCGTCAATCTCGCCCAGGCACCGCGGCTTGCCGACCGCGCGACGACCTCGTTGGCCGATCTCGGTGCGGCGACCGACCGCGACGCCTTTGCCCAAGATCTCGCCCGCCAGTTCGCCACCGATCTTGACCGCTGGCGCAGCTTCGGCCTGGGCCCGATCGTCAGCCGCTGGGCTGCGGTGGGGCATCCGGTAGGCACCTCTCTGGAGGCCGACGACGGGGATGAGCGCCTGTCCGGCACCTTCGCCGGTCTGACCGATGCCGGTGCGCTGCAACTCCGCTTGGCGGACGGCACCCCGCGTGTCATTCACGCCGGCGAGGTTAGGATTGCCTGATATGCTGCTCGCTATCGATGTCGGAAACACCAACGTCGTCTTCGCGCTCTACGATGGACGCCAGATCAAGGCGCGTTGGCGCATCCATACCGATCCGCGCCGCACCGCAGACCAGTATGCCGTCTGGCTGATGCAGTTGCTGGCCATCCGCGGAGTGGCGCGCGAGGCGGTCAAGCAGATCGTCATTTCCACCGTTGTTCCGCGGGCGCTGCATAACCTTCAGGTCCTAGCCCAGCACTATTTCTTCCTCGAAGCCCAGGTCGCGGGAGAGGGTGCCTTGGCCTTCGACATCGACATCGACGTCGAGGAGCCGCGCACCGTCGGCGCCGACCGCTTGGTCAATGCCATCGCCGCTCACGACAAGCATCCGGGCGACCTGATCGTGGTCGACTTCGGCACGGCGACGACCTTCGACGTCATCGACTTCCACGGTGCCTACAAGGGCGGGATCATCGCGCCGGGCATCAACCTGTCGCTCGATGCCCTGGTCGGCAACACCGCCAAGCTGCCGCGCATCGCGATCGAGGTACCAAAGACCGACAGCGTGATCGGCCGCAACACCGAAGACGCCATGTTGATCGGGGTATTCTGGGGCTATGTCGCGATGATGGAAGGCCTGATCGCCCGTCTCCGCGCCGAAATCGGCCGTCCGGCCAAGGTCGTCGCTACCGGCGGCCTGGCCGTGCTTTTCGACGAGGCTACCGAGATCTTCGACGCGGTGGACGCCGACCTCACGCTCGACGGCCTGGCGCTGCTGGCGGAACGGGCTGTCAAAGCCTAGAGGGCACCCCTATATAGCTCGTCATTCCCGCGAAGGCGGGAACCCATCTCCTGACATGGCGACAGACGCAAGCTCATCAGATGGGGCCCGGCCTTCGCGGGAATGACGATAAGAAAGAAGAAGAATTTTGAAACCTGGAAAAGAACTGCTGTTCTGCGCGCTCGGCGGATCGGGCGAGATCGGCATGAACGTCAATCTCTACGGCTGCGATGGCAAGTGGCTGATGGTCGACCTCGGCATGACCTTCAGCGGCAACGAATACCCCGGGGTCGACCTGGTCTTCGCTGACCTGGAATTCATCGAGGAGCGGACCAAGGACCTGCTCGGCATCGTCCTGACCCACGCGCACGAGGATCACATCGGCGCGGTTCCCTACTTTGCCGAGGAACTCGGCGTACCGCTCTATGCGACGCCGTTCACCGCGCGGCTCGTGCGCGCCAAGCTCGAGGAGGCAGGCCTGGCCGGCAAGGTCGAGCTGCGCGTGATCGACCACCTCGATCCCTTCGATCTTGGCCCCTTCATCGTCAGCTACCTGCCGCTGGCGCACTCGATTGCCGAGGGCAACGCTCTGCTGATCGACACCCCCTACGGCCGGATCTTCCATACCGGCGACTGGAAGCTCGACGACGAGCCGCAGATCGGCGAGCCGACCACCGCCGAGGAATTGACCGAAATCGGCGACGAGGGCGTGCTGGCCCTGGTCTGCGATTCGACCAACGTGTTCAATCCGGAACCCTCGGGCTCCGAGGGCGAAGTCCTCCGCGGCCTGATGGCCGAGGTGAAGAAGCACAAGGGCAAGCGGGTGCTGGTCACCACCTTCGCCTCCAACGTCGCCCGCATCCAGACGCTGGGAGCCGTGGCCGAGGCGACCGGGCGCAAGCTCTGCGTAGCCGGACGCTCGCTCGACCGGATGATCGAAACCGGACAGGCCAGCGGTTATCTGCATGACTTGCCAGAGATCGTACGGATGGAGTCGGTGAACGACCTGCCGCGTGGCGAAGTCCTGATCATCGCTACCGGCGGGCAGGGCGAACCCCGCGCCGCGCTGTCGCGGATCGCGGAGGGCTCGCACCCGATCAAGTTGAGCAGCGGCGATGTCGTGCTGTTCTCCAGCCGTCAGATCCCCGGCAATGAGATCGCCATCGGCCGCATCCAGAACAAGCTGGCCGGGGACGGCATCACCTTGGTCACCGACCGGCAGAGCCCAATCCACGTTTCCGGTCATCCCGGCCGCCCGGAGCTGGAAGCGCTATACGGTTGGCTGCGACCCGAAATTCTGCTGCCGGTCCACGGCGAGATGCGGCACATGACCGAGCAGGCCCGCCTGGGCCTTGCCACCGGCATTCCTCAGGCCGTGGTCCAGAAGAATGGCGATCTCGTCCGCCTCGCGCCGGGCAGGCCTGGCAAGTTCGGGGAGGTCCGGGCCGGGCGCCTGGTGCTCGATGGCGATATCATCGCGCCGGCCAATGGTGAGGCCATGGTCATGCGCGGGCGCTTGGCGGCCAACGGTCTTGTCGTAGTCGCCGTGGGCGAGAGCGGGCAGGTCCGCGTCTCCGGCGTCGGCCTGCCGCTCGACGAAGACTACGCGGACTTCGTTGACGAGGCCGAGGGCGACGTCGCGGAGGCGATCGCCAAGCTCAAAAGCAAGGCCCGCCGCGATGTCGGCGCGGTGACCGAGGCGGCCCGGCTCGCCGCGCGCCGCGCCGCGCAGCGCTGGTCGGGCAAGAAGCCGCAGGTCCAGGTGATGCTGCTCGGGGAGATCGATGCATGAAGTGGACCTCTATCCTTGCGATCTACGCTCTGTTCTGGGTGTTCTGCGCCTTCCTGGTGCTGCCTTTTGGCGTGCGCACGCACGACGAGGCGGGGCTGAAAAAGATTCCGGGCCAGGCCGAGAGCGCGCCGGCGAACTTTTCGCCCAGGCGGATCGCCTTGCGCGCGACCGTGGTCGCGACGATTTGCTTCGTTTTGTATTATGCCAACTACGTCGAAGGTTGGCTGACCGTGAAGGATCTCGATTTCTTCGGTGATCCGCCAGCTTACGACGGCTCCAAGACGGACTGACGATAGCGGACTGATCAATCCCGCAGCCGCTCGATCGACTGGGCGAGCGCGACGTAGAGCTTGCCCATGTCCGAAGACAGCACGGTCACGCCCAGGGCGTGGCCGTCGCGGGTGGACAGCAGCTGGCGCAACATCGCCTCGAAATCGTGGATGTAGTGGCTGACGTGGTCACGGAAGTCGCGGTCGCCATCATAGAGCTGCAGGACCGAGCGCGCCTCGCCGGTGTCGAGCAGGCGCACTGCACGGCGGGTGAAGATGCCGCGGTCGCCCTTGAGATAGGCTGCCCAGGCGGTGTCCGAAACGTCGCTGTCGAGCGCCTTGGCGATGTCGATCGCGTGGCTGTTGAGCGCTTCGGTGATCAGCGCCGAGCGACGGGCGAAGTCGTTGTCGACCTGCTCCTCGGCGCGCTCGCGGGCATGGGCGACGCGGCGCTCCAGGTTGCCCGCCAGCTCGTTGACCTTGGCCAGTTGATCGCGGAGTTGGATCGCAGCCTCGCGGCTGACGCCGGCGGCGTGCGCGGCGGCCTGTTCGAGCTGCCCGGCGGCTTCCGCGGCGCGGGTCCGCATGACCTTGTCGAGCGCGGCGGCGCTGGCCTCGCCGAGTTGCTGAGCGACCGCGGCGACGGCCCCGGCGCTACCCTGCTCGATCGAAGCGACGGCGGCCTGCGCGGCGGCGGCGAGCTGGGCGATCGCCTCGCTAAGCGCACCGGCGGCGCGTTCGCTCAGGGCGGCGCTGCTGGCCTGGGCTTGGTCGAGCAGGGCCTGGACCTCGGCCAGCTTGGCGGCGTGGTTCTCGGTGCTTTCGTCGATCCCGCCATGCAGCACGCCGAGCGCCTTGGTCGCCTCGGTCAGCGTGTGCTGGCTGAGCAGGACATGGTTGGACAGCTCGGCGCTCTTGGCCGCGGCTTCGTTCGCGAGGTCCCGCAGGAGGAAGGCGCGCGCCTCGGCGGTTTCGAGCCGCTGCTCGCCGGCCTCGATCGCCGCGGGCAGATCTACCCTGGCATGGGTCGCGCCGGCCTGGATCAGTTCGAGCAGGCGGACGCTGCTGTCGGTCAGCGAGAGGATCGCCCGGTCCGTGTCGGCGACCACGGCGCGGCCGTCGGCGAGGCGTGCCGCAAGCGTCTGGAGGCTGGCGGCGAGCGTGGCCTCGGCGTTTTCGCCCTGCTCGGCCGCCGCGCGCATCTGGGCGGCGAATTCGGCAAGGTGTTCGGCTACCCGCGCCCCGTGCTCGACCAGGCGCTGCGAATGAGCTTCGTGCTCGGCGTGGCGAGCCGCGATCTCGGCGTCGAAGTCGGCCAATTGCGCCCGGACGACCGTCAGCGAGCGTGCGTTGGCCTCATCGACCAAGGTGCGGCGGCGAGCGAGGTCGGCATCCAATTCGGTGAGGCTCTCCCGCAGGCGCGTGCGAGCCGCTTCTTCTGCGGCCGTCGCGCGGATGCGGCGCTCGGCAATCTCGGCCTCGAAGCGTCGGCCGAGTTCGGCCAGCTCAGTCTCGAAGCGCTCGGCTTCTTCGCCCAACCTGGCGAATTGCTCTGCCCCGGCTTCGACCGTTTTACGGTTGGTTTCGTCGAGTCTGGCCGCCATGTCGCGCATGTCGCCGTCGAGCCTGGCAACGGCTTCGCGCCAGCCCGTCAGCGCCGTGCCTTCGCCATCGCGCAGGGCGCGGGCAATCGCAGTGGTTTCCTCACGCAGGGCGGAGAGGCGCGCGCGCAGCGACGTCAGGCTTTCGCTCTCGTGCTCGTCAAGCTGGCGGCGCGTCGCTTCGAGCTCTTCGCTCAGCGCGCTCGCACGGTTGCGAATTGCGGCCAAGGTTTCGACTTCGTGGCTGTCAAGCCGGGAGCGGAATTCGCTGCTCTGACGATCGAGGGCCGCGAAACGAGCGGTGAATTTGTCCTCCACGACCTCGGCCTGCTCGGAAAAGAGCGCAATGGTTTCGTCGATCCTCGTGCGCAGCGTTTGGACCTGCCGCTCGCTAGCCTGGCCGAACTCGTTGAGCCGGTTGAAGCCGTCGATCAATTCCTGCAGCTGTCCGTGAGCCGTTCGGCCGGCGTTGCCGATGTTGTTCGTCACATCCTTGGCCGAGCTGACGATCACCGGCAAGCTGCCGCGCAACCGATCCATGTTGTCGAGCGCGGTTTCGCTGACGTTGGCGATGGCATCGATCTGCGCGCCGTTGGACTTGATCAGTCCGTCGAGCCGTTCGGCGTGCAGTGAAATCCGCTCGGCAGCTATTCGGCCCAGGGAATCGAGGTCGCGGGTCTGGGCGGCGATGAATTCGCGGGCCAGGCTGAGCTCCCGATTTACGGTCGACAGGCGCCGCTCGAGGTGATCGGCTTCGAGCCTAAGTGTGCGGGCGGCGTCGGTGAAGCGCCCGGCCTCGCGGGTGCTGGTTCGCAGTGCGATCAACCAGGCCAGGCAGGCCACCACCACCGGGGGGGCCCAGGAGGACACGAGGGCGATGCCCTGCTGCGGGGTTATCCCCGCGATCAGCTGAGCACCGTTGGCCCAGGCGAAGAAAGCGGTCCACCCGGCGATGCCCGCAAGGGCCAGGGCGCCGAGATAGAGCGTGGTGCGAGATTTGGCCGGGGGCACCTCTTCCCAAGCGGCGTCGACCGGCCGGTCGGCCGCATCCGGCTCGCCCTCGGCAAGCTGCGATTGATGGTCCGGCTGCGGGTCTTCTGATCCCGATCCGAAGGCGATGATGCGCGATCCCCCGTTCATGACCTCAGGATACCACGCCTCGGCTTGCAATAAACCCCGGATTAACTTTGTGCGACTAGTCGTTGCGAATGGCCTATGAAGCAGGTGCTCTCGATGCCACCCTGGCGGCGGCTGCCGGCGAAGACGCGGCGCTCTTTGCGGAGTTGCGCGCCGCCTTCATCGAAAGCCTCACCCGCCAGATCGATCTCCTTCGCCGGGCCCGCTGCGATGGCAACTGGCAGGTCGCGGCCATGCGTCTTAAAGGCCTCGCCGTCAGCTTCCACGCCGAACCGCTGGTCGTTCTGGCCGACGAGGCCCTCGAATCCGCACCGGGCGAGCCAGGGATCGTGCGGCGCATGCAAGGCTTCCTCGAAGAATTCGCGGCCGCCTGACCTGCCGGTGAAAAACCGTTTCCCACCCTCGCGCGCGATGCTCTAGAAGCCGGCAATCCTGCTCGGAGAAGCATCCTGCGCGTCGCGCTGCTGACAATGATGGAACCGGCCGGGCCGGACCTGGCCTTACCGCGCGCTTTCCTGCGCGTGGGCGGAATCGCATTGGCACGCCATCAGCTGGCGATAGTGCTCGCCCTGGGCTGTGAACGGATCGTTTGCGTTGCCCGCGGTCTGCAACCCGGCCTGGTCGAACTGCAGCACGTCGCCGAGGACCATGGGGCGCGGTTCCATGTCATCTCAGGGCACCGGGGCCTCATCGGCCTCATAGCGGCCAACGATGAATTGATCGTTCTTGCCGACGGCCTGCTGGTTGCGCCTGAAGCCGCAGTTTCGCAGATCGAGGTGGGGCAGGGCGTCTTGGTCCAACCGATCGAGATCGGTCAGCCCGCGGGGTTCGAACGGATCGACCTCAACCACGCCGCGGCAGGTGCGATGCGCATGCCTGGGGCGCTGGTCGAGCGGCTTGCCGAACTGCCAGGCGATTGCGACGTCATGTCCTCGCTCCAGCGGATCGCCTTGCAGTCGGGCGTGGCGCAGCGGATGCTGCCAACGAGCCTTCACGACGCCGGCGCTTGGCGTCTGATCCGCGACGAAGGCGAAGCCCAGCGCGCCGAGGCGGAACTGTTCCGTGAACAAACCAGCCTGAGCGGCCTGACCTCGGCCAGCGAGTTCGTCGCCCGCGTGGCCGCGCGGACGATCGGGCCGGCCTTGATGCATTCGGGTAGCGGCGGCAACGCGGTCGGCATCCTGGCCGTTGTCCTGCTGTTGCTGGGCGGGGGCGCGGGATGGTTTCAATCGACCGTCTTCGCACTGATGCTGTGCACCTCGGCCGACGTCGTGGGCCGCGCGGCCAGGCTGCTACTGCGGATCGAGCGCCAATCGCTCAACTTGCCGCGCTCGGTCCTGCCGCGCGAACTGTCGTTCGGTTGGGCGATGGACATCACCCTCGTCCTGATCCTCAGCTGGAGCCGGCCGCCCGAAATCGGCGAGGACGCCTTTCTCCATGCGTTCCCCGCGATCATGCTCATTGCCATGCTTCGCTTGCTGCCCCAGATCGTCGCCCGACGGTGGGCCGCCTGGCTCCAGGATCGGGGCCTGATCTGTCTGCTCCTCGCCTTCGTCGTCGGGGTGGCAGGCGGAATGCCTGCGGGCTGGATCGCCGCGCTGGTCGTTGCCCTCGCAGTGCTTGGCGCGGCGTGGCCGGACCGGCCATCGCGCCTAACGCGACCTTAACCACGGCGTGCTATGGAAAGGCTATGATCCAGAACGCCGCCTTGCCGAGCGAAGAGCCGGTCGATGCCGTGCTGCGCGACGAGCTCGCGCGTGGCGACGCGTTCCTGGATTCGGCGGTGCCGATCTTGCGCCACTTGCTAGCGGGACAGCACTCCGGCGCTTTCACTGACGAGATCGTGGCGCGGGTGCGCGGCGGAGTGGGCGATCTGGCGACCCAATTGCTGGTTCCAGTGACCGCTAAACCCGATCCGGTTGCACCAGATCCGGCAGCCTTCGAAGATCTCAGTGCGGCGCTGCTGCACTTGCCGGGCTTGCTCGGCCATCTTCACGCCCTCGCGCTGGAATGGCAGTTGACCGAGCGGCTGCAGGTGCGCCTGGCCCTCGATCCGGCCCTGCCACCGCTGCTCCAGGCCCTGCTCGCCTCGGACGACGAGGCGACTTCGGGTCTGGCGATGCACCTACTGGCAGCTCAGGCACGGTTCGCCCAGACCCAACGACGAATGCAACTGCCGCTACACGAACTGCCCGCGGACCTGCTGCATGGGGCTTTGGTCGCGCTGCGGACTATCGGCGGTGACAAGGGCCGCGTTGCCGAGGCCGAGGCGGCACTTCGAGCCCGTTACGACGAAAGTTCTACCCGCATCGCCCTCGCGGCACGCTTGGTGACCGGGATGGGCGGGGGTGCCATAGCCACGCTGGCCGTGCCGCACGCCGGCATCGCGCTCTTCGCGACGGCTCTGGCGCTCGCGTCGGGCCAGGATCGCGACGTCATCCTGCTTTCGCTCGGCGGTGCGTCTTGCGCGCGGCTGGCGTTGGCCTTGCGGGTGGCTGGCCTGAACCGCGAGGCGATCGAAGCACAGCTGCTGTTGCTCTATCCGGATGCCGCGGCCGGCACTCAATGGGAGCGCATCGGCGCCGATCGCGCCGCCGAACTCCTGGCCGGGACGTTGAGAGCGGCTGAGGGCGATCGATGAGCGGAGGGATCGTCCTCGCCCGCGCTGTGAGCGATCAGCGGGACCGTCTGGTCTCCGCCGAGGAGCCGCTAGCGGGCCTGCAACTGCGTTGCGGCGGCGATTTGCCCGGTGTCATCGCCATTCCCGCCCTGCTTGAGGCGGTCCGCAAGGCGCGGCGCTTCGGCCTCAAGCTGGCGCGGCCGATTCACGCCCAGGACGGCGCTGAGGCGGTTACCGCTTGGGTGGAGGTCGAACCCGGAGAGGGCGAGGCCGCCTGCCATATCACTATCCGCAACTGGCGCACCGCGCCGCTCCCGGCCGACGATCCCGATGCGGCGCTGCGCCGCCGTACCGAGATCGATCGGACCGTTGCCGAGCTGGGCGCAAGGCTCGATGCGCGGCAGGGCGTGCTTGCCGTGGAGAGTGAGGCCGCCGATCTGCGATTGCTGCTGACCGCGATGCGAGCAGGGGTCGGTCGGGCCTGGACCGAATTCGTCTCCATCGAGGGCGACGGGCATCGCCAGCCGCTGCATTGGCGATTGCTCGACGGCGCGCAACTGCGGATCGAGGGTTCGGAGCGCCGCTGGAAGGCCGCATTGGTACCGATCGAAGTGCCGGGTGAGGAGCCTTCCGGGTTCGAACTCTACCTCGTTCCAGAGACCCCTCTAGCCCTGCCGGGATCCGCCGTCGTCAACGCGTCAAGCGCGGCCGACGCCCACCGCTTGGTCGGTACCGACCTCGCACCCGTCCTGCGCCAGCCGATCGCCCGGATCATCGCGACGGCCGAGACCATCCGCACCCGCATGGCCGGGCCGCTGGCCGAAGAATACACCGCCTACGCCGCCGACATCGCCTCGGCCGGGCAACATCTGCTGGCCTTGGTCGAGGACATGGCGGATCTCGAAGTCGTAGAGTCTGAAGGTTTCACCACGGCACCGGATGCTATCGATCTCGCCGAAGTCGCGCGCCAGGCAGCCGGCATCCTCGGTGTGCGAGCACGGGAGCGCGGGATATCGATCGACGCGCCGCGTCCCGGCGAGACCCTTCCGGCGGTGGCCGAGTTCCGTCGCGTGCTCCAGGTGCTGCTCAACTTGATCGGCAATGCGATCCGTTACACGCCCGAGGGCTCGCGGTTGTGGGTCCGTGTCGAGCGGGAAGGAGATCGCGCCTGCGCGATCGTTGCCGACCAGGGCCAGGGACTGAGTGAGGACGACCAAGTCCGCGTGTTCGAGAAATTCGAGCGCTTGGGACGCAGCGGGGACGGGGGGTCGGGCCTCGGGCTCTACATCTCGCGACGCCTGGCCCGGGCCATGGGTGGCGATCTGACGGTCGAGAGCGCGCCGGGGCAGGGTGCCCGCTTCATCCTGGAAGTGCCGGCGGACGTCTGAGGCGGCCTTCGACGAGCTCAGACGAGCGGACCTGGTCTGGCCGACCTCACCACATCCGCTGATGCCGAGCTTGACGAAGCGGCAACGAAAAAGGCGCGCCCCGCGGGACGCGCCTCCTCCGATTTTCTTGGCGATCAGCGCTGGCCGACGGGCACGTAGTCGCGCTCGGTCGGGCCGGTGTAGAGCTGGCGCGGGCGGCCGATCTTCTGGCCGGGATCGCTGATCATCTCGTTCCACTGCGCGACCCAGCCCACGGTGCGGGCAAGGGCGAAGAGCACGGTGAACATCGTGGTCGGGAAGCCGATCGCCGAAAGGATGATGCCCGAGTAGAAATCGACGTTCGGGAACAGCTTCTTCTCGACGAAGTAGGGGTCCGACAGGGCGATTTCTTCAAGGCGCAGCGCGGTTTCGAACAGCGGATCGTTGACCTTCAGCGCGTCGAACACCTCGCGCACGGTCTTCTGCATCACCGTCGCGCGCGGATCGTAGTTCTTGTAGACGCGGTGGCCGAAGCCCATCAGGCGGAACGGATCGTTCTTGTCCTTGGCGCGGGCGATGTACTCGGGGATGCGATCGGGGGTGCCGATCTCCTTGAGCATGTTCAGCGCCGCCTCGTTGGCGCCGCCGTGGGCCGGGCCCCAGAGGCAGGCGATGCCGGCCGCGATGCAGGCGAAGGGGTTGGCGCCCGACGAACCGGCGAGGCGCACGGTCGAGGTCGAGGCGTTCTGCTCGTGGTCGGCGTGGAGGATGAAGATCCGGTCCATCGCCTTCTCGACCGCCGGGATCACCTCGTATTCTTCCGCCGGCACGCCGAAGGTCATGCGCAGGAAGTTGCCGGTGTAGGACAGCTTGTTGTCCGGATAGACGAACGGCTGGCCGACCGAATACTTGTAGGCCATGGCCGCGATCGTCGGCATCTTGGCGATCAGGCGGTGCGAGCTGATCTTGCGGTGCACGGGATCGGAGATGTCGGTGCTGTCGTGATAGAACGCCGAGAGCGCGCCGACCACGCCGCACATGATCGCCATCGGGTGCGCGTCGCGGCGGAAGCCGCTGTAGAAGCTGTTGAGCTGCTCGTGCAGCATGGTGTGCCGGGTGATCGTGCGGGTGAAGTCCTCGAGCTCGGTGGCCGAGGGCAGCTCGCCGTTGAGCAGCAGGTAGCTGGTTTCCATGAAGCTGGAATGCTCGGCCAGCTGGCCGATCGGCTAGCCGCGGTGGAGCAGTACGCCCTGGTCGCCATCGATGTAGGTCAGCGCGCTTTCGCAGCTGGCGGTCGAAGTGAAGCCGGGGTCGAAGGTGAAGGCGCCCGTTTGGCCATAGAGCTTGCGGATGTCGATCACGTCGGGGCCGACGCTGCCTTTCAGCACGGGATAGTCGAATTCCGCGCCGCCCATGTTCAGTTTTGCACTATCGCCCACCTGTGTTCTCCTTCTAGCCTTGCGCCTGCTCCGCCGCGGCCTGCGCGGCGATGCGCGCCAGGCTTTCTTCGCGGCCGAGCAGTACGAGTACGTCAAAAATTCCCGGCGAGGTCGTCTGGCCCGTCAGCGCTGCGCGCAGCGGCTGAGCCAGCTTCCCGAGGCCGAGACCCAGGTCTTCGGCCATCGCCTTGAGACTGGCCTCCAGAACCTCGGTTGTCCAGTCGGTTTGGGCTTCCAGGCGAGCCTGGATACGGCCCAGCAAGCCGCGTGCCTCCGGCGTGAGCAGCGCGGCGGCCTTCTCGTCGAGCGAGAGGGGGCGCCGGCGGAACAGGAAAGCAGCGCTCGAGGCGAGCTCGAGCGTGTCCTTGGCGCGCACCTTGAGGAAGGGCATGGCCTGCTCGAGCAGCGGCAGGTCGACCGCCTCGGCGATCAGCGGCGCGACCAGCGCGGCGAGGCGCGTGTCGTCGGCCTCGCGCAGGTAGTGGCCGTTGAGATTGAGCAGCTTGGCCAGGTCGAATCGCGAGGGACCCTTGCCGACATCGCCGATGTCGAACCATTCGACCGCCTGTTCGCGGCTGATGATCTCGTCGTCGCCGTGACCCCAGCCGAGGCGGAGGAGGTAGTTGAACAGCGCCTCGGGCAGGACGCCCATCTCGTCGCGATAGGCGTCGACACCCAGCGCGCCGTGGCGCTTGGACAGCTTGGCGCCGTCAGATCCGTGGATCAGCGGGACGTGGGCGTAGACCGGTTCTTCCCAGCCCATCGCGCGCAGGATCACGAGCTGGCGGAAAGCGTTGTTGAGGTGGTCGTCGCCGCGGATCACGTGGGTCACGCCCATGTCGTGGTCGTCGACCACGACGGCGAGCATGTAGGTCGGCGTGCCGTCGGAGCGGAGCAGGACGAAGTCGTCGATTTCGGCATTGGCGACCGTGACGCGTCCCTGGACCTGGTCCTCGATTGCCGTCTCGCCTTCGCGCGGGGCCTTGATGCGTACGACGAAGGGCTTGCCTTCGGGCGCGTCGGTGCGGTCGCGCCATTCGCTGGCGAGACGGAACGGGCGCTTGTCGGCCTGGGCCGCCGCGCGGCGCTCGGCCAGTTCCTCGGGGGTCAGGTAGCAACGATAGGCGTGGCCTGAAGCCAGCAGTTCGGCGGCGACCTGGGCATGGCGTTCCGAACGGGCGAACTGGAACACCGGCGCCTCGTCGCCCCCAAGGCCCAGCCAGTCCAGCCCGTCGAAGATCGCCGCGATCGCCGGCTCGGTCGAGCGGGCGCGGTCGGTGTCTTCGATGCGCAGCAGGTACTTGCCGCCATGGTGGCGGGCGTAGAGCCAGTTGAACAGCGCGGTGCGCGCGCCGCCGATGTGGAGATAGCCGGTCGGCGACGGAGCGAAACGCGTGACGACGGGGCGAGAGGTCGCCGCCTGATCGTTCGATGCGCCCGCACTTGCCATCCGCGATTCTTCCTGTCCTATGGCGGCATGGCCAGCGACGCCATTTCAGCCGGGGTAGGGGGCAGTGAAGCGCCGGAGGGCGCTGCAATGCAGCATGGCCCTTGGCGCAGACGAAACCGCTTGTCCAGCGGCCTCGAAGCGCTGGAGCGTTTTCTTGGGACCGCCGGTTTCGACCGGGGGCCCTGGCTCGCGGTAGCCTTCGCCGCGGGGATCGCGGCCTGGTTCGCCCTGGCCAACCCGGCACAGTGGCTGGCCCTGGTGGCGGCCTGCTTCGGAACGGCGGTTCTCGCGGCAGCCGGAATGCATCCGCTGGGCCGCTTTCCGTTCCTGAGGCTGGCGCTGATCGTCGTGCCGGGTGCCGTCGCGCTGGGCTGCATGACCGTCTGGGCCAAGTCGGCAATCGCCGGCGCGCCGGCGATCCCGCGGCCGATCGTCGCCGAGCTTAGCGGCAAGGTCCTCGGCCGCGAAGACCAGCCTGCCGAGGATCGCGTGCGGCTGCTGCTCGCCACGCGGGAGCCGCAGACCGGTCGGCCGATCGTGGTCCGGGTCAACGTTCCGGCCAAGGCGGCGCCGGCGGATTTGGCCGATGGGGCCGTCGTGAAGCTGCGCGCGCGGTTGATGCCGCCTTCGCCGCCGATGCTCCCGGGTGGCTACGACTTCGCTCGGACCGCCTGGTTCGCGGGAATTTCGGCGACGGGCTCCGCCCTGAACACGCCCGTGGTGATCGCGCCCGCACCGCCCAGCGCCAGCCTGGAACGGGTGCAGCGGAACCTGTCCGAGCACATCCGCGCGCGGCTCGCCGGATCTGCGGGCGGGATCGCCGCGGCCTTCGCCAGCGGCGACCGCGGGGGCATCGCCGCTTCCGACGAGGAGGCTATGCGCGACGCCGGGCTGACGCACTTGCTGTCGGTCAGCGGGCTCCACGTCAGCGCGGTCGTCGCCCTGGTCTATTTCGTGGCGATCCGGCTGCTCGCGCTGTGGCCGTGGCTGGCCCTGCGGGTGCGGCTGCCGGTCCTGGCGGCGGGCGCGGCTGCCCTGGCCGGGATCGGCTATACCCTGCTGACCGGGGCAGAAGTGCCGACGGTGCGGTCGTGCATCGGCGCGCTGCTGGTGCTGCTGGCGCTGACCCTGGGGCGCGGGCCACTGTCGCTCAGGATGCTGGCGGTCGCTGCGATCTGCGTGATGCTGCTCTGGCCGGAAGCGGTCGTCGGCCCCAGCTTCCAGATCAGCTTCGGGGCGGTCATCGCGATCGTTGCCCTGGTCGGAAGCGCCCCGGCGCGCCGCTTCCTGGCGCCGCGGGACGAGGCATGGTGGGTGCGGGGCCTCCGGCAATTCGCCATGCTGCTGGTCACCGGCGTCGTGATCGAACTGGCCCTGCTGCCGATCGGTCTGTTCCACTTCCACAAGACCGGCGTCTACGGCGCCTTCGCCAATGTGATCGCGATTCCCTTGACCACCTTCGTGACCATGCCGCTGATCGGCCTGGCCCTGCTGCTCGACACGATTGGGGCGGGCGCGCCGGCCTGGTGGCTCTGCGGCAAGTCGCTCGACCTCCTGCTCGGCATCGCGCACTGGACCGCGGGCCAGCCCGGCGCCGTGACGCGATTGCCGGCGATGGGGAATTGGGCCTTCGTGCTGTTCCTGGCCGGCGCGCTGTGGCTGGCGCTGTGGCGCGGGAAGGTGCGGCTGTTGGGGCTCGTCCCCGCGATGCTGGCGACGGCGAGCCTCGCCCTGCTGCGTCCACCCGACTTGCTGGTCTCGGGCGACGGGCATCATGTCGGGATCGTGGAAGACGGCGGAAACCGCCTGCTGCTGCTCCGCGACAGCCGCGATTCGTTCGCTGCCGAAACCCTGACCGAACTCGCCGGCATGTCGGGCGAGGTCGTCGCCTTGGCCGACTGGCCCGGCGCGCGGTGCAACGCGGACTTCTGCGCGGTGGAGCTTCGCCGGGGAGGACGGACCTGGCGGCTGCTGATCGGGCGGAGCAGGGAACGCGTCGAGGAGCGCCGATTGGCTGCGGCGTGCGACCTCTCCGACCTGGTGATCGCCGACCGCTGGCTGCCCCGGTCCTGCCAGCCCCAGTGGCTCAAGGCCGACCGCACCTTGCTTGACCGGACCGGGGGACTGGCGCTCGATCTGACGAGCGGACAGGTCGCGACCGTTGCCGAGGGACAAGGCGAGCATGGCTGGTGGCGGGTGGACGAGCCCAAGCCAGCGAAGACTTCGTAGTCGCTCTCGCGAAGGCGCCTCCGCAGGGACGAAGTTCGGTCAGTGATAGCGGCGCAGCAATCCCGCGAGCTTGCCCTGCACCTCGACCTCGCCGGCCTGGTAGACCTGGGGTTCGTAGGCGGCGTTGGCTGGGTCGAGGCGGACCATGCCGTTCTCGCGGCGCAGGTACTTGAGCGTCGCTTCCTCGTCGCGGACCAGGGCAACGACGATCTCGCCGTCGCGGGCGACGTTGGTCCGGCGGATCAGGGCATAGTCGCCGTCGAGAATTCCGGCCTCGATCATCGAATCCCCGGAGACTTCCAGCGCATAGTGCTCGCCCGGACCGAGCAGCGCGGCGGGAACGGGCAGCGAACGGTCGCTTTCCAGTGCCTCGATCGGAACGCCCGCGGCGATCTTGCCGTGGAGCGGGATCTCGATGACGTCGTTGGCGGCCACCGGGGCCGG
This sequence comes from Novosphingobium sp., assembly GCA_051955585.1. GTDB lineage: Bacteria > Pseudomonadota > Alphaproteobacteria > Sphingomonadales > Sphingomonadaceae > Novosphingobium. The sequence goes on from JBQCGM010000002.1 coordinate 55,358, forward strand.
AGCCGCCTTGGGCCGCAGTTCGACCAGGTTGCGCGGAGTGGCGGGCGCCTTCGCCCCGCTGGTTACGTCGTCCGGCTGGCGCAGCACTTCGAGCGCGCGGGCGCGATTGGGCAGGCGGCGGATGAAGCCGCGCTCCTCCAGCGCCGAGATCAGCCGGTGCACGCCCGATTTGGACTTGAGGTCCAGTGCTTCCTTCATCTCCTCGAACGAGGGGGATACGCCGGTCTCTTCCAGGCGGGTCTGGATGAAGCGGATCAGCTCGTGCTGCTTGCGGGTCAACATCTGGCGCACTCCGTAAAGCACCGTTCGTGAACGAATGAGGAACATCTAGGCAACCAAATCGGTTCCGTCAAGCGATTCTCCCGTTTCCGAGCAAATAGACCGGAACCTCCTCCCCGGCCTCCGCGGCTGAGGCTCCGGCGGGTCGATCGATGAGCACATCGGCCGAGGCGAGGCTGGCCAGCGCGCCGCTGTCCTGGACCCGCAGCGGCGTCGCCGTCCGGCCGTCCCAGACCGCGCGAACGAACTCCTGCCGTGCCCCTACCGCACCCAGCGGTGCGCCGAGCCGCGCCATGACCGCCGTCGGCAGAGCGCTGTTCGCGCCCGACAGCGCCCGCAGCAGCGGCAGCAGGAACAGGAACGCCGTGACGTAGCTCGAGACCGGGTTCCCGGGCAGGCCGATCACCAGCTGGCGGCCTTTCCGCGCGACCAGCAGCGGTTTGCCCGGCTTGATTGCGATACGCCAGAAATCGAGTTCGGCGCCCCAGGCTTCCAGTGCCGGCCGGACCAGATCGTGATCGCCGACCGAGGCTCCGCCGCTGGTAACGATGACATCGGCCGAACCCGCCGCGTCCAGCGCGCGGCCCAGCGCGCCAAGATCGTCGGGCACCGGGCCGAGCGGCGTAATCCGGCAGGGCACGGCTTGGGCGAGCGCGGCAAGCATGGCGCCGTTACTGGCGGGAATCTGGTGCGGCGGGCAGTTCTCGCAGTCGGCGGCGAGTTCGTCGCCGCTGTCGAGCACCGCGAGACGGGGCAGGCGGCGCACGCCGAGATGCTTGTGCCCGGCAGCGATGGCGAGGGCGAGCTGGGCGGGGCCGATCCGCGTACCGACGGCAAGCACCTCGCCCCCACTCGCGAAGTCCATTCCCCGCCGGCGGATGTGCTTGTCCTGGGGCGCGGGCGGCTCGCCGGTCAGCACCAGGCGGTCGCCGGTGCGGCTCAGGTCCTCCTGGACGATCACCGCACCGGCTCCGTCGGGCAGGATCGGCCCGGTCGAGATGCGGATCGGCTCGCCCGGAGCGGCGGGAACCTTGCTGGGATGGCCGGCGGCACTTTCCCCGACAACCTGCCACGGCCCGGCCAGATCGCCGGGGGCCACGGCATAGCCGTCCATCGCCGAGAGATCGAAAGCCGGCTGCGTCCGCCGCGCGTAGAGCGGCTCGGCAAGGTAGCGCCCCAGCGCGCTCGCAACGTCGACATGTTCGACCGGCAGCGGCGCGGCCAGGGCAAGCAGCCGGGCCTGCGCCTCGGCGAGGGGAAGGGGCGGCTTCACTTGGTCGGCTGAAGATCTGGAGCGCGCCAGTGACCCGACTTGCCGCCGCGCTTCTCGATCAGGCGGACGCCGTCGATCACCATGCCTTTGTCAACCGCCTTGGCCATGTCGTAAACGGTAAGCAGAGCGATCGACACCGCGGTCATCGCCTCCATCTCGACCCCGGTCCGCCCGCTGAGCGAGGCCGTGGCGCTGGCGACGAGCGCGTCCTCCTCGAAGGCGAAGTCCACCGTCACTGCGTCGAGCGCCAGCGGATGGCACAGTGGGATCAACTCGGCAGTCTTCTTGGCGGCCATGATCCCGGCGATCCGGGCGGCGGCGAGGACGTCGCCCTTGGGCACCTGCCCGTCACGGATCGCGGCGAGTGCCTCGCTCGACATGCGGATCCGGCCGGCCGCGATCGCTACCCGCCTGGTTTCCGCCTTGCCGCCGACATCGACCATCCGCGCCTTGCCTTCCGAGTCGAGATGGGTGAGTTCGTTCATGTTTACGGCCGCTCGGATAAACAAGTGGACGGAGTGGACAGTGTCCAAGGAAAAATTTCCGCTCCCGGGACGCGGCTTATTCCCGCTCCGGATACTGCTGCTTTCGAACAGATTGTCATGACCGCGTCATGGCAGATCGCATCACTGTAGGACAGGGGCATCGCGGTGCGAAATTGCCTTTGCCGAGCGCCGGCTACTTGCCTACCGCGAGCCCATGCTGTCCCTCGAGACCTTCGTCGCGCTCTCTGCCTTCGTCTTCGTCTCCTCGATGACACCGGGGCCGAACAACCTGATGCTGATGGCATCGGGTACGAACTTCGGCTTTGCGCGCAGCGGACCCCACATGCTGGGCGTCGCGCTGGGCTTCACCTTGATGGTCATGCTCGTCGCCTTGGGCGTGGGCACTGTCATCGCAGCGATACCCGCGGCGATGACCGCGCTGAAGGTCGCCAGCACGCTCTATCTGCTCTATCTCGCCTGGCGCATTGCCGTCGCCCCGCCGCCGCAGCTCGATCGAACCGAAGCGTCCGGACGGCCCCTGTCCTTCTGGCAGGCTGCGGCGTTCCAGTGGATCAATCCCAAGGCGTGGACGATAGCGCTGACCATGGCGGCGGTCTATGTCCCGCCTACGGATCGCGTAGGTGGGGCGCTGGCGGTCACGGCCGTGGTCGCGGTGATGGGAACCCCGTCGGTCGTGGTCTGGGCCGCCGCCGGGGTGCAGCTGCGCCGCCTGCTGCACCGGCCCAAGGCCTACCGCGCCTTCAACCTGACGGCAGCGGTACTTCTGGTGCTCTCGCTCTATCCGGTACTGATGCCGGACTAGCCGTTCAGCAGAGTCCGGGTTGCCGCCGTGACGTCATCCTGGCGCATCAGGCTTTCGCCGACGAGGAAGGTCCGCGCTCCGCAGGCCGAGAGGCGCATCAGGTCGGCGTGGCGGTTGATCCCGCTCTCGGCGACCAGCAGGGTGCCTTCGGGCGCGCGGGGCGCCAGGCGCTCGGTCGTGCCGAGGTCGGTGACGAAATGGCGCAGGTCGCGGTTGTTGACACCGATCAACCGCGATTTCAGCCTGGCGGCGCATTCCATCTCGGCCTCGTCGTGGAATTCGACAAGCACGTCCATCCCGCGCTCGAGCGCGGCGGCCTCAATCTCCGCCATCTGCGCGTCGTCGAGCGCGGCGACGATGATCAGGATCGCGTCTGCGCCGATCGCGCGTGCCTCGGCGACCTGCCAGGGATCGACCATGAAGTCCTTGCGCAGGACCGGCAGGCCGCAGGCGGCGCGAGCGGCGATCAGGTAGTCCTCGTGGCCCTGGAAGTAGGGCGCATCGGTGAGGACCGAGAGGCAGGCGGCACCGCCTGCCTCATAGGCGCGAGCGTGGGCAGGTGGATTAAAATCGCTTCGGATCAATCCCTTGGATGGCGAAGCTTTCTTGATCTCTGCGATTAGCGCAAAGCCGTTGGCGGCCTTGGCCTCCAGCGCTGCGCGGAAGCCGCGGGGCGCGGATTGGCCGGCGGCCCGCGCATCGAGCTCGGCCAGCGAGGCCAGCGGCTTGCGCGCGGCGACTTCCTCGCGCTTCGTCGCGCAGATTTCCTGGAGCTTGTCGGTCATCGGGCCTGTCATTTCAGCGCCGCGATCCAGCAGTCCAGCAGCGTATTGGCAAGGCCCTTGTCGAGCGCCTCGGCGGCTTCCTCGACGCCGGAACGCCAGTCGGTCGCTTCGCCCGCCACGAGCAGGGCGCCGGCGGCGTTGAACAGCACGGCGTCGCGGTAGGCCCCGGGTTCGCCCTGGAGCAGGCGGCGCAGCGCCGCCGCGTTGTAGGCGGGATCGCCGCCGCGGATCGCTTCGACCGGGGCGAGCGGCAGGCCTGCGGTCTCGGGCAGGACGCGCTGCATCTGGACGCCGTTCGGCGTCACCACGCCGAGCTCGTTGCCCCCCGCCAGGCTGAGTTCGTCGAGCCCTTCGTCGCCAGAGACCACGAAGGAGAGCTCGCTGCCCAGGCGGGACAGCGCTTCGGCATAGATCGGTACGTAGGCGGGCCGGGCGATCCCGACGAGCTGGCGCTTCACCTTCGCCGGATTGGCCAACGGGCCCATCAGGTTGAAGATCGTGCGACGACCGAGGCGCTTGCGGATCGGCAATATCCGCGCGGTCGCGGGGTGATGCTTGCCCGCGAAGAGGAAGCAGATGCCGAGATCGGCCAGGGTGGCCTCGGCAGTTTCCGCCACGCGGTCGAGATCGAGGCCCAGCGCTTCGAAGGTATCGGCAGTGCCGGCCTTGGACGACGCCGCCCGGTTGCCGTGCTTCGCCACGGGCACCCCGCAGGCGGCCAAGACCAGCGAGACCGCGGTCGAAACATTGAGCGTGTGCATCCCGTCGCCGCCGGTGCCGCAGACGTCGATGGCGTTGGCCGGGGCCGTGATCGGGATCATTCGGGCCCGCATCGCCCGCGCTGCGCCGGTGATCTCGGAAGCGGTCTCGCCTCGGTCGGAGAGGTCCACCAGGAACCGGGCGATCTGTTCGTCCGATACCTTGCCGTCGCACATGGCGGCGAAGGCAGCTTCGGCCTCATCCTCGGTAAGGGGCACGGCGACGGAGGGCAGGGCGGTCATGCGACCTCGCCGATGGTGCTTGGTGCTTCGATCCCGCAATCGCGCAGGAAGTTTGCCAGCATGGCATGGCCGTGTTCCGTGGCGATCGATTCGGGGTGGAACTGGACCCCGTGGATTGGCAGGCTGGCATGGCGGAAGCCCATGACGTGGGCATCGTCAGCCGTGGCGTTGACCTTCAGGGTGTCGGGGATATCGGTCACGATCAGCGAATGATAGCGGGTCGCGATGAAGGGCGAGGGCAGGCCCTGGAATACCCCGGTCCCGTCATGGCTGACCGGCGAGACCTTGCCGTGCATCAGCCCGCCGCGCACGACATTGCCGCCGAAGTATTGCCCGATCGACTGATGGCCGAGGCACACGCCGAGCAACGGTTTCTCCGCATCGGCGCAGGCGCCGACCAGGTCGAGGCTGATGCCTGCCTCGTTGGGCGTGCAGGGGCCCGGCGAGATCAGGAATCCTCGAGCGCCGCTCTCCACCGCTTGTACGGCGGTGAGCGCATCGTTGCGCACCACCTCCACCTCGGCGCCCAGTTCCATCAGGTAGTGGACGAGGTTCCAGGTAAAGCTGTCATAGTTGTCGATGACGAGGATCATGCCAAATCTTCTGTAAAAGCGGCTACTGCCCGAAATCGGCTTCGGACGCCACCCGCACCGCTTCCCGCGCCGCCGCGAACAAGGCGCCAGCCTTGGCCTCGCATTCGCGCTGTTCGTAGGCCGGGTCTGAATCGGCGACGATGCCGGCGCCGGCCTGGACGTGCAGGACGCCGTCCTTGACGATGCCGGTCCGCAGCACGATGCAGCTGTCGACCGAACCGTCGAGCGCGAAATAGCCTACGCCGCCGGCATAGGCGCCGCGCGTCTCGGGTTCGAGTTCGGCGATGATTTCGCAGGCGCGCACCTTGGGGGCGCCGCTCACCGTGCCGGCGGGGAAGCCGGCGAAGACGGCGTCGATCGAATCGTGCTTCGCCGTATCGAGCTGGCCGACCACATTCGAGACGATGTGCATAACGTGGCTGTAGCGTTCGATCGTGTAGCTGTCGGTGACCTTCACCGTTCCGGTCGCGGCGACGCGGCCGACGTCGTTGCGGCCGAGGTCGAGCAGCATCAGGTGCTCGGCGCGTTCCTTGGGATCGGCGAGCAGGCTGGCCTGGTTGGCGGCATCTTCCTCGGCGGTCCTGCCGCGCGGGCGGGTGCCGGCGATCGGACGGATCGTCACCTCGCCGTCGCGGACCCTGACCAGGATCTCGGGGCTCGAGCCCACGGCGGCGAAGCCGGGCAGGTCGAGGAAGTAGAGAAACGGCGAGGGATTGACCCGGCGCAGGCTGCGGTAGAGCGCGAGGGGAGGCAGCGCGAAGGGCGTGGTGAAGCGCTGGGCCAGGACCACCTGAAAGATGTCGCCCGCCTCGATGTAGTCCTTCGCCCGCAGCACCATTTCGCGGTACTTGCCTGCGGGCAGGACAGGGCTGAGGGTGGGTTCGGGCAGGCCGGCAACGCGATCTGCGGCAGGTACCGGCGCGGCGAGCTTGCGTAGCGCCTCGTCGATCCGCTCCTGCGCGGCTTCCAGGGCGTGGATCGGCGCGGTTTCGGAAGGCCAGACAGGGGCAACGCAGAACAGCTCGTCGCTGAGCCGGTCGAAGACCAGGATCAGCGTCGGGCGCACGAACAACATGTCGGGCAGCGCCAGCCCGCCTTGCGGCGCCCGGGGCAGCCTTTCGACCAGGCCGATCGTCTCATAGCCGAAATAGCCGACCAGGCAGGACAACGTCGGCGGCAGCTCTTGCGGCACTTCAGTGATGCGGCAGCGCTTCACCAGGTCGCGCAGTTCGGCAAGCGCGTCGCCGGGCAGCGCCTCGAAGGCCGCCGCATCGCCGCGCCATTGCCGGTTGATCTCGCAGGCGTGGCCGGTCGCGCGGAACACCAGGTCGGGGTCGAGCCCGAGCATGGAATAGCGCCCCCGCACCGCACCGCCCTCGACCGATTCGAGCAGGTAGTCCCCGCGGCCCGGGACGATCAGTTTCACCGCGGCGCCGACCGGCGTTTCGGTGTCCGCGATCAGCTTGCGCCAGATCAGCGCCGGACGGCCTTGCCCGAGCGCCGTCGTCGCGTCGTACCAGTTCTCTGGGCGTCCGGTCGTCGTGCCTTCGGTCATGAGCGCGTCAATTGCCGCCCGTCACCTGGGCGAGCGCCGCCTTGATCGCGCTGTCCTTGCGGGTGACGCCCACTTCCTCGCGAATCGCGCGGCGCAGTTGATCGGCATATTCCCGGCCGGCGAGCTGGCCCAGGTCCTTGCGGGCCTGAACGACCTCCGGATCGTTCGGCGGAATTGCGCCGGGGATGATCTGGGTGACCCCCACCAGATACCACCCACGGTTGCGGGGGGCAGGGTAGAGCTTGACCGTACCTTGGGCCATCGAGAACAGCAGTGCCAGCGGCGGCGGAATCTGCTGCTGGCCGCGCGCGGTCAATTCGGAGCGCGGCATGTCGACCTGGTCGACGGGCGGTACCGACACGCCAAGTTGAGCGACGGCGGCGGCCAGGCTGGTGCCCTTCTTCGTCGCGGCGAGGACGCGCTCGGCGGCGGCCTTGGCGGCGACCTGGCCCTTTTCGAGCTGCAATTCGGCGACCACCTGCGGCTTCACCTCGGTCAGCGGGGCCGGCGCGGCGGCAGTGATCTGGGTCACGTCAAAGACGACGAACTTCTTGCCGGGCTCGATCTCGGCAAGCTGGGGCTGATTCTGGCGCTCCATCGCGAAGGCCGCCTGAACCACCTTGGCGAGTTCGGGTGGGACCGACTGGCCCTGCTTGCCGAAGACCTTGCCGTCGGCGGTGAGCGGTTCGGTGACGGTCGGGGTGAGCGCAAGCTCCTTGGCGACGTCGGACAGGGCGCTGCCGTTGTCGAACTCCTCCTCGATCTTGGCAGAGAAGTCCGACAGCGCCTGGCGGCGCTTGGCTTCAGCGAGCTGCGCGGTCAGTTCGCCGCGGACTTGGTCCAGCGTGCGGGCCGGTTTGCGATCGATCGCATCAACCCGCAGCAAGTGCCAGCCAAGGCCGGAACGCGCCGGGCCGACCACTGCGCCGGCATTGGCGGCATAGGCGGCGTCGGCGACCGCTTGCGAGGCTTGGCTGGCCAGCGCGATTTTGCTGAGGTTAAGGACGGAAGTGCCCAGCCCCTTCGAACGCGCGGCGTTTTCGAGCGATATGCCCTTCGCCGTCTCGGCCAGCACGGCGCGTGCGGCGCTTTCGGTCGGCACGACCAGCTGGACGAGCTTGCGCGTTTCGGACGCCGCATAGGCGGCCTTGCCGGCATTATAGCGAGCGACGACCTCCGCCTCGGTCGGGGCGGCGACGGCCTTGACCACACTTGCATCGATCATGGCGTAGCGCAGCGTCCGCCGTTCGGGCACGGTGTAGGCGGCCCGCGTCTTATTGTAATAGGCTGCGACTTCGGCCTCGCTTGGCGCTGCCGCAGGGGAAAAGGCTTGCGACGGCAGCAGCGCGATCGCCCCTTTGCGGCGTTCGCGCAGGAACGAGCTGTAGCGCAGCGCCGCGTCCTGGGGGAACTTGGCCCCGAAGCTGGCGGGAACCAGCAATTGGCGCGCGACCAGGCTGGCGCTCAGATCCTCGCGCACCTGCTTGTCGGTGAAGCCGCGCTGTCTCAGAAATGCCTCGTAGGCTTTCTGGTTGAAGCGGCCGTCGGCGCCTTGCGCGACCGGCAGCTTGGCGATCTCGCTGTCGATCAGTCGATCGCCGGCGACGATGCCATGCTTGCGCCCGAAATCGATCATCGCGGCGCGGTCCAGCAGTTGGTTCAACACCAGTTCGCCGCCGCCCATTGCGATGAACCCGGCCCGGGTCAGCCGCGGGTTGGCTTGCTGTTCCTGATTGAAGGCATCGACCACGGCCTTTTCGTATTCCGCGGCAGTGATCTTGCGCGATCCGACGCGGGCGACCTCATCGCTCGATTGGATCGTGGTTCCGCCGCCGAAGTTCAGCACGTCGCCCGCCGCGAAGGCCAAGGCGATGAGCACGAGGAAAGCGACGGTCACGCCGGCGCCGATCTTGGAGAAGATGAGATTGCGGAAGAACGTGATCATCGAGGCTTCGCTTGAATGTCCGCCACGCCGGGACAGCGGGCAAGTCGCTGGGCTTTAAGCGGCAACGCGGCCTATCGCAATGCCGTGCGTGTCCGCGATCCCTCGCGGCCGGTCGCTAGGGTTTTGACAGCCCCGCACCCCTGGCCTAGCAGCGCGCGAAAGACCGTCTCGGAGGGATTCGTGTCCCGAACAATGGGGCCGGACGGGACGCAGCAGGGACATTTCATGCCTCATCGGCCTTATATCGTCGGCAATTGGAAAATGAACGGAACGCGCGCCATGCTTGCCGAGGCGCGGGCGATCGGGCGCGCGGCGGCGCGTTATCCGCAGGTCGCGGTCGGGCTGGCCCCGCCTTTCACTTTAGTTCAGGGCATGGCCGAGGCGGTCGAGGATATCGCGGTCGGCGGGCAGGATTGCCACACCGAGCCCAGCGGCGCCTTCACCGGCGACGTCTCTGCGGCGATGTTGGCCGACGCCGGAGCGCGCTTCGTCATCGTTGGCCACAGCGAGCGCCGTACGCTCCACGGCGAAAACGACGAACTGGTCCGGACCAAGGCCGAAGTCGCCCAGGCGAGCGACCTCTCGGTCATCGTCTGCGTCGGCGAAACCGAGGCCCAGCGCGATGCGGGAGCGGCAGAAGTGATCGTCGCGGCGCAGTTGGACGGTTCGCTTCCGCGCGGCGAGAACGCCGCCGAAGCGAGCAAGCTGGCGGTGGCCTACGAGCCGGTCTGGGCGATCGGGACCGGTCGCGTGCCGTCGGTTGACGATGTCGGGGCGATGCACCGGGCAATCCGCGCCAAGCTGGTCGAGATCTACGGCGAAGATGGCAGGCTCGTGCGGATCCTCTACGGCGGTTCGGTCAACGCGGGCAACGCCGCTGAGCTCCTGGCCGCCGACGAAGTACGCGGTGCCCTGGTGGGCGGGGCGAGCCTGACGGCCGAATCGTTCATGAGCATTGTCGTCGCTGCGGCTGGTCCCGAGCAGGCCTGACCCCATCCGCATGGGGCAACTTGCGCCAGGGCGTCCAAGCGCCTAGATGCGCGGCAAAGCTAGAAGAGACGAATTTTCATGTCCCTGTACATCTTCCTCACCGTTCTCCAGGCGATCATCGCGGTCGCGCTGGTCGGGGTCATCCTGATGCAGCGCTCCGAGGGCGGCGGCCTGGGCGTCGGAGGCAGTCCGTCGGGCCTGATGTCGGCGCGGGGCGCAGCCGATTTCCTGACCCGCGCCACCGCGATCCTGGCGGGGCTCTTCGTCCTGCTGAGCATCGTGCTCGCGGCCCTGGCCGTCAACACCGGATCGAGCCGCGAGGTCGATACCTCGCTCCAGCGAGGCGCCCCGGCGGCTCCGGCGCAGGCGCCGGTGCTCCCCGCGGCTCCGGCCGATCCGCTGGGCGGCCCGGTCAAGCAGTAAGCTCGTCGGCGGACCGCTCGCCGCATTCGCAGTCCGCTCGCTCCTGCACCACCCTTGCGGGTGCACGGCGCTGTGGAATTATTCAACGGTCCGGCGTGACAGCGCTTGCCCGTTCCCCCTTTCGATGACTAAGGCTCGACTCCCATGGCGCGGTACATTTTCATCACCGGCGGCGTGGTCTCCTCGCTTGGAAAAGGCCTCATGGCCGCGAGTCTCGCGGCGCTGCTGCAGGCGCGGGGATTCAAGGTCCGCATCCGCAAGTTCGACCCCTACCTAAACGTCGATCCGGGCACGATGAGCCCCTATCAGCACGGCGAAGTCTTCGTCACCGACGACGGCGCCGAGACCGACCTCGATCTCGGCCACTACGAGCGCTTCACCGGCGTCTCGGCGCACCAGTCGGACAATATCACTTCGGGCCGAATCTACCGCGACATCATCGCCAAGGAACGGCGCGGCGATTACCTTGGGGCCACGGTCCAAGTGATCCCGCATGTCACCGATGCGATTAAGAGCTTCGCGGTCAGCGACACCGACGATCTGGACTTCGTGCTTTGCGAGATCGGCGGCACGGTCGGCGACATCGAGGGCCTGCCCTTCATCGAGGCGCTGCGCCAGCTGCGCAACGAGCTAGGCCGGGACCAGACCTGCTCGGTCCACGTCACCCTGGTCCCCTACATCGCTGCCGCGGGAGAGCTGAAGACCAAGCCGACCCAGCACTCGGTGCGCGAGCTGACAGCGCTCGGCGTGCAGCCCGACATCCTGCTCTGCCGCTGCGAAAAGCCGCTGCCCGACAGCGACCGTGCCAAGATCGCGCTGTTCTGCAACGTCCGGAAGGAAGCGGTCATCCCGGCGCTCGACGCCTCGAGCATCTACGCGGTGCCGCTGCAATACCATGCCGAAGGCCTCGACGCCGAGGTCTTGCGCCACTTCGGCCTGACCTCGCCGGCGCCGGAGCTGTCGCGCTGGATCGATATCGTCGACCGTTATCAGAACCCCGAGGGCGAGGTGACCATCGGGGTGGTCGGCAAATATGTCGGCCTGCCCGACGCCTACAAGTCGCTCAACGAGGCGCTCGTCCACGGCGGCATGGCAAACCGGGTCAAGGTCAACATCCGCTGGATCGACGCCGAGCTGTTCGAACAGGACGATGCCGAGATCGCCGCCAAGCTGGAGCCGATGCACGGCATCCTCGTCCCCGGCGGCTTCGGCGAGCGCGGAACCGAGGGCAAGATCGCGAGCGTAAGATTCGCCCGCGAACGCAAGGTGCCGTTCTTCGGGATCTGCCTGGGCATGCAGATGGCCTGCATCGAAGGCGTCCGCGCCGCCGGCATTGCGGGCGCAAGCTCGACGGAGTTCGGCCCGACCGAAGAGCCGGTGGTAGGCATCATCACCGAGTGGATGAGCCCCGAAGGGTTGCAGCAACGCGCCGATGGCGGCGACCTTGGCGGTACGATGCGCCTCGGCGCCTATGAGGCCAGGCTCACCGGCAATAGCCATGTCGCGGCTATCTACGGAGATACGACGATCTCCGAGCGACATCGCCACCGTTATGAAGTGAACGCGGCCTACAAAGCGCCGCTGGAGAAGGGCGGCCTGGTCTTTTCGGGCATGTCGCCCGATGGCCTGCTTCCCGAGATCGTCGAGCGGCCTGACCATCCGTGGTTCGTCGGCGTGCAGTTCCACCCGGAACTCAAGAGCCGCCCGTTCGATCCGCACCCGTTGTTCGCCGGCTTCATCGAGGCGGCGCTCAAGCAATCGCGGTTGGTCTGACGTTGCCGCGTTCTTTGCGGACGAAGCAAGGATAGTCGGAAAATCCAGGCATTCCGCGGCGGAAAGCGGTGGAATTAACCTATGTTATTCCCTGCTCGGATATGGGATGTGGCCACATCGGTCGCGCCGGAACTCTACCGCGACCCCCCAGCTTGTCCCTTGTCCGGCCGTCTCTTGCGACCCGGGCGGCCAGGGGGGACAGGGCGGCGATAACGGCGCGGGGGTGGATCTACCCGGATCCACCCCCGAATTCTCTCGTGGATCAATAGCCTAGAGAGTTGCCGCAGCTCAGGCTGCCTGGCTGCGCTTCTCGCCATCCTCGACCAGGCTCAGCGTGGCCTGGGTGCCGACCGCGATCTTCTTCGGCTTCATCGCCTCGGGCACTTCGCGAATCAGGTCGATCACGAGGAGCCCGTCCTCGAGGTTGGCCGAGGCCACGCGGACATAGTCGGCCAGTTCGAAGCGCCGCTCGAAGCCGCGCTGGGCGATGCCGACATGGAGCATGCGGCCCTCACGCGATTCCTCGGGCTTCTTGCCTTGGACCACGAGGAGGTTCTGCTGGGCCGTGATGTCGATGTCGGTGGGCTTGAAGCCGGCCACGGCGAGGGTGATGCGGTAGGCATCGTCGCTGACGCGTTCGATGTTGAACGGCGGGTAGTTGTCGCCGCTGCTACGGCCGGTGTTCTCGAGCAGGTCGAAGAGCCGGTCGAAGCCGACGGTGCTGCGGCGATAGGGGGCAAAGTCGAAACGATTCATGGCAAAAATCCTCCAATGAGCAATTTTCGGTTTGCCGGAGCCCGTGAGCGGCGCGTCCGGCGGTGTGCCACCCCTTCGGCTGTCGCTCAGGACAGGCCTTGCGGGCCATGACACGAGAACTCAGATATGATAGCCGCGCCGGCTTTCAAGAGGTGCCGAAGTAGGATTGGAAAACGCGTGTCCAAGGTTGAAATCTATACGAAATGGGGCTGCGGCTATTGCTCCGCGGCCAAGCGCCTGCTCGATGGCAAGGGCGTGTCCTATGAAGAATACGACATAACCATGGGTGGCCCCAGGCGGTCCGAGATGCTCGAACGCGCACCCGGTGCTATAACGGTGCCGCAAATCTTCATCGACGGTGCCCGGATCGGCGGCAGCGACGATCTTCACGCGCTCGATCGGACCGGTAGGCTCGATCCGCTGCTCGGCCTCTGATGAAGCGAGTCGCCCTCCTGCAGATGACCTCGGGCATCGATCCCGAGGCCAATTCCGCCACGATCGTCGCGGCGATCGGTGCGGCGGCGCAGGGCGGGGCATCGATGCTGTTCACCCCCGAGATGTCCGGCCTGCTTGACCGCAAGCGCGAACGCGCGACTCCGCGCATCGTGGCCCAGGCGCAGGATTCCGTGCTTGCCGCGGCTCGCGCCGCGGCAGCGGATGCAGGGATTTGGGTGGCACTCGGCTCGCTGGCGATCCGCCGTGACGACGGACGCTGGGCCAATCGAGCCTTCGTGATCGATTCGTCCGGCGACATCGCGGCGCGCTACGACAAGATCCACATGTTCGACGTCGATCTTGCCACTGGTGAAACCTGGCGCGAATCCAGCGCCTACGCTGCGGGCAAGGATGTCGTCACGGTCGAGACGCCGCTCGGCAAGCTCGGCCTGGCGATTTGTTACGACATCCGCTTCCCCGCGCTGTTCGAGGAGCTCGGCCGGCAACATTGCGATATCATCGCGATCCCCGCCGCCTTCACCGTGCCGACCGGCAAGGCGCACTGGCACTTGCTTCAGCGGGCCCGCGCGGTCGAGGCCAGCGCCTACGTCGTTGCCGCGGCACAGGCCGGAATCCACGAAGACGGCCGCAGCACCTATGGCCATAGCCTGGTGGTGGATCCCTGGGGCGACGTCATTCTGGACATGGGCGATGAGGCCGGCCTGGCCTTTGCCGAAATCGATCCCGCGCGGATCGCCGAGGTGCGGAGACAGCTGCCGAGCCTGGCCAACCGCCGCTCCCTCGCCGGAGCCAGGCGGTGATCGTCTTCGACCTTGCCTGCCAGGACCACGGCCACCGTTTTGAGGGCTGGTTCGGATCTTCGGGAGATTTCGCCGTCCAGCAGGAGCGAGGTCTCCTGACCTGTCCGCAGTGCGGTTCGGGAGACGTGATCAAGGCGCCGATGGCACCCAACCTCGGTCGGAAGGGAAACCAGATTGCGGCCGCCAGTCAGGTTTCCGGCCCCGAAACCCCGATTGCCGGCGGGGCTCCGTCGTCCAAGGCCGCGGCACTGATGCAGGCGATGATGCAGATGCAAGCCGCCGCTCTTAAGGAATCGCGGTGGGTCGGCGACAGCTTCGCCGAGACCAGCCGCGCGATCCACTACGGTGAACGTGCAGCAGAGACCGTTCACGGCCGGGCCACGGCCGAAGAGGCAATCGAACTCATCGAAGAAGGTGTCGATGTCGTACCCCTGCCGTTCCCGGTCGCCCCGCCGGCCGAAACCAACTGATTGCCAGCCCCTCGCGGCATCCCTAAAGAACCCGCGGCGCGCCCGTAGCTCAGCCGGATAGAGCACCAGATTCCTAATCTGGGGGCCATGGGTTCGAATCCCGTCGGGCGCACCATTTCCCAATGGAAAGTGGGCCGCCCCGTGTCTGCCGGACGGTTCGGACTTTGATCCAAGGCACGCGCCGACGGCGAACGCGCCTCTTCGCGCTACCGCATTTTCGGCCGTTCCGAGCATTTCTGCTTGAACCGTTGAATTAACTATGATTCTGTCATTCGCATGAACAGACTCGATGGCGATCCGAAATTGGCCAAGGAGAGCTTGAAACAGGGCATTGCCTTGGCGTTCCTGCTGGGGCTGGGCGGCCTCGTCGTGGCCGGGCCAAGCGGATTGCTCGCCTGGGGTGAGAACAACCGCCTGCTCGCCCAGCGCCAGCAGGAAATCGTTCAGCTCACTGCAGAACGCGATCAGATCCGCAACCGCGTGGCACGGCTCGATCCACGCCATGTCGATCCGGACCTTGCGGGCGAGTTGCTTCGCCGCAATCTGAACGTTGTCCATCAGGACGAAATAGTGATCATGCTCGACAAGTGAGTTTCGCGTCCGCTGCGCCTGCGAACGAATCTTGCCGATCCCTATAAGAAAATTCACCGCCGCCATTTTCCAGCGCGCCACTTGGTCCTATAGCCCTTGGTGAATCCACTCCCCAGGGAATCGTCACATTGGCTAAAACCGTCAGCACCAAAGCTACGCCCGCGAAAAACGTCGAGAACGCGGACGACGCGTTCGCACTGCGCGACCTCCAGGAGACTTACGAAAAGAGTCCCCGCTACGAAGCGAGCGACGAGGAACTGCTGACCTTTTACGAGCAGATGGTGCTCATTCGCCGGTTCGAGGAGAAGGCCGGCCAGCTCTACGGCCTCGGCCTGATCGGGGGCTTCTGCCACCTCTACATCGGCCAGGAAGCGGTCGCGGTCGGCATCCAGTCGGCGCTTCAGCCCGGCCATGACAGCGTCATCACCGGCTACCGCGATCACGGCCACATGCTGGCCTACGGCATCGATCCCAAGGTCATCATGGCCGAACTGACCGGCCGCCAAGCCGGTATCAGCCGCGGCAAAGGCGGCTCGATGCATATGTTCAGCGTCGAGCATAAGTTCTTCGGCGGCCACGGCATCGTCGGCGCCCAGGTCTCGCTCGGCGCGGGCCTGGCCTTCGCCCACAAGTACAACGAGGACGGCGGCGTCTGCGTCGCCTACTTCGGCGACGGTGCGGCCAACCAGGGCCAGGTCTACGAGAGCTTCAACATGGCGGCCCTGTGGAACCTGCCGATCGTCTTCGTGATCGAGAATAACGGCTATGCCATGGGCACGGCGGTCAAGCGCCGTTCGGCCGAGACGCACTTCTACCGCCGCGGCACCGCCTTCCGCATTCCCGGCATGGACGTCGACGGCATGGACGTGCTCAAGGTCCGCGCGGCCGCCGAGCAGGCGATCGCCCACGTTCGCGCCGGCAAGGGCCCGGTCTTGATGGAGCTCAAGACCTATCGCTATCGCGGTCACTCGATGTCCGACCCGGC
Organism: Novosphingobium sp.; assembly: GCA_051955585.1. Lineage (GTDB taxonomy): Bacteria > Pseudomonadota > Alphaproteobacteria > Sphingomonadales > Sphingomonadaceae > Novosphingobium. The sequence goes on from JBQCGM010000002.1 coordinate 71,341, forward strand.
CAAGTACCGGAGCCGCGAGGAAGTTCAGGAAATGCGCGAGAAGCACGATCCGATCGAGGCCGCCAAGGCGGAGCTGCTCGCGCGCGGGATCGCGGAGGACAAGATCAAGGATGTCGACAAGCGCATCCGCGCGGCCGTGACGGAGGCGGCGGACTTCTCCGAAAGCTCGCCCGAACCGGGAGCCGACGAACTCTACACCGACGTCCTGGTGGAGAGCTACTGATGGCCGTGGAACTCAAGATGCCGGCGCTCTCGCCGACGATGGAAGAGGGCAAGCTGGCCAAGTGGCTGGTCAAGGAAGGCGACACGGTAAGGTCAGGCGACATCCTGGCGGAGATAGAGACCGACAAGGCGACGATGGAATTCGAAGCGGTGGACGAAGGCACGATCGGCCGGATCGTCGTGCCCGAGGGCACCGAAGGGGTGAAGGTCGGCGCGGTGATCGCGACGATCGAGGGCGAGGACGGAGAGACCGCTCCGACCAAGGCTGCGCCCGCGGCCGAGCAGCCCGCCGAAGCGGCCAAGGCAGCCGAATCCGAAGCGCCCAAGGCCAAGGCCGAAAGCGGCACCGCCCAGCTTGCCTCCGAGGCCAAGCCTGCGACCGACCCCGCGATCCCGCATGGCACCAACATGCAGACCGTTACGGTCCGCGAGGCGCTGCGCGACGCCATGGCCGAGGAAATGCGCCGCGACGGGCGCGTCTTTGTGATGGGCGAGGAAGTCGCCGAGTACCAGGGCGCCTACAAGGTTACCCAGGGACTTCTGGAAGAGTTCGGCCCGAAACGCGTCATCGACACGCCGATCACCGAATACGGCTTCGCCGGCATCGGCACCGGCGCGGCGATGGGCGGCCTGCGCCCGATCGTCGAGTTCATGACCTTCAACTTCGCCATGCAGGCGATCGACCACATCATCAACTCGGCAGCCAAGACCAACTACATGTCCGGCGGCCAGATGCGCTGCCCCGTGGTCTTCCGCGGTCCCAACGGCGCCGCGGCCCGCGTCGGCGCCCAGCACAGCCAGAACTACGGCCCGTGGTACGCCTCGGTCCCCGGCCTGGTCGTCATCGCGCCTTACGACGCATCGGATGCTAAGGGGCTGCTGAAAGCCGCGATCCGCAGCGAGGACCCGGTCGTCTTCCTGGAGAACGAGCTGGTCTACGGCCGCAACTTCGAGCTGCCCGAGCTCGACGACCACGTTCTGCCGATCGGCAAGGCGCGGGTGGTGCGCGAGGGCAAGGACGTGACGATCGTGTCGTACTCGATCGGCGTCGGCCTGGCGCTGGAAGCCGCCGAGCAGCTGGTGGGCGAGGGGATCGAGGCCGAGGTGCTCGACCTGCGCACGCTCCGCCCGCTCGATACCGAGGCGGTGCTCGAGAGCCTGAAGAAGACCAATCGGCTGATCGTGGCCGAAGAAGGCTTCCCGGTCTGTTCGATCGCCTCGGAGGTCATCGCGGTCTGCATGGAGCAAGGCTTCGACCACCTCGATGCGCCGGTCCTGCGGGTCTGCAACGAGGACGTGCCGTTGCCCTATGCCGCCAACCTCGAGAAGGCGGCGCTGATCGACGTGCCGCGGATCGTCGCGGCGGCCAAGCAGGTCTGCTATCGCTAGCGTAGTCCTGGAGAGCCTGGCGCCGGTCAGCCGGCTCGCGCTCTCCTATGCCCCCAAATCGGCCCGGGCCCTGTGGCTCGGGCTGCTCGGGCTCGATACCCGCCTGGCCCAGGTCGTGCGCGAGGCGCGCGAGCCGATGCTCGCCCAGATCCGCCTGGCCTGGTGGCGCGAGCGCCTGGACGAGCCGGCGGCCGAGCGCCCCAAGGGCGAGCCGTTGCTGGCGCTGCTCGGCGATCGAGCCGCTGCCTTCGTGCCCTTGGTCGATGGCTGGGAGGCCCTGCTCGGCGAGGCGCCGCTGCCCCAAACGGCCCTAGCCGACTTTGCCGAGGGGCGAGCCAAGGCACTGGGCGCGTTGGCCGAGCTGTTCGGTCACCCTCGCGAGGCCAGCGAGCGGGCGGGGCGCAGTTGGGCCCTGGCGGATCTCGCCTTGCGGATCAGCCATCCGGAGGAACGAGCCCGTGTCGCGGCCTTGAGTGCCGGACGATCCATCCCCGACCTGCCGCGCGAGATGCGGCCGCTGGTCGTCCTGCATGGCCTGGCCATTCGGAACCGGAATGGACCCACCGCCTTGCTCACCGCCATGAGGCTTGGCATCCTCGGCCGCTAGCTGGCGGCGGGGCAGGGGCTAATGAATCGGATCGTATTGGGCGCTGTGGGAGCCTTGCTGCTCGTCGCCGCCGGAATTTTCTGGTGGCAGGGACGGGCCGCGACCGAGCGCGGGGCCGATCTCCCACCGGCCGCTCCTGCAGCCGTGGCCGACGAGACGCTGCCTACGGCAGACGGCAGCGGCCTGACCGGCGCCGCTCCGCCGGAGGTCGACGAGGTTACCCGCGAACAGCGCCGCTTCGACCGGCTCGACCGCAACCGCGACAGCAAGATCACCCGGGCCGAGATGCTGGGCCCTCGGGTCGCGGCCTTCCGCAAGCTCGATACGGACAAGAACAATCTGCTCAGCTTCGAGGAATGGGCAGTCAAGACCAGCGATCGTTTCCGTACCGCCGACCGCAACGGCGACCAGACGCTGACCCGCGAGGAATTCGTCGCCACCCGGCCCAAGCCGGCCAAACAGCCCGAATGCCGCTGCTCGCCGATGCCGCGGAAGGTGCGGGCTACCCGGCAAACTCCGCTGCCGCCGGAGTCAACCGACGAGGGGGAGCCAGAGGGCTAGGTCTTCCTTTGCGCGCGCCGTGTAGGCTTCCTTGCGCGCCTTCTTGCGGACGTCGGTCAGCGGCGGGAACAGGCCGAAGTTGACGTTCATCGGCTGATAGTCCTCAGCCTCGGCATCGCCCGTGATGTGGGCGAGTAGTGCACCGAGCGCCGTGGTGCGGGGCGGTGCCTGCCAGTCGCCGCCGGTCACTTCGGCGGCGGTCATCAGCCCGGTCAAGAGGCCGACCGCGGCGCTCTCTACATAGCCCTCGCAGCCGGTGATCTGTCCGGCGAAACGGATATGCGGTGCCGACTTCAGCCGCAGCTGGCGATCGAGCAGGGTCGGGGAATTGAGGAAGGTGTTGCGATGCAGCCCGCCGAGGCGTGCGAATTCGGCGTTCTCAAGCCCGGGGATCGTGCGGAACAGGCGGACCTGCTCGGCATGCTTCAGCTTGGTCTGGAAGCCGACCATGTTCCACAGCGTGCCGAGCTTGTTGTCCTGGCGGAGCTGGACCACGGCATAGGGCCAGCGACCCTTGGGATGCTCGGGCGTCGCGGCATGGGGATTGTCGAGGCCGACCGGTTTCATCGGCCCGAAGCGGAGCGTCTCGACCCCCCGCTCGGCCATGACTTCGATGGGCATGCAGGCCTGGAAATAGGGAGTGTTGGCCTCCCATTCCTTGAACACGGTCTTCTCGCCCGCCAGCAGAGCGGCGTGGAAAGCCAGGTACTGCTCCTTGGTCATCGGGCAGTTGATGTAGTCCTTCGACTCCCCTTTGTCCCACCGGCTCGCCATCCAGCAGACGCCCATGTCGATGGTGTCGCGGTAGACGATCGGGGCGATCGCGTCGAAGAAGGCCAGGCTGTCGGCGCCGGTCGCCGCACCGATGGCGCCGGCCAGGCCCTCGTGGGTCAGCGGCCCGGTGGCGATGATGGTCAGGCCGGCTGCGGGCAGAGCGTCGATCCGCTCGCGCACGATTTCCAGGTTGGGCAGGACGGAGAGCCGCGCCTCGACCTCGGCCGAGAACACGTCGCGGTCCACCGCCAGGGCCGAGCCCGCCGGCACCTGCGCCTTGGCCGCGGCGGCCATGACCAGCGAGTCCAACCGCCGCATCTCGTGATGGAGCAGCCCGACCGCGTTCTTCTCGTCGTCGTCCGAACGGAACGAGTTCGAGCAGACCAGTTCGGCGAGTCCGTCGCCCTGGTGTGCGGGCGAACGTTCGCCCGTCCCGCGCATTTCCGAAAGGCGCACCTTGAGGCCGCGCTTGGCGAGCTGCCAGGCGGCCTCGCTCCCGGCAAGGCCGCCGCCGATGATGTGGACGTCGTAGGTCATGCGGCGCGGTTAGAGCTCCAACAGGCATGGAGCAAGCCAGTGGTCGCCTTCTGTGGCTAGCCCGCGACCGGCAGCTTGATCTCGCCTCGATCATCCCGTTCCAGCGGGCCGTAGGCGATCACTGTCGAGAGTGGCAGGGCGGCGTAGATATGCGGGAACAGATCGCCACCGCGCGACGGCTCCCATTTCACCGCATCGGCCAAGGCGTCGAGGTCGACGGCGACCAGATGCAGGTCGCCCTGGCCCGCGAAGTGTTTGTCCACCGTCGCGCCAAGCTGGGCGGCGGTGGACAAATGGATATAGCCGTCTGCCAGATCCACCGGGGCGCCGGCAAAGACGCCCTCGGTCTCTAACTCGGCCATTTGGCTGCACGTCAGGACCTTGTAGGCAACGGCAGGCCGGGTCACGCCTCCGGCTCTTCGCCGATGTCGTCATCGCGCACCGGCTCGTCGGGGATCGGCGTCTCTTCCGTCCGCCGCGCGACCATTTCCTCGACCACGGCCTCTTCCGCCGCGTTTTCAGGCTCTTCCTGCTCGTCGAGGCGCACCGCGCTGACCACGTGTTCGTCGTCGGCGACATTGAACAGGCGGACCCCGGCCGAGCCGCGGCCGATGACGCGCAGGGTCTCGAGCGGCAGGCGGATCAACTTGGCCTGGTCGGTCACCAGCATCAGCTGGTCGGCCTGGGTCGCCGGGAAGCTGGCCACGACCGGGCCGTTACGGGCGATGTTGTCGATGTTGGTAATGCCCTGGCCGCCGCGTCCGGTGCGGCGGTACTCATAGGCCGAGGACAGCTTGCCGTAGCCGTTGGCGCAGACCGTGAGGATGAATTCCTCGCGCTCGGCCAGTTCGGTGAAGCGTTCCGGCGCCAGGTCGGGCTCGCCTTCCTTCTCGGCCTTCCACGGGGCGAAGCGCAGGTAGGCGTCGCGCTCTTCCGAGCTGGTGCCGATGCGATGAAGGATCGACAGCGAGATCACCTCGTCGTCGCCCTTCAAGGTCATGCCGCGCACGCCGGTCGAGGTGCGGCTCTGGAACTCGCGGACATCGTCGCCGGCGAAGCGGATCGCCTTGCCCTGGCGCGAGGCGAGCAGCACGTCGTCGCCGGCATCGAGCAGGGCCACGCCGATCAGACGGTCCGAGCTCTCGTCTTCGAAGCGCATCGCCAGCTTGCCGTTCGACGGCACGTTGGCGAACAGGTCCATCGCATTGCGGCGGACGTTGCCCTTGGCGGTGGCGAAGACGACGTGGAGCTTGCCCCACTCGGCCTCGTCTTCGGGCAGCGGCAGCACTGCGGCGATGGTCTCGTCCTTGTCGAGCGCCGGGAGCAGGTTGACGATCGGGCGGCCGCGGGTGGCCGGGCCGCCTTCGGGCAGCTTCCAGACCTTGAGGCGATAGACCTTGCCCGCGGTCGAGAAGAACAGGACCGGGGTGTGGGTCGAGGTGACGAACATCGTCGCCACGGCATCTTCTTCCTTGGTCGCCATGCCGGCACGGCCCTTGCCGCCGCGCGCCTGGGCGCGGAAGGTCGAGAGCGGGGTGCGCTTGATGTAGCCATCCAGCGTGACAGTCACGACCATGTCGCTGCGCTCGATCAGGTCCTCGTCCTCGAGGCCGTCCCAGGCGGCGGTGATCTCCGATACGCGTGGGGTGGCATAGGCCGCGCGGACCTCGGCCAGCTCTTGCTTCATCACGCCGTAGAGCTTCACCCGATCGGCCAGGATCGCGAGGTATTCCTCGATCGCGGCGGCGAGTTCCTTGAGCTCGTCGCCGATCTCGTCGCGGCCCAGCGCGGTGAGGCGGTGCAGGCGCAGGTCGAGGATCGACTTCACCTGGACCTCGGACAGGCGGTAGGTGCCGCCTTCCTGGTCCGCCGAGGGCTCGATCGCCTCGACCAGACGGATGTACTGCGCGATCTCGCCGATCGGCCATTCGCGCGCGAGCAGCGCGGCGCGGGCAGCGGCGGGGTTGGACGAGCCGCGGATGATCTTCACCACCTCGTCGAGGTTGGTGACCGCGACGACCAGGCCGAGCAAGATATGCGCCCGGTCGCGCGCCTTGTTCAGTTCGAACTTGGTGCGACGGGTGATGACCTCTTCGCGGAAGGCGATGAAGGCCTGGATGATGTCGCGCAGGCCCAGGATCTCGGGCCGCCCGCCGCGGATCGCCAGCATGTTGGCCGGGAAGCTCGACTGCGCCGGAGTGTGGCGCCAGAGCTGGTTGAGCACGACTTCGGGCGTGGCATCGCGCTTGAGATCGATGACCACGCGGACGCCGAGCCGGCTCGATTCGTCGCGGATGTCGGAAACGCCCTCGATCCGCTTGTCCTTCGCGGCCTCGGCGATCTTCTCGACCAGGCCGGACTTGCCGACCTGGTAGGGGATCGAGGTGAGGACGATTGAGCGCCGGTCGCCGCGGCCGCTCTCGATCTCGTGGCGGCAGCGCTGGAGGATCGAGCCTCGGCCCGTGGTATAGGCCGAGCGCGCACCCGAATTGCCGAGGATGATCGGCGCGGTGGGGAAATCAGGGCCGGGAATGATCTCGAATAGCTGTTCGGCGGTGATCGCCGGGTTCTCGATCATGGCGAGGCAGCCGTCGATCACTTCGCCCAGGTTGTGCGGCGGAATGTTCGTCGCCATGCCGACCGCGATGCCGCCCGCGCCGTTGACCAGCAGGTTGGGGAAGCGCGCGGGAAGGACCGACGGTTCCTGTCGGCTACCGTCGTAGTTGTCGACGAAGTTGACGGTATCCTTGTCGAGGTCGTCGAGCAGGGAATTGGCGACGCGGGCGAGCCGCGCCTCGGTATACCGCATCGAGGCCGGCGGATCGGGGTCCATCGAGCCGAAGTTGCCCTGACCGTCGATCAGCGGCAGGCGCATCGACCAGTCCTGGGTCATGCGCGCGAGGGCATCGTAGATCGCGGCGTCGCCGTGCGGGTGGTAGTTACCCATCACGTCGCCGACGATCTTGGCCGACTTGCGGTACGGCCGGCCGGCGACCATGCCGCCTTCCTGCGCGGCGAAGAGGATGCGCCGGTGGACCGGCTTCAGGCCGTCGCGCACGTCGGGAAGCGCGCGGCTGACGATCACGCTCATCGCGTAGTCGAGATAGCTCGTCTTCATTTCGTCGACGATGTCGACGCGCGGAAATTCGCCTGAAGAGGGCTGGGATTCGGAGTTTTCGGTGTCTTCGCTCACGCGGCTGTTTTCGTTCTGCTGTTGCTGTTCTTCGGTGTGCCCGAGGCCCTAGGCCATAGCGCGCGGGAAGGCCAGCGAAGGGTGCCTCGGACCCGGCCGCATCGGAATTTTTTCCACATATCGCGGGCAGTCGGCGAGATCGCTGCGGCGAGCGGCATTCAATCCCGGTTCACGGGGCCGCGGCTAAGCGCTGAGCCATTGCCAAGCCGGCGAAACCCGGTCAGTAGCGGCGACGGAAGTTTTGCCTGCGGCGCATGGATTCCCTCCCCGGCGCCGCCCCCCTGGAGGAGTTCCTGATGTTCCGTAATGCAATTTCGCGTTCGACCCTCGGTCTGGCGCTTGCCGCCGGTATCATGGCCGCTGGCGTTTCCGTCCCGGCGCTGGCCCAGCGGGGCGGCAAGCAGCAGCAGGGTCCGGCGCTGAGCCCCGCCTTCACCAAGGTTGCCGCTCCCTTCCAGAAGGCGATCCAAGATGCCAAGGCGCGGCCGAACGTGGTGGCCGCCAAGGGCAATCCCGCCGCGCTCGCCGCCGCGCTCGCGCCGGAGATCGCGCAGGTCGATCCCGTTCTCGCCGCAGCGACCACCCCGGCGGACAAGAACGCCGCGGGCGGCCTAGTCGTCGGGCTCGGCCAGATGGCTGAGGACCCCACGTTGATGAAGCGCGGACTTTCGACCATGATCGAAAGCGGTGTGGCGCCCAATACGCCGCAGCTCCAGTTCTACCTCGGCCAGACGAACTATACGCTCAAGGACTATGCAGGGGCACAGACCGCGCTTCAGGCGGCGATCGCTGCCGGTTACCGCGACAACGACGCCGAGGCGCTGCTCGCTCAGTCCTACATCACCGGCGGCAAGCCGGTCGAGGGTCTGGCGGTCTTGCGCAGGGCGGTCGAGGCGAAGCAGGCTGCCGGCGCCGCCGCGCCGGAAAGCTGGTATCGGGTCGGCACCGGCTCGGCCTACAAGGCCAAGCAGCTCGACCAGGCCAGCTTCTTCAGTGTCGGCCTCGCTCGCGCCTATCCCAGCAAGGATAACTGGGCGCTTGCAGTTTCGGTGCTGCGTGACGTTGCGCGCTATCAGGCGCAGGAAAGCCTCGACCTGATGCGCCTGATGAATCGCACGGGTTCCTATTCCGAGACCCGCGACTACATCGATCACATCCAGGTCGCCGATGCTCGGCGTTTTCCTGGCGAGGTGCTCAAGGTGATCGAGGTCGGCACTGCCTCCGGCAAGCTGCCGGCGAGCGATCCTTTCGTGGCCGAAGCCCGGACCATGGCCACCAGCCGCGTGGCTGCGGACCGCGCCTCGCTTCCGGCGCTGGAACGCGATGCCCGTGCGCCAACCGCCACCCCGGCGACGGTTTCCGCCGCGGCCGATACCTTCCTGAGCTACGGCGATGCCGCCAAGGCTGCCGATCTCTACGCCCTGGCCTTGGCCAAGCCGGGCGGCGACGTGCCGCGGCTGCAGACTCGCCTCGGTATCGCGCAGGTCGACAAGGGCGACTATGCCGCTGCCCAGGCGACTTTCGCCAAGGTCACCGGCCCGCGCCAGCCCCGCGCGGAGGTGTGGGGCATCTACGCCGCGCAGAAGGCTGCTGGGAAGTAAGCTTCCGGACTTGGAACGGAAGGGCGGCAGGCGACTGCCGCCCTTTTCGTTTTCGTATCAGTCGACCGGGGAAAATTCGCCCGTAGCTTCGTCCAGCGTGTGCAGCACACCGTCGGCGATCGCGAAGAAAGTGCCGCGCAGCTTCAGCTTGCCTTCCCGCTCCTTGCTGCGGACGCAGGGGAAGGTTCGCAGGTTCTGCAAGCTGACGCGGATGCCAGCGTGCTCCATGGCCCGCTCGGCGTCGCGACCTTCGGTGCCGTACCGGGCGACCACGGGGTCGCGAACCTCGTCCAGCATGCCGATCCAGTCGGCGATGAAGCCGCCTTCGCCAGGCTCAGTGCCGTGAAGGCTTTGCGTCAGGGCCGCCTTGCAGCCGCCGCACATCCCATGGCCCATGACCATGATTTCCTTCACCTCCAATACCTGGACCGCGAATTCGAGTGCGGCTGAAACGCCGTGGTGGCCCGGCGTTGTCTCGAAGGGCGGGACCAGCGCGGCGATGTTGCGCACCACGAAGGCCTCGCCCGGGGCCATGTCGAAGATCTGCGAGGGATCGACGCGGCTGTCGGCGCAGGCGATGATCATCACTTGCGGCTCTTGCCCGACGCGCGCCGCTTCCCAGCGGTCGTGGCGCTCGACCCATTGGCCGGAGCGGAAGCGGCGGTAGCCCTCGACGAGTTGGGTGAACTCTGGTGACATGGTGTTGCTCATGGCGCGCTCATGGCTGCGAACTTTCGCACTGGCAAGGGCGCACGCATCGGCCTATCTGGGCGCCATGAACGATCTCTCCCCGGCGCCGGCTCCGCAGCGCCAGCGCAAGCCCGATTGGATTCGCGTCAAGGCCCCGACCTCCAAGGCCTATGGTGAGACGCGTGACCTGATGCGTGAACTAGGGCTCAACACGGTCTGCGAGGAAGCCGCCTGCCCGAACATCGGGGAATGCTGGCAGAAGAAGCATGCAACGGTGATGATCCTGGGCGATACCTGCACCCGGGCCTGCGCCTTCTGCAACGTCAAGACCGGCATGCCGCGCAAGGTCGACGCGAAGGAGCCGGAGCATGTCGCGGAGGCTGCGGCCAAGCTGGGCCTGGAACACATCGTCATCACCTCGGTCGACCGCGACGACCTGCCGGACGGCGGGGCCGGGCAGTTCGTCAAGGTGATCGAGGCGCTGCGCCGGAACACCCCGCGGACCACGATCGAAATCCTCACGCCCGATTTCCGCGGCAAGATGCTGGCCGCGGTCGAAGCGATCGTCGCCGCAGGGCCGGACGTCTACAACCACAACCTCGAGACCGTCCCCCGGCTCTATCCTACGATCCGGCCCGGCGCGCGCTATTATGCCTCGCTGCGGCTGCTCGAAGAGGTGAAGCGCCACAATCCGCTGATCTTCACCAAGTCGGGCATCATGCTCGGCCTCGGCGAGGAACGCCTTGAAGTGCACCAGGTGATGGACGACATGCGCTGCGCCGGGATCGACTTCCTGACGATGGGCCAGTACCTCCAACCGACGCCGAAACATGCGAAAGTCCAGGAATTCGTCACGCCCCAGGCCTTCGGTGCCTATGGGGCGATAGCCCGGGCCAAGGGCTTCCTCCAGGTCGCGGCGAGTCCGCTGACCCGATCGAGCTACCACGCCGACGCCGATTTCAAGGAAATGCGCGCAGCCCGCGAATCCCAGCTCGCCAGGGCGGCGCGCTGATCCCATGCCCGGTATCCACGAAGTCCGTACGCTGCCCTACAGCGCTGAGCAGATGTTCGATCTGGTCGCCGACGTGGCACGTTATGGCGAGTTCCTGCCGTGGGTCATGGCGACGCGGGTGCGCTCGGACAGCGAGACCGAGATGGAAGCCGACAGGCTGGTCGGGTTCAACGCGCTGCGCGAGAAGTTCACGTCGAAGGTGCTCAAGCAGCGCCCTGGGAGGATCGAGGTGATCTACCTGGACGGTCCGTTGCGCGATCTGGACAACGTCTGGCTGTTCCGCCCGCTCGGCGACAATACCTGCGAGATCGACTTCACCGTCGAATTCCGTTTCCGCAACGCATTATTCGAGAAGATCGCCGGCCAGTACTTCGACAAGGCTTTCCGCAAGATGGTCGCAGCCTTCGAGAGGCGCGCCGCCGAACTCTACGGCAGTAGGAGTTCCAACGCGACCAGCGCAGCCTGACGACGCACCTCGGCGCGGCTGGTCCCGTTGAACTGGCGTTCCTCGGCGTCGCCGTCCTCGCTGTCGCGCTTGGCGCAGGCGAAGACCACCAGGCCGACGGGCTTCTGTTCGGTCCCGCCATCCGGACCGGCAATGCCGCTGATCGCCACGGCCACGTCGGCTTGGCTATGCCTCAACGCGCCCTGGGCCATGGCCCCGGCGGGGGCCACCGAAACCGCGCCGAGCGTGTCGATGATGTCGCGCGGCACGCCGAGCGACTCCATCTTGGCTTCGTTCGAATAGGTCACGAAGCCGCGATCAAGCACGGCGGACGATCCGGCAATTTCCGTCAGTGCCGCGCAGACCAGGCCGCCCGTGCAGCTTTCGGCCACGGCGACCTTGCGCCCCAAAGCGGCGTTCTCGGCGATGACGCGGCGGGCGAGTTCGACGAGATCGTTGGGAAGAAGGTCGGTCATGCCGCGCAGATCGCGATCCGGCCAAGACGGCCGCCGCCGGCCTGCGAGCCGAGGCCGACGGTCAGGGCGATGAGCTCGGCAGTGTTCTGAGGCGGCAGCGGTGCGACGAGGCGGACGAAGGTGTCGATCGTGCGGCAACGCTGGGTCGGCACCTGCTGGGTGATCAAACCCTCGACCAGGGCGTCGGCAAGCGGCTGCAGCTTGTCGTCGGGTAACCCGCGCAGCAGGTTTGCGGCGTCGCTTCCGCTGAGCTTGAGAAAGGCGACCTTGGCCCCCGGCCAGGCACCCGGCTTGGCCGAGGCGTAGCGCGAGGAGAGCGAGGCACCGCTGCGCTTGAGGAAGGCTTCGGGACCAAGTGCGGCCGAGCAGCGCTGCGCCGTGGCGCCGATGATGCTGGGCAGGGCGTAGGTCGAAAGGTCGGTGAACTCGCGCGCCGTGAGGCACGGCGGTTCGGCGGCCTGAGCCAGGCCGGGCAAGGCGACGAGTACCAGGGCCAGCGAGTGGAGCGTCTTCCTCATGCGATTCCCCTCAAGCCCGTGCGACCATGGCCAGCGCCTGGGCGGCGATGCCCTCGCTGCGGCCGGTGAAGCCGAGTTTTTCGGTGGTGGTCGCCTTTACGCTGATCAGGGCGCGGTCGATGTCCATCAGTTCCGCAAGCCGGCCGCGCATGGCCTCGCGGTGTGGGCCAATCTTGGGCGCCTCGCAGATCAGCGTGACATCGATATTGGCTACGGCGTAGCCCGCCGCGCCCACCAGCTTGACCGCATGAACCAGGAAGCGGTCCGACGAGGCCCCGCGCCATTGCGGGTCGCTCGGCGGGAAATGCTGGCCGATGTCCCCCGCGCCCACCGCGCCGAGCAGGGCGTCAACCAGGGCATGGATCGCGACGTCGGCATCGCTATGGCCGGACAGGCCGTGGCTGTGCTCGATCTTCACGCCGCAGAGCCACAGATCCTCGCCTTCCTCCAGGCGGTGGACGTCGTAGCCCGACCCGACGCGGAAGGCGGAAGTGGTCTGGGAGAAGTCGCTGGCGTAGGTCAGCTTGTGCAAGGCTTCGTCTCCTTCGACCAGGGCGATTTCCAGCCCGGCGGCCTGGGCCACCTGGGCGTCGTCGCCGGCGACCGGCTCGCCTGGCCAGTCACGATGCGCCGCCAATATGGCGGAATAGCGAAAGGCTTGCGGAGTCTGGACGCGGCGCAGGTCCTCGCGGCGGGCGGGGGCGCCCATGAGGTCGCCCGCGGCGTGGGTCAAGCTGTCGACCACCGGCAGGACTGGGATCGCACCCGGCGTGGCAGCCAAGGCACCGATCAATCGGTCGATCACGGTCCGGGGAAGGATCGGCCGAGCCGCATCGTGGATCAGGACGAAGTCGGGTTTATCGAGGCCTAGAGATTCCAACCCGAGCCGAACCGATTGCTGCCGCGTCGCACCGCCGGTGATGAAGCGCACCGGAAGGCCGCTCAGTGCGTCGGCGGCTATTTCCTCAGCGCCTTCGGGAATGGCCACGACGATCGGCGCGACGCCGGCGGCAGCCAGCGCTTCGGCCGAATGTCGCACCACTGGCCTACCGCGCCAGCGCGCGAACTGCTTGGGCAGCGGTTGTCCGGCACGAAGTCCTTGCCCGGCGGCAACGATCACAGCGGCTGTCGAGGGGAGGGCGCTCTGGTTCATAAGCTCAGCGCGCCGGTAATGGCTTGCCGGGCAGAGGGCAATCCACTATGCGCTGCCTGTTTTTTAGGCAGACGTATGACGCTCCCCGCTCCGCCCTCGCTCAAGCCCATCGACATCGGTCCGGTCCGGATCGATTGCCCGGTCGTGCTCGCGCCGATGACCGGCGTGACCGACATGCCGTTCCGCACCCTGGTGCGGCGTTTCGGCTCGGGCCTCAACGTGACCGAGATGATCGCGTCGCCGGCCGCCATCCGCGAGACGCGGCAATCGATCCAAAAGGCGGCCTGGGACAAGGTCGAGGAACCAGTCTCGATGCAGTTGGTCGGCTGCGCTCCGCACGAGATGGCCGAGGCCGCCAAGCTCTCCGAGCAGAAGGGCGCCGCGATCATCGACATCAACATGGGCTGCCCGGTCCGTAAGGTCACCAGCGGCGATGCCGGATCGGCGCTGATGCGCGACCTGCCGCTGGCCGCCAGCCTGATCAAGGCGACGGTCGAGGCGGTCTCGGTGCCGGTCACGGTCAAAATGCGCATGGGATGGTGCCACGACAGCCTCAACGCCCCCGAACTGGCACATATCGCCGAGGATCTCGGGGCCAAGCTGGTCACGGTGCACGGCCGGACCCGCAATCAGATGTACAAGGGGGAGGCCGATTGGACCTTCGTCCGCTCGGTCAAGCGGGCGGTTTCGCTCCCCGTCATCGTCAACGGCGACATTTGCGGTATCGAGGATGCCGCCAAGGCATTGGAGCAATCCGGCGCTGATGGGCTGATGATCGGGCGAGGGGCTTACGGCAAGCCATGGCTGCTTGGTCAGGTCATGCATTGGCTGAACGGCAGTGGCGCCTTGGAAGATCCTTCATTGGCGGACCAATTGGATTTGATCTTAGAGCATTACGAGGCAATGCTCGATCACTATGGCAAGATGACCGGCGTTAGGATGGCACGCAAGCATTTGGGCTGGTACACCAAGGGGCTGCCCGGTTCGGCCGAGTTCCGCAACCGCGTGAACTTCGTCGACGACGCGCGCGAGGTCATGCGCTCGTTGCGCGAATTCTACGCGCCCAACCTCCAGCGCCTGGCGGCATGACATCTTCCTTGGATGCGCAGAGGCTGCTGGCCAGCTTGCCTTTGGCGGTGGTTTTGCTGGCCCCTGGCCAGCGGATAAACTGGGCCAACCCCGCCGCGGAGCAATTCTTCGGCCAGAGCCTGCGCCGGTTGGCCGGCAAGCGCTTCCACGATGTGCTGAGCTTCGAAGAACCGCGGCTGACCGAGCGTCTGGCCGATAGCGAGGCGCCGACCTCGGCACGCGACATCGGAGTAGCGGTGCGGGGGCAGGGCACGCGGCGGCTCGACGTGACGATCACGCCGATCGTCGATGAGACCGGCTGGCAGCTCGTCACGCTGCATGACACCACGACATCCGAATCGCTCGGCGAAGACAGCAGCGCGGGGGAAAATGCCGTGCTCCGCGCTCCCGAGATCCTGGCCCACGAAATCAAGAATCCGCTGGCCGGGATCCGTGGTGCTTCGCAACTGCTGGCGCGCAAGGTCGACGAAAAGGATCGCCCGCTGACCACGCTGATCGCCGACGAGGTCGATCGGGTGGCCAAGCTGATCGACCAGATGCAGACGCTCAGCCGCCGCACGGCCGAACCGGTCGCGCCCTGCAACCTCCACGAAGCGGTCCGCCGCGCCAGCGCGGTGCTGACCGCGGCCAGCGGTGACGGCCCGCGGATCGAAGAGGAGTTCGACCCATCGCTGCCCCCCGTGCTGGGCAGTGCAGACGGGCTGGTCCAGGTGCTGATCAACCTGCTCTCCAATGCCCGCGAGGCCTGCCGCGACATATCCAAGCCACGGATCGTCGTGCGCACCCGGTTCGCCAGCGGCCTTCAACTCCACACTTCGGCAGAGGGCCGCCCGGTGCGCCTGCCGATCGAGATCCGCATCAGCGACAATGGTCCCGGGATCGATCCGGCCATGCGGGATCACGTGTTCGAGCCGTTCGTCACCACCAAGAAGAGCGGGCAGGGTCTCGGCCTGGCGCTGGTGCGCAAGCTGGTGCGCGACATGAACGGGCGGATCACGCACGACCGCGATGATGCCGGAAGCTGGACGCACTTCCGCGTTCACCTGCCGCTCGCGACGGAGATCAAGAGCAAACGGGGCAGGGCGGCATGAACATTCTCCTGGTCGAGGACGACGAATCGATTGCGATCGTCATCACCGCGGCGGTGGAGGCCGAAGGCTTCAAGGTGGATCGTTGCGATTCGATCGCCGAGCGCGACCGGCTGCTCAGTCTCGGCGCCTACAGGGCGCTCATAACCGACGTCATGCTTACCGATGGCGACGGCATCGATACGTTGGGCGCGGTCCGGGCTCTGCATCCCCGATTGCCGATCATCATCCTTTCGGCGCAGAACACGCTCGATACTGCCGTCAGGGCCAGCGACACCGGCGCATTCGAGTATTTTCCCAAACCGTTCGACATCGACGAACTGGCCAAGGCCGTCCACCAGGCGATCGGGGCGAGTTGCGCGGACGATGCGGAGACGGTCGCGGATACCGACGGGCAGGGCCTCCCGCTCGTCGGCCGCAGTCCCCCGATGCAAGCGGTCTATCGCATGATCACCCGGGTTCTGCGCAACGACCTGACCGTGTTGATCCTGGGCGAGAGCGGCACCGGCAAGGAACTCGTCGCCGAGGCGATCCACCAACTCGGCCAGCGCCGAGGCGGGCCGTTCGTGGCGATCAACACCGCGGCGATCCCCGCCGAGCTGATCGAGAGCGAATTGTTCGGTCACGAGAAGGGGGCTTTCACCGGCGCGGTGGCCCAGCATATCGGCAAGTTCGAGCAGGCCGCGGGCGGCACGCTGTTCCTCGACGAGATCGGCGACATGCCGATGCAGGCACAGACCCGTCTGCTTCGTGCGCTGCAATCGGGTTCGATCCGTCGCGTCGGCGGGCGCGAGGAGGTCCGGATCGATGCGCGGATCATCGCGGCGACCAACAAGGACCTGGAGCCGATGATCGCCGCGGGCCAGTTCCGCGAAGACCTGTTCTACCGCATCAATGTCGTGCCGATCCACCTTCCGGCGCTGCGCGAGCGGCCCGGCGATATCGAAGCATTGGCGCGTCACTTCCTCGGCCTCGCCGCAGGCGAGGGCCTGCCGCGCCGTCAACTCACCCCGGAGGCCGCTGCCTTGCTTGCCCGCCAGCCGTGGCGCGGCAACGTTCGCGAGCTGCGCAACTTCATCTATCGACTCGCCTTGTTGGCCCGCGAAGATTTGATCGACGTCGCCGCGCGGGGCCGCCCCGACCCCCACGCCGGTAACCCCGCCGGATGTTGGGGGGCCCGCCCACACGATAAAGCCCGTGGTGCCCGGGGGGGGCCCCACCCG
>JBQCGM010000003.1:0-21976 GCA_051955585.1 Novosphingobium sp.
GCACGGTGTTGACGGTGATGCCGTGCGGCGCCAGTTCCAGCGCCGCGCCGGAGGAGAAGGCGGCCAGCGCGCCCTTGGAGGCGCCGTAGGCCGCGCCGCCCAGGACCATCATCCCGCGCAGCCAGGCCGAGGCGACGTTGACGATCCGTCCGCCGCTTCCCCCGGCCACCATCGCCCGGGCCGCCTCGCGCGCCATCAGGAAAGCGCCGCGGGCGTTGATCGCCTGGGTGCGGTCCCAATAGTCGGCGGTCATCTCGAGCAGGAGCTCTCGGTCCTGGTTGCCGGCGTTGTTGACCAGCAGCCAGGGCACGCCGTGGCGTTCGCCCACCTGGGCCATGGCGGCCACGACCGAGGCTTCGTCGGTGAGATCGACCGCGACCCAATCCGCTTCCCGGCCCGAGGCGCGCAGGCTCTCGGCCATGGCGGCTGCGCCGTCGGCCTGGATGTCCGCCACGACCACCGTGGCGCCGGCCTCGGCCAGGACTTCGCAGACCCCGACGCCGTAGCCGCTTGCCCCGCCGGTCACGACGGCCAGTTTTCCGGCCAGGCTGAACCCTTCGAACATATGCTCTCCCGTTTCGCGGGAGGATGCCCGGGGCTCACCCGCCCGGCAAGGCGAGAACTAGCTCAGCGTCCGAACCATCGCCGCCGCGGGACCGTGCCGACACCGTCCACATGCGCATTGCCCGCCGCCACGCCTTCCGCCCGGGCGGCGCGCAGTTCGGCGTCGTGGGCGGCGTGCTCGTCGCGATAGGTGCGGCGCAGGCGGTCCCAGCCATACCAAACCTGGCTGTGCGCGAAGACCAACAGCAGGCCGCCGGCGATCGCCAGGTCCTTGAGGAACATCACCGACTGGATCGGGTCGGTCAGCCGGTTGTGGAACAGGATCGCGGCGATCAGCGTGAAGCCTGCGAGCAGGATCGAGGCGATCCGCGTCATCAGGCCGAGGACGAGGCAGAGGCCGGCGATCACCTCGAACAGGCCGGTCGGGATGGCCAGGCCGCCGGGCAGGCCGGCGCCCACGATCATCGCCTCGGTCGCGGCGACGTTCATCAGCTTGGTGCCGCCGGAGACGATGAAGATGATGGCCAGGAGGATGCGGCCGATGACCGCGAAAATGCTCGACATGGCGCGCGCTCCCCAGATGGTGTGCCCGATAAGCGACTGGCAGCGATCTTGGTTCCCCGGGAGCAAGTGGACGATCTGCACACAGTCCGGGCGAAAAACCCGTCACCCTGCGTAAGCTGGTGTCACCCTGTGTCAGGTAGCGTCAGCAGCCGTAAGGCCGCAGGGAAGGCCGCGCGTTTCATGCGGGCGGCATAACCGATTTGGCCCGTGTAGGAAAATCCGCTGAGCCCTAGAGCTTCGGCAGCGTCACCCCGCGCTGGCCCATGTATTTGCCGGCGCGGTCGGCATAGGAGACCTCGCAGGGCTCGTTGCCCTGGAGGAACAGGAACTGGCAGGCCCCCTCGTTGGCGTAGATCTTGGCCGGCAGCGGGGTGGTGTTCGAGAACTCCAAGGTCACATGGCCTTCCCAGCCCGGCTCGAGCGGGGTGACGTTCACGATGATCCCGCAGCGAGCATAGGTGCTCTTGCCCAGGCAGATCACCAGCACGTCGCGCGGGATGCGGAAGTATTCGACCGTGCGGGCCAGCGCGAAGGAGTTCGGCGGGATGATGCAGACGTCGGTCTTGCGGTCCACCAGGCTGGCGCCGTCGAAGTCCTTGGGATCGACCACGGCCGAATTGACGTTGGTGAAGATCTTGAACTCGTCCGCCACCCGCGCGTCGTAGCCGTAGGAGGAGAGGCCGTAGGAGATGCAGTTTTCCCGCCGCTGGCTCTCCACGAACGGCTCGATCATGCCGTGCTGCTGGGCCTGGGTCCGAATCCACTTGTCGCTGAGAATTGCCATGCCGGCGGTGATGGCGCGGGGCGGGGCGAGGGGCAAGCGCGGGTTCGCCCACAATCCACCGTCATTGCGAGGAGCGCAGCGACGAAGCAATCCAGGGCCTGTGCCCGACCGCCCTGGATTGCCGCGCGACCTTGTCGCTCGCAATGACGAGATCAGGCGGAGTGATACCCCCGATACCACGCGACGAACTTCGGCACCCCCACCTCGATCGGCGTGGTCGGCGCATAGCCCAGGTCCGCCGCGATGGCGGTGATGTCGGCATAGGTCCGCTCGACGTCACCCGCCTGCATCGGCAGCATCTGCACCTCGGCCTTGCGCCCCAGCGCCTCTTCCAGCAGGCCGACCACCTTCATCAGGTGCTCCGACCGGTTGTTGCCGATGTTGTAGAGCGCATGGCTCTTCACGCTGCCGCCGGCCTTGACCGCGCCGTCGTCCGCCGGGGGGTTGTCCAGCGCGGCGACCACGCCGGCGACGATGTCGTCGATATAGGTGAAGTCGCGCCACATCTCGCCGTGGTTGAACACCGGGATCGGCTCGCCCGCGAGGATGCGGCGGGTGAAGTTCCACAGCATCATGTCGGGCCGCCCCCAGGGGCCGTAGACGGTGAAGAAGCGCAGGCCCGTCAGGGGCAGGCGGAACAGATGAGCGTAGGTCTCGCTCATCAGCTCGTCAGCCTTCTTGGTCGCGGCATAGAGCGAGAGCGGATGATCGACCCGGTCCTCGACCGCAAACGGCAGCTTGGTGTTGCCGCCATAGACCGAGCTGGAACTGGCATAGACCATATGCGCCACCTGCCGCGCCCGGGCGAGCTCGAGCATGTTGAGATGCCCGACCAGGTTCGCCTGGACATAGGCATGCGGGTTCAGAATCGAATACCGCACCCCGGCCTGGGCGCCGAGGTGGACGATGGCGTCGATCTGAGTGCCCTCCACCGCGGCGTTCAGCGCCGCCATGTCGGCGAAGTCGACTTGGTGGAACGCGAACCTGTTCCCGCCCATCTCGCGCAGGACCGAGAGGCGGTCCTCTTTCAGGCTGACCTGGTAATAGTCGTTGAGGCTGTCCACCCCGACCACCACGTCCCCCCGCGCCAGCAAGCGCTGCGCCAGGGCCTGGCCGATGAACCCGGCGACGCCGGTGATGAGGATGCGCATGCGAGCTAACCTAGCCTGGGGCCGCCGAGGCGGGAATGGGATTTGTGTGGCGGCGGGGTTAGCAGGGGGACAGGAAGGAAGGGTTAATTGGGGCGCCTGATACCCCAATATCTCAACTCCTCTGCGGCCACGTATTCGATTCCATCGACCTTCTTGTCTGTTTCGCCGTAGCTCCAGACCTTGATATATCGCCGCGTCCGCTTGTGGCGGAAGGCGGATTGGCAAAGCGCTATCCCGGTCCCCGAACAAGTGACGAGTTCGGGGTAGGCGCGGCATGAGGCAAACCCTGGGCAGATTCCGTCGGGAGGGTCGCGCTCGCGTACGGAGACAGGAACATAGCCGAGGGCACGAAGCTTTGCGCGGACCTCTGTGTATCTACGATCGTTCATCTCATGCAGCAGCTCGCCCCTTCTCGCATGAAGCGGGGTGGAGACGAGGCCCACGACGAGAGCGACGATCAGTACAATGGTCTTGGCCATGCCGGCATTACACGACCAGTGACCGCCCGACGCAATCGCCGAACCCAGGAACAGCCGCCGAATTGGATGCTTCTTTTTCAGCGTCGTAAGGCTATCGGGTTCTGCTCACGGCTGGCTTGATTGCAGCTCATGCGTTGCTTTTATCCAAATCCGCCGGTGGCGAACGCGATGGCTACGAGGATGACTGGAATTCATAACCATCGTACTGCAAAGGCCACAAGACCAGCAAGTATTGCAGACGGCAGCCAGCCCAGACCGAAGCCGAGGAGAAAGCCATACTCGCTCATGCAGTAAATCCAAGAGGCTCCGAAGGTGGCCAGGGCGGATAGGTATGCCAGAGCGAAAGGGATGCCATTCTCAAGCAGGTCACCGACCCGTTGAGCGAGCGTCTCCGCATTTGCGGCTATTTCCATGCGATCTCTCCACGCGGAGAGCCATTTGCAATGGGACTATTTAAGGATTTCTTATCCGGGCACGTTGGCGCTCCGGACGTGGGTATCGTCGTTCCAGCCATTCAATCCTGGTTGCGGTCTCTCCACCGAGGCATGAGAAACCTTCGACAGTAGCAATCGTCCCGATGGGCTCAGGGCTGAACAACCGTTTCGCACCGCACTTGCGGTCGATGGATGATTGCCAAGCTGCTTGCGAAGAGATGAGTTTTTGCCGGTCACGCGGAGCCAATCGAGCCAATGCCGCATTGTATGCCCGCGTAGCCAATCTCGCCTGCCGCTGCTGCTCCATCCACGCGCACCGAATTTGTTTTCGGCCAAAGTAGTCTGCGGCTACATAACACCGATCCGCAATGCGGTTTGATTGCGCCGATAGTTGCACGAAGTCTTGGGAGCTCGCACCGACAGGCGTCAGCCCTATCCAAAGGAAAATTAACGGAATCGCATAGAGTTTACGTTGATCGATCATCAGAGGCTCATAAGTTGGACATAGGTTGATGCGATAGCAGCAGAAGGGCATCATAACGCTCGCGAGGATATCGACGATTCACGTCGTTGTCGGCTAGTCGGGCCTTGCCAATCAATGCGTCCGCCGCCTCTCTCCGGTTCCTCCGGATCAGCTCCGCAGCTCTCGCTCTGGCGTTGCTTGCAAACGTCCTACGCTGTTCGGTGCGATAGTCGTAAAGTGCGTTGATCAGAGCAGGTTCGTATCGCGCGTCATTTCGCTTCATTCTGGCGTCAACGGCCTGAACCGCTCGAACAAAAAGGCCCCCGCCTCCCGAGGGGCCGTGCTGGACCGCTGTTGCAAAGAATGCTTGGCGAACCGCGGGACTAGCTTGATCGAGTTCGTATCGCGCCTTTCGGCGTACTTCGGCAGCACCGGCGGAATAGTTTGCTCGGATAATATAAGCTCTTTGGGCGGCTTCGAACCTTGCAGGATCCGCGGCAGCAATTGCGCGCCACTCGTCGTCGAACGGTTTGGTAACCGGCGTTTTGCCACGGAATCGACCAGCCTACGCGCTTGCTTCAGGACTCTTGATAAAGTCGTGCACGATACGATCGTTGGAATTCATCTGAAAGGTGCCATAGGATACGCCGCCGGGATCTCCTCTGCCGTGGGAGATGGTCCCAGGACCCTGCAGTTTCCGAGCTTCGTACTTCGCTGCCAGTGCACCGATATCTCGTTGGCCTTTAGCGACCGCATCCGGCGTTCGATTTTTGGAGGCGATCGTGAAGCTTGCGCCGCAGGCGTGGGTTTAGGTCGAGCAAGCGCAGGCTTCTTTGGCGAATTTCCGAACCATTCCTGGACCTTATCCCCCGCGCGCGTAAACCCAGCTTCGCCACGCGGACTGACGGCGCCAGAGGCCGATGTGAACCGACCCACCTTGTCGTGATAGGGGTTACCACGACCGAACTTGGCCTCCTGCCGGCCAAGCCATTCCTCGCTGGTCAGGCGCTCTCCGCTGCGAAGGTAATGATCGAAGGCCGCCTGATTGGCAGACTTCAGTTCGGGCAATGTTCGAGTCGGCATGAACGTCCTCCAAAAATTGGAGTGCGAACATAAATAGAACGAAATCCTACATTGCAACAGTGGTTCTGCATCCATTTCGGCGGCATCGATCGCAAGCTTTAGCCGTGCTTAACCCGCCCATGCTAAGCGCCCAGCATGACCACGCCTGCCAAAATCCTCATCGTCTTCGGCACCCGGCCCGAGGCCATCAAGCTGTTCCCCGTCGTCGCCGCGCTCAAGGGCGATGCGCGGTTCGACATCAAGGTCTGCGTTTCGGCGCAGCATCGGGGCATGCTCGATCAGGTGCTGGAGATCGCAGGCGTGGTGCCCGATCACGATCTCGACGTGATGCAGCCCGACCAGACGCTCGATGCGTTGACCGCCAACCTGCTCACCGGGCTCGGGCGGGTGATGGATGCCGAACGGCCCGACCGCGTGATCGTCCAGGGCGATACGGCGACGGCGATGGCGGGGGCGCTGGCGGCCTACTATCGCAAGATTCCGGTCGATCATGTCGAGGCGGGGCTGCGCTCGGGCAATATCTATCACCCCTGGCCCGAGGAGATTAACCGCAAGATCATCGGCTCCATCGCAGACACGCACTTCGCGCCGACCGAGACCTCGGCCGCGGCGCTGCGGGCGGAGAATGTCTCGGCCGAGCGCGTCCATGTGACCGGCAATACGGTGATCGACGCGCTGGAATGGGTGACGGCGTGGATCGCCGCCCATCCCGAACTCGCCGCCGGGCTCGCCCCGCTGGAGGCGCGGTTTGCAGGCAAGCGGATCATCGGCGTCACCAGCCACCGCCGCGAGAACTTCGGCGGCGGGCTCGAGGCGATTGCCGAGGCGGTGCGGCGGATCGCGGCGCGCGACGACGTGGCCATCGTCTTCCCGGTCCACCCCAATCCCAACGTGCGGGCGGTGATGGACGAAGCTTTGATGGGCCTCGACAACGTCGCGATGATCGAGCCGCTCGACTATCCGCACTTTGCCCGGCTGCTCTCCATCGCCGAGATCATGCTGACCGACAGCGGCGGCGTGCAGGAAGAGGCGCCCGCGCTGGGCAAGCCGGTGCTGGTCATGCGCGAGACCACCGAGCGGCCCGAGGGTGTCACCGCCGGCACCGCCAAGCTGGTCGGCACCGACGCGAACGCAATCGTTTCCGAAATCTCAACCCTCCTCGACGATAAGGCGGCCTACGAAGCCATGTCGCGCGCCCACAATCCGTTCGGCGACGGCCAGGCTTCGCGGCGTATCGTGGAGATCTTGGGGCGTGAAATCGGCAATCGGTAATCGCGGTTTCACCACCCGACAGAACGGTCGTCATTGCGAGCGCAGCGAAGCAATCCAGAGCGGTTGCGCGTTGCGCCCTGGCCCGCTGCACCCTGGATTGCCGCGGGACCTGCGGTCCCTCGCAATGACGAAGCATTGAGCAAGAGAGCGAACCTATGAAGTCCGAGACCAAGCCTGACGTTGCGGTAATCGGCCTCGGCTATATCGGCCTGCCCACGGCGGCGATCATCGCCCGGTCGGGCAGCAAGGTGCTGGGCGTGGACGTGTCCGAGCGCGTGGTCGAGACGATCAACCGCGGCGAGATCCATATCGAGGAGGTCGATCTCGACGGCCTGGTCCAGGGCGTGGTTGCGCGCGGGCTGCTCTCGGCCTCGACCGAGGTGGCGCCGGCCGAGGTCTTCGTGATCGCGGTGCCGACCCCGTTCGACAAGGACCACGCGCCCGACATCTCCTATGTGCTGGCCGCCGCGCGCTCGGTCGCCCCGGTGCTCAAGAGCGGCGACGTGGTCATCCTGGAATCGACCTCGCCGGTCGGCACCACCGAGGCGCTGCGCGACCTGATCGCGGAACTCCGCCCCGACCTGAAGGTGCCCGGGGTGAGCGCCGGCACGCCCGACCTCTCGATCGCCTATTGCCCCGAGCGCGTGCTGCCGGGGAAGATCCTGGAAGAGCTGACCAACAATGACCGCTCGATCGGCGGCATCACGCCGCGCTGCGCGCGCAAGGCGCTGGCCTTCTACAAGCGCTTCGTGCGCGGCACCTGCGTCACCACCGACGCGCGCTCGGCCGAGATGACCAAGCTGGTCGAGAACGCCTACCGCGACGTCAACATCGCCTTCGCCAACGAGCTGTCGATCGTCGCCGACAGGATGGGCCTCGACGTGTGGGAGGTGATCCGCCTGGCCAACCGCCACCCGCGGGTCAACATCCTCTCGCCCGGCCCCGGCGTGGGCGGGCACTGCATCGCGGTCGACCCCTGGTTCATCGTCCACGGCGCGCCCGAGGAGACCCCGCTGATCCGCACCGCGCGCGGCGTCAACGACGGCAAGATCCGCCACGTGATCCGCAAGGCCGAGGCCCTGGTCGAGGCCAATCCGGGCGCGAAGGTCGCCTGCCTGGGCCTGGCCTTCAAGGCCAACATCGACGATTTCCGCGAAAGCCCGGCCCGGCTGGTCGCGGCGACGCTGGCGCGGCGGTTCGGTTCGCGGATCAACATCGTCGAGCCTTATGCCGCCGAGCTCCCGATCGAGTTCACCGACACCGGCGCGACGCTGATCGACGTCGACACCGCGCTGGAGGACTGCGACCTGCTGATCGTGCTGGTCGACCACGACGTCTTCCGCGTCGTGCCGCTCGCCGAGCGGGCGGACAAGGTGGTCTACGACACCCGCGGGATCTGGCCGGACCAGCCCAAGGCGGCCGAGGACGCGGTTTCGCTGCGGCTGGCGAGCTAGCCAGCCCCTTCGTCATTGCGAAGGACCGAAGGTCCGCGGCAATCCAGCGCGGCAGTGCGCTTGGCCCTGGATTGCTTCGCTACGCTCGCAATGACGAGGCGGGGGGTGAAGGATCCCGGTCAGATTCCTTGGCGGAACACCCGAACAATTCGCTGAAGCTGGGGAGCTGGCAGCCCCATCGTCATTGCGAGCGGCGCAGCCGCGCGGCAATCCAGGGCGTCGGCGCGCTCGGCCCTGGATTGCTTCGCTGCGCTCGCAATGACGAGGCGGGGATGAAGGATCGAGGTCAGATCCCCGCGTACCACTGGTAGCCGGAGTGATCCTCCCAGTAACCGCCCTTGCCGCCGTAGAGGCCGGCCAGCGTCGGAACGAGCTCGATCCGCATCACGTACTTGGCGTGCTTGTAGCCGAGCTGCTTCTCCGCCCGCAGCCGCAGCGGCGCGCCGTGGGCCTCGGGTAGCGGCCGGTCGTTCATCCGCCAGGCCAGGATCGTCTGCGGGTGGAACGCGTCGACCAGGTCGATCGATTCGTAATAGGGCGTCGTCCCGAAGGCGTCGGCGCAGTGGAACACCGCATATTTCGCAGCCGGCAAGAGCCCGGCGAGGGCCAGCACGGCGCCCAGTTGCGGGCCCTGCCACTTGCCGATCGCGCTCCACCCCTCGACGCAATCGTGCCGTGTGACCTGCGTGCGCTGCGGCATGGCCGGCAGCGCGGCGAGGGGCAGGGCGAGGCTCTGGCGGACCAGCCCGTCGACCCGCAGCGCCCACTGCGCGAAACCCGCGTCGAGGTGCCGGCGGTAGAGCGGGTCCTCGGGCGCCGTATTGCCGTTGGCGCGGAAGTCGGGCGACATCCGGTTCTCGGAAAACTCCCGCGCCAGGGCGCCGCGATCGGTGATCAGCCGCTGCGCCGGCATGTGCAGGTCGGCCGCCTCGGTCAGCAGCCTGCGCACCACCGGGTTCTCGTTCAGCCGGTCGCAGGCCGAGACCAGCAGCCCGGCCCCGCCGGCGAGCACCCCCCGGCGGCCGATCATGTCGGGTCCTCGGGCAGGCGATACCACCCGGTGATCATCGCGCGCACCTCGTTCGCCGGCCCGGCGAGCAGGACCATGACGATGTGGACCACAAAGAACGCGACCAGTCCGAAGGCCGCGATGAAGTGGATCGACCGCGCGGACTGCCGCCCGCCGAACAGGTCGACCAGCAGCGGCCAGGCGGCGTCGATCCCCGGCGACATCGCCAGTCCGGTCAGGATCATCAGCGGCAGCAGGCCGAACAGCACGCCGCAATAGGCCAGCTTCTGCAGCACGTTGTAGCGCCGCGCCGCCGCGCCGGTCGGAAAGCGCAGCCGGGCATGCTCCTTCACGTCGTGCCAGATATGCGCCGGGCGCCACTCGCGGGCGGTGATGTGCAGGTCGCGCGCGATGTGGCGATCGAGCAGGGACCAGAGGAGATAGGCCAGCAGCCCGAAGGCGAAAGCCCAGGCGAAGGCGAGGTGCCACAGCCTGGCATCCGCCAGGTTGTAGGTCGAGGGCAGGGTCATCCACCCGGGGAAGGCGATGCCCGCCGGGTCGCCGATCTCGAGCCAGGCGTGGTCGGGATTGGCGCCGTAATGCCCCCAGTAGAGCCGTGGGTGGGCGTTGAAGATCATCAGCCCGCTCATCAGCATGACCAGCACGACCACCGCGTTCACCCAGTGCCACAGCCGCGTCGACAATCGGTGCCGCCGCACCAGTTCGCTGCCTTGGGGCCCCGCAGGATCCTGCCCGTCGCTCATCGCAGCGCACAGCCTACCGCGCGGCGCGGGGGCGGTCCAGAGCACCTCGTTCGCCGCCTCATTTCGTCATTGCGAGCGAAGCGTGGCCATCCAGGGCCAGGCGCACCGACGCCCTGGATTGCCGCGCTTCGCTCGCCATGACGCAGCCGGGGGCCGGGGCTGGTAATCAGCGGTGGCCGAGGCCCGGATTGTCGCCGGCCAGCGGAATGCGCAGCGTGTTCTGGACGAAGGCCACGCCGACGTAGTGCCCGACCATCATGAGGTACTCCACCAACTGGGCCTCGTCCCAGGTCCGGGCGAGCGTGTCCCAGGTCGCGTCCGACAGGGCATAGTCGGCGAGCAGTTCCTCCACCCCGCGCAGGATCGCGGCGTCGTGCTCGCTCCAGCCTGCGGCCGATGACCCCTGCGTCACCCGCGCCGCTTCCTCGGCGGTGCGGCCGAAGCGCTGGGCGATGTCGACGTGCTCGCCCCACTCGTAGGGCGACTGGCTGAGCCAGGCGATCCGCAGCACGGCCAGCTCGCGGTCGCGCGGAGGAAGGCGGCCGGCGAAGACCGCCGAGCCCATCTCCATGTGCCAGCGGAACAGGTCGGGCTGCTTCAGCACCACGCGCATGTAGAGCGGCAGGCGATCGACCGGGCCGACCCCAGCCCCGGCGCGGACGCGGTTGACCTGCTCGCGGCTCTCCTCGCCGACCTCCTCGTGCGGCACCGGCGCGATGCGCGGGCCGGTGCCGACCACATGGGCGTGCCGGGCGGCGTGGTCGGTCTCGATCTCGCCGGTGATCGGCTGCCTCGCGCTCATTCGTCTCTCCCTGTCGCTGTTTGCCGCGAGCATAGCCATGGAGCTTACTCGCCGGAAAGGTGGATCGCGATCTCGCGGGTGTGAGCGCGGCGGCGATGCTCGGCGAGATAGATGCCCTGCCAGGTGCCGAGCGCCAGCCGTCCGCCGATCACCGGGATCGCCAGGGTCACGCCGGTCAGCGTGGCGCGCAGGTGGGCGGGCATGTCGTCCGGCCCCTCGTCGTCGTGGGCATAGTGCGCGCCCTCGGGCGCCAGCCGGTCGAGCCAGCGGGCGAGGTCGGCGCGCACCTCGCGCGCGGCGTTCTCCTGGATCAGCAGTGAGGCCGAGGTATGGCGGCAGAGCAGGCTGGCGAGGCCCTCGGAGATCCCGGTCTCCGCGACCCAGCGGGCGACGTCGCGGGTTATGTCGGTAAAGCCCTGTCCGGGCGTGGCGAAGCGGAGCACGGTGGTGGCCTGGCGCATGGTCCCCATATAGGCCGCATGGCCTTCCAGCACGACCTCTTTGCCGGTGCGCCGGTCCTGCCCGGCTTCACGCTCTGGCCCGATGCGGTCACCCCCGCCGAGGAGGGCGAGCTCGCCGCGCAGCTCGACGCCGCGCCGCTGGCGCCATTCCAGTTCGGTCCGTGGGAGGGCAAGCGGCTGACCGCCTATTACGGCCACGGCTACGACTTCGGCCAAGGCAAGTTGCAGCCGGCCCCGCCCATGCCCGGCTGGCTGCAAGATCTTGCGCACAGGGCCGAAGCCCTGACCGGCCAGCCGCCCGGCGCTTTCGTCCAGGCCCTGCTGATCCGCTACGATCCCGGCGCCGGGATCGGCTGGCATCGCGACCGCCCGCAGTTCGGCACGGTCGCCGGGCTCTCCCTGTCCAACGCGGTCAAGCTGCGGCTGCGCCGTCGCTCGCCAAGCGGGTTCGAGCGCCGGACCGTGCTTCTCCCGCCGCGTTCGCTCTACCGGCTGGAAGGCGAAGCGCGGTGGGACTGGGAGCATTCGATCGCCCCGGTCGAGAGCACGCGGCGCTCGATCACCCTGCGGAGCATGCGCGGCTAGGCGGCTAGTAGGTGTGCAGCCGCACCCGCAGCATGACCGGGTCGGTGAAGTTCAGCCCGAAATCGAGCTGGTCGCCGTTCCACCGACGCGAGCTGGTCCAGACGCCGCCCACGAAGGTTCCCTCATCGACGCTGAGGAATTCCCATGGCTGGTTGCCCGTCGCGGCGAAGCGCAGGCGGATGTCGGTGCCGGCGACGAGGAATTCGTCGGGGCCGAGCTGGGCGAGCACCGCCCCGCCGACCGGGCGGGCGGCATTCGGGTGGGGGATCGCCCGCGGGTCGTCGCGTTCCTTGATTTGCCAGAGGCCGTACTGCGCGGTGATTCGCCAGCGCCCCATGACCTTCGACTGGTCCGCGTTGTCGAGGCCCTTGGCGAAGCCCCAGGTCGGGTTGCGCAGGGCGATCCCGGCCCAGTCGCGCGCGATCGGGGCGAACAGGCGATAGGGCGCGGCCCAGGTCTCGATCGTCTCGGCATCGAGCTTCTGGGCGCCGAGCGGGAAGTTGGAATAGTTGGTGGCGTCCATGCCGAAGGGCGCAAAGCCGATCGCCCCGCGCCCCAGCGCGGGCCAGAAGAAGCGCGCGAACTCGAGCGCGCTGCCGGTTTCGGGGATCATCAGCGCGTTGTCGGGCCGGGCGAACTTGTCGAGCAGGCCGACGTACTGGTCGGCGTTGCGGTTGTAGATGTCAGGGCCGACGAGATCGAGGTTCGGTGCGGCGGCCTTCCAGATCGCGATCACGTTCCAGTTGGGGCCGCCGTTGACCCCGCGCAGGGTGCCCCCCTCGTCGAACGGGTTGGTGACCGCGGCATTGGCGTACATCGGCAGCGGCAGCACGGCCTTTCCGGCGGCCGCGACCTCGTCGATGAAGCGCGCGGTATGCCAGGCGTTGAAGGCCTGGTCGGCATAGTCGCCGAAGACCTGCTTCCAGGTGCCCGGCTGACGGCCCAGGGCCGTGACGAGCCTGTCGGGCACGGCCGCGTCGAACAGCCGCTGCGCTTCGGGCGAATGATCGCGAGCGAGGCCGATCGAGCCGGATTCGTTTTCCGGCTGGATCATGATCACCGTATGCTGCGGATCGATCTGCCGGATGTGCTCCATCAGTTTGACGAAGGCGCGCTTGTCGGCGGCCAGGGTTTCGGCTCCGTGGGGGGAGAGCACGAAGTGCGGGGCGCCCTCGGGCGTGCGCATGCGGGGAAAGCGCTTGCCGTCGCGCTTGACCCATTCGGGCGCATAGCTCGGGCCCGAATTCTTCCAGGTGGCAAACCACAGCAGCACGACGCGCACGTTGTTCTGCCGCGCCTCGCGTACCAGGGTATCGACGAAGCTGAAGTCGAACTGGCCCTCGGTGGCCTCGATCTGCTCCCAGGCGATGGGGACCTCGACCGTGTTGGCGTGCAGCGCTTTCACCGTCGGCCAGACCAGCGGCAGGACGGCGGGGTAGTTGCTGCTGTTGTTGACCTGGGCGCCGAGCACCAGGAACGGCTGGCCGTCGACGAACAGCGCATGGCGGCCGTTCTCGCTGATCAGACGGGGCAGGGGGGAAGCGGCCTGCACAGGGGCGGAAGCCGCCGCCAGGATCAGCGCGCCCAGCCAGAGGCGAAAGCTGGCGAGCAGCCCGTTCCTGCCCGTACGCAAGCGCTTGAAATCGATAACCACCGTCTGCTCCTCTCACCGGGCTTCGTGCGCAGAGCCGCGCCCGCCCTTCTAACTACTCATACAAATGATAACGGGAATCGGCAGCGGCGCAAGGGCGCGGCAGCCAGTTGCGACTCCGGTTGACCGGCACCGGCCGCTTGTGGCAATCGCGCCTCCGTTGCGGGTGTAGCTCAATGGTAGAGCAGCAGCTTCCCAAGCTGAATACGGGGGTTCGATTCCCCTCACCCGCTCCACGTCCTACCTGTCAGATGACGGCGATCTCCAGCACTTCGAGCGCCTCCTCGTCCCCCGCAAACTCAACCAGATCGCCGACTTCCGCCCCGATGAGGGCGCGGGCGAGTGGGGCCGAGAACGAGATCGCGCCGTTCGCCGGGTCGGCCTCGTCGTCGCCCACCAGGGCCAGGGTGCGCCGCTTGCCCTTCAGCGTGAAGGTCACGCGGGTGCCGAATTCGGCGGTCTCGCCCGTCGGGGCAGGTGCCAGGACGGCCGTGGTCTGACGGGTGTGCCAATAGCGCAGGTCGCGCTTGGCCGGTTCGAGCGCGGGATCGTCCGGCGCGGCCCGGGCGATGAGCGCTTCGAGTTCGGTCACGCGCGCGTCGATCAGCGCCAGACCGCGCGCCGTGACCAGGTTCGGCCCCGGCGGGATCGGCAGTTCGAACTTCGGCTCGAGGTGTTCCTCGTCGCCGTCGCGGCGGAAGGCGACGCTCATCGGTTGTCCTTCAGATCAGCTTGAAGCGCGGCTGGGCCAGCGGCAGGCCCGGCACGTCGCTGCGGCCCTTGTAGAGCACCGACGACTTTTCGCTAGGCAGGTCGGCCGTCGCCAGGCCCTGGCCGGCATCGGGATCGACCGCGCAGAACCAGATGTCGCGCATGTCCGGGCCGCCGAAACGGAGCTGGGTGTTGCCGGGGCCAGGGGTGGCGAACGGCTTCAGCACGGCACCGTCGGGACGGAGCCGGACGATATCGCCGCCGCCGAAGCCGGTGATCCACAGGTTGCCTTCTGCATCGAGCGCCATGCCGTCGGCATCGGACTTTTCGACCAGGCGGCGGCGGTTCGACAGGTCGAAGTCGGGCGAGACGTCGAAGACCCAGGTGCCGTCGAAGGTCTCGTTGCAGTAGAGCTGCCTGCCGTCGGGGCTGAGCATGATGCCGTTGACGAAGCCGAGATTGTCGGCGGCGATCCGCACCGTGCCGTCCTGGGCGAAGTGGTAGAGCGTCGCCGGGCGGGTGCGCTGGCCCTGGACGATGCGTTCGAGATCGACCGAACCGACGAACATCCCGCCATGGCCGTCGGCGACCATCTCGTTGAGGCCGTTCACCGGCTCACCGAGGATCTCGCGGACGAGCCAGCCCGACTGGCCGGTGTCGGGGTGGTTCCAGCGGATCCCGCCCTGGCCGGAGGAGAGCACGGCGCCGTCCTCGTTGACCATGATCCCGCCGGTCCACATCCGGTCGGTGTCGAACGACAGGCCGTCGCCCGCGCCGCCAAGGCCGTGAATCCCGCCGGCGATCACGTCGCTGTACCACACGGTGCCCCGGGCGTGATCGACCGCCAGCCCCTCGAGGTAGATGCCGCGCACGAGGGGCTCGAAATTGTCGGGCATTGCTCTCTCCGGGCGTTTTGTCGTTGCGAGGAGGGTGTTAGCGAGGTCCGGGCAAGTCAAGGACAGGTCAACCGCAGGGGGCGCGATATCATGACGGCGGCATTCCTGGCATTCCTCGCCGCGCTGCTCGCCGGGATCGGCGCGCGCGACCAGATGCTGGTTGCCGGGCTCGCCGCGCGGGGTTTCCTGCGGCCCATGCTGCTGGTGGTCGCCCTGGTCTCCGCGGCTGCGGCGGGCGTGATCCTCGCCAAGGCGGCGGCCTGGATGGCCCCGCTGCTCACCCCCGACGCGCGGGTGATGTTCGCCGGCATGGCCGCGGCGATCGCCGGGGCGGAGTGCATCGCCGTCCTGCCGCGCCCGGTTCCGGCCGAGCCGACGCGGTCGCTGTTCGCCGCCGCGGTCGTGCTGATCGCCCATCAGCTCACCGACGGCGCGCGTTTCCTGGTCTTCGCCATTGCCGTGGCGACAGCCGTGCCCGATGCGGCGGCGCTGGGCGGGGCGGCAGGCGGGGTCGGTACCGTGCTCGTCGGGGCGCTTGCCGGAGAGGCCGCGCCGGCCGCGCGGCTACGGCTGGCGCGGCGGATCATCGGCGTCGCGTTTCTGGTCGTCGGCGCCTGGTTGATGGCCCAGGCGTTGGGGCTATAGGCGGTCCATGGCCACCATCGACCTCATCGAACAGGCGTCCGACGCGGCGATCGCCGATTGGATCGCGCAGCGACTGGCCGCGGCGCTCGCCCTGTCCGAACGCATCGCGATCACCGTGCCGGGCGGCTCGACCCCGTTTCCGATCCTGGCGGACCTTGCTGCCCGCCCGCTGCCCTGGGGCAGAATCGCGGTGTGGCCGGGCGACGACCGGATCGTCGCCGAGGATCACCCCGCCAGCAACGTTGGCCGCATCCGCGCCCTGCTGGAGCCGGCCGGCGCGCGGATCGTGCCGCTGACCGAGGACGCCGCGCCGCCGCGCTTCGCGCTGGCCTGGCTCGGGATGGGCGGCGACGGGCATGTGGCCTCGCTGTTCCCCAACACCGATCCGCGCGTCGACGATCCGCTGCCGATCCGCCGCCTGACCCCCGACCCGCTCCCGCCCGAGGCGCCGTTCGACCGGCTCAGCCTGACGATCCCGGCGCTGCTGGACAGCGACGAACTGCTCTTCGTCATCCGCGGCGCCGACAAGCGCGCGGTCTTCGAGGCGGCGGCGCGGGGCGAGAGCGACCTCCCCGTGGCGCGCCTCCTGGGCGCAGCGCCGCACCGGGTGACGTGCTTCTGCTGATCGGATTTAACACGAAGATGGAGCGCGGCGTCTTCGTGTCTTCGTGTGAACCAAATCAAAGCAGCGACAATTGCCCGTCGGGCGCCGGTTCGTCTTCGCTCTCTCGTCCATCGAGCGCCGACAGGGTGAGGCCCATCAGTCGGATCGGCTGCGCCAGCGGCAGGACTTCGGCGAGCAGGGCATGGCCCAGTTTCGCGAACTCGGCCTTGTCCGCCACCGCCTGCGGCAGCGAACGGGACTTGCTCAGCAGGGTGAAGTCGATGTGCTTGAGTTTGAGCGTGACGGTCCGCCCCCGCGCTTCGGCGCGCTCGATCCGTTCCCAGACGATGTCGACGATGTTGTCCAAGGCCTCGCGCAGCGCCGCGCCCGAGGAGATGTCGTGGCCGAAGGTCCGCTCGCCGCCGACCGACTTGCGCGGGCGGTCGGCGCGGACCCGGCGCAGGTCGATGCCGCGGGCAGCGCGGTAGAGGTAGTCGGCGAAGGAGCCGAAATTGGCGCGAAGGAAGGCGATGTCCTTGGCGGCGAGGTCGGCACCCGTCTCGATCCCCAGGCGCGCCATCTTTTCCGCGCCACGCGGGCCGACACCGTGGAAGCGCCGTACCGGTAGCCGGGCGACGAAGCGCGCGCCCTCGCCGGGGCGGATCACGCAGAGCCCGTCGGGCTTGTTCTGGTCGCTGGCCAGCTTGGCGAGGAATTTGTTGTACGACACGCCGGCGCTGGCGGTCAGCCCGGTCTCGGCCTTGATCCGCGTCCGGATCAGCTCGGCGATGCGCGTGGCCGAGCCGATCCCGCGCAGGTCCTCCGTCACGTCGAGATAGGCCTCGTCCAGGCTCAGCGGCTCGACGTGGGGGGTGTAGTCGAGGAAGATCGCGCGGATCTGGCCCGACACCTGCTTGTAGACGTCGAACCGCGCCTTGCGGAAAATGAGGTCCGGGCAGAGCCGCGCCGCGCGAACCGAGGGCATGGCCGAGCGCACGCCGAACCGCCTCGCCTCGTAGCTCGCCGCCGCGACCACCCCGCGCTCCGACGAGCCGCCGACCGCCACGGGCTTGCCCCGCAGCGAAGGGTCGTCGCGCTGTTCGACGCTGGCGAAGAAGGCATCCATGTCGACATGGATGATCTTGCGCAGGCCGGGCGCGGCATCGTCATGGTCGTCATCGGCCGAATCCATCGTGGTAAATTTGCCGGAGGGGGTGGGCATTGTCATCATTAGCGCCCATCTAGCGCCCATGCTTGCACCCACCACGCCTGCTCCCACTCGGATCGGCGACAAGGAATTCGTTGCTCTGATGGCGATGCTGCAGGCGCTTCAGGCCCTGGCGATCGATGCCATGCTGCCGGCGCTGGGGATCATGTCGCAAGAGCTCGGCGTCAGCGACGCCAACCAGCGCCAGCTCGTCGTCGGGCTGTTCCTGGTGGGCGCGGGGGCGACCTCGCTGTTTCCCGGCGCGCTGGCGGACCGCTACGGCCGGCGCCCGGTACTATTCTGGTGCCTGGGCGGCTATGTGCTGCTCAACATCGCCGCGGCGCTCGCCCCCAGCTTCGAAATGCTGCTCGTCTGCCGGACGCTGGCCGGCGGCTTCTCCTCCGGCCTGATCGTACTAACCTCGGCAATCATTCGCGACCGCTTCGGCGGCGATCGGATGGCGCGGACCCAGTCGCTGGTGTCGATGGTCTTCATGGTGGTGCCTATGGCGGCGCCCAGCCTCGGGCAGGGCATCATCGCCTTCGCCAGCTGGCGCTGGATCTTCGGGATGATGGCCGGGTTGGGAGCCGCGGTGGCGATCTGGGCGTGGATGCGCATTCCCGAAACGCTGCACCCCGAGTTCCGCCAGCCGATCGAGCCGCGCGCGATCCTGCGCAACATGGCGACGGTTTTCTCGACGCGTTCCGCCGTGGGCTATGTCATCGGCCTCACCCTGATCCAGGGCGCCTTGTTCGGCTATATCAATTCCTCGCAGCAGCTGGTTGCCGAGCACTTCGGCGCCGGTCAGGCCTTTCCCTTGATCTTCGGCGCGATGGCCTTGGCCATGGCGTTGTGCAGCCTGACCAATTCCAGCATCGTGATGCGCTTCGGGGCGCGCCGGGTCAGCCACGCGGCGGTGCTGGTCTACGTCGTTCTAGGGGCGCTGCAGCTGTGGTTCGCCACCCGGCCGAACGAGACGATCTGGCATTTCGCCCCGCTGATGACGCTGAACCTCTGCATCATGGGCTTCATCGGCGCGAACTTCACTTCGATCGCGCTGCAGCCTTTCGCGCGCATCGCGGGCGCGGCCTCCTCGGTCCAGGCCTTCATGCGGCTGATGATCGGCGCTTCGCTCGGGACGCTGATCGGCCAGGCCTACGACGGCACGGCACGTCCATTGGCCACGGCGCTGATGGGGGCGGGGGTCCTGGCCCTGATGCTGGTGCTCTACAGCGAGCGCGGCCGGCTGTTCCGGCGGCTCCACGGGAACGTCGCCCAGGCATGAGCTACGATCTCGCCGTCTTCGATCTTTGCATCGTCGGCGGCGGCATCAACGGAGCGGGCATCGCCCGCGACGCGGCGGGGCGGGGGGCGAAGGTCCTGCTGCTGGAGGCGGACGACCTGGCCTCGGGCACCTCGTCGAAGTCGACTAAGCTGATCCACGGCGGCCTGCGCTATCTCGAACACTACGAGTTCGGCCTGGTTCACGAGGCCTTGGCCGAGCGCGAGGCGCTGTGGCGGATCGCCCCGCACGTGATCTGGCCGCTGCGCTTCGTCCTGCCCCACGCCAAGGGCCTGCGCCCGGCCTGGCTGCTGCGGCTGGGATTGTTCCTCTACGACCACATCGGCGGGCGCAAGCGCCTGCCCGCTACCGACACGGTGCGGCTGGCTCGCCATCCCGCCGGTGCGCCGCTGAAGCCGGGCTATCGCATCGGCTTCGAATATTCGGACGGCTGGGTCGACGACGCGCGGCTGGTGGTCCTCAACGCGATGGACGCGCGGGAGCATGGCGCCGAGGTGCTGACGCGGACGGCGGTGACCGCGGCACGGCGCGAGGGCGAGAGTTGGGCGATCGCGACGCCCGCCGGGGAGTTCCGCGCCAGGGCTCTGGTGAACGCCGCGGGGCCTGCCGTGCTGGAGGTCGAACGCCTGATCGGGGACGCGCCCGACCACAAGATCAGGCTGGTGCGGGGCTCGCACATCGTCGTGCCCAAGCTGTTCGATCATCCCTATGCCTACTTCTTCCAGCTGCCCGACGGCCGGATCTTCTTCGCCATCCCCTATGAACGCGACTTCACCCTTATCGGCACGACCGACGCAGATCATGAAGGTCCGTTGTCCGAGGTCCGGGCCAGCGCGGAGGAGATCGCCTATCTGTGCGAGGGCGCCAGCCGCTATTTCGCCCGCCCGGTAAGGCCCGCCGACGTGGTCTGGTCCTACGCGGGGGTGCGTCCGCTGATCGACGACGGCTCGGGCCGACCCGAGGCGGCGACACGGGGCTATCGGCTGGATCTGTCGGAGGAAGCCGAGGGTGCCCCGCTGCTCGGCGTCTACGGCGGCAAGATCACGACCTATCGGCACCTCGGCGAGGAAGCGGTGGATCTGCTGGCGCGGCGCGTTCCCGCGCTGGGCGGGCCGGCCTGGACGAAGGACCGGCCGCTGCCCGGCGGGGACTTTGCGATCGACGGCGCGGCGGACCTGAAGGCCGAGATCGCCGCGCGGTATCCGAGAGTGGACGCCGAACGCATCGCCAAAGCCTACGGCACCCGCGCCTTCCGCTGGCTGGCGGATGACCTCGGCCGCGACTTCGGCGCCGGGCTCAGCCAGGCCGAGGTCGACTACCTGCGCGCCGAGGAATGGGCACGGACCGCCGAGGACGTGCTGTGGCGGCGGACCAAGCTCGGCCTGCGGCTGACTGCGGAGCAGCGGGCGGTGCTCGCCGAATATCTTGGTTAATAAAGGCTTTGCTGCGCAGCAAAGCTTGCAGCAATCTGGCGCCGCGAGTGCTGCGGAATAGTTACGCCGCGTGCCGCCGGGAGCATCGCCTGTCCCAAGGCGCGCAGCACGAAGGCCAGCTTTTCCGCCTTGCTAGTCCCCGCCCGGTGGTCCCAGGCGCGGGCGCCTGCCGCCGCGACCTTGCGGCCGATCGCGCCGTAGATGCCCGCGGCGGAGAGCACCGCCCAGCGCTGGCGAAAGGCGAGCCTTGCAGCGCCGATGCGCGAGGCCTCCTCGTAGGCCTTGGCCATATCCGTCAGTCTCCGGACCAAGGGCAGCAAGACCTGGCGGTAGTGCGGCTTCATGTGCTCGCCGGGTGGGATGTCGGCCTCGGCCAGCCAGTCGGCGGGCAGGTAGCAGCGGTCCGCCGCATAGTCCTCGCAAAGATCGCGGGCGATATTGGCGAGCTGGAAGGCGAGGCCGAGGTCGCAGGCGCGGTCGAGCGTGTCTTCGTCATGCGGATCGACGCCCATCACGACCGCCATCATCACGCCCACCGCCCCGGCGACGTGATAGCAATAGCGCAGCAGGTCCGCCTCGCTGCGCGGCAGCCAGTCGGCGGCGTCGAGCGCGAAGCCGGCGATGACGTCTTCCGCCATTCCGGCGGTCAGCCCCGTCTCGCGCGCGACCACGCCCAGGGCGTCGAACGACGGATCGCCGGTGGGTGCTCCGGCCAGCGCCTTCGCCGTCAGCGCGCGGATCCTCGCCAGGCGCCCGGCCGTGCCGGCCTGGTCGCCCAGCGCCCCGCCGAGTTCC
Organism: Novosphingobium sp.; assembly: GCA_051955585.1. Classification (GTDB taxonomy): domain Bacteria; phylum Pseudomonadota; class Alphaproteobacteria; order Sphingomonadales; family Sphingomonadaceae; genus Novosphingobium. The sequence continues at coordinate 21,115 of JBQCGM010000003.1, forward strand.
TGGTCGTCGGCGAGGTCGTCGCAGGCGCGGCACCAGGCGTAGAGCAGCCAGACCCGCTCGCGGGTCGGGCGGTCGAACAGGCGGCTGGCGGCAGCGAAGCTCTTCGAGCCCTTGGCGATGGTCTCACGGGCGTGGGCGACCAGGTCATGCCTATTCATTGTCATTGCGAGGGGCCCTTCGGCTGGCCGTCAGGCCGGCCGCTCAGGATGAACTGGCCTTTGGCCAGCCCCGCGGCAATACAGGGCCCCGCGCAAGGCGCCCTGGATTGCCGCGCTTCGCTCGCAATGACGACCGGATGGAAGATCACAAGTCCCCCGCCTTCATCGCGGTGATCGGCACGTGCGGCTCGTGCGCGGCCATGCGGTCCAGCAGCAGGTCGAGGTCGTGCTCGGCGAGGATGATCCCGGCATGGGCGACGCGGACGAAGCCGACCTCGATCATATGGCGGTTGAAGGCCAGCAGGTGGTCGAAGAAGCCGAAGGCGTTGAGCAGGCCGACCGGCTTGGCATGATAGCCCAGCTGCGCCCAGCTCACCGCCTCCCACAGCTCGTCCATCGTGCCGACCCCGCCGGGCAGGGTGAGGAAGCCGTCGGACAGCTGGGTGAAGGCCAGCTTGCGCGCGTGCATGTCGCTCACGACCTGCAGCTCGGTGCAGGCGGGATTGGCCAGCTCGCAATCGACCAGGGCCTGGGGGATCACGCCGATAACCTCGCCGCCCTCGGCCAGCGCGCCCGCCGCGACCGCGCCCATCAGGCCCATCCGGCCGCCGCCATAGACCACGCCGATCCCGCGACGCGCGAGAGTGCGGCCGACCGTCTCGGCCAGCGCGACGTAGCGGGTGTCGGCGGGCGCGGCGGAACCG
>JBQCGM010000004.1:0-17423 GCA_051955585.1 Novosphingobium sp.
TATCAGTCTCCTGGCGTCCGGCCCGCGCCTGCGCGAGGCCACCCTTGCTTGCCGACCATACGCGGTGGAGGGATAGGCATCGCACTGTGGACTCGGAACGGCGGCCGGGGGCCGGCACCACGGCCGCCGTTCCGGTCAAACCTGATCGGAGCGATCAGAAGCTGTTGGCGGTATCCGTCGTATCGACGAAGCCGTCGCCCGTGGTGTCGAGCCGCGCGAACATGCGGTCGCCCGACGCGGCGAATTCCTGCGCGGAGAGCACGCCGTCCTTGTTGGTGTCGAGCACGCCGAAGCGGACGTGCGCCTGGCGGATCTGACGGGCGCGACGCTCGGCCAGATCCTTGTCGAGGCGGAAAATGTACTCGTTGATGTATTCCAGTTCGCTCACCGAGCCGTTCTCGTTGAGGTCCAGGCCCTTGTGGTCGGCACTGCGCTTGGCGGCGAACTCCTCCTTGGACACCTTGCCGTCCCTGTTGGCGTCGTAGGTCTCCAGGAACTCGCGCTTGGAATGGCCGCCACCGGCGTTGCGGGCACCGCCCTCGGCGGCATTGGCGGCATTGGCGGCGCGCGGCGCGTTCTGCGCGATCGCAGCGGCGGGCACGGCGGCCAGGGCGATGGCGGCAAGGGCCGCGGTCTTGATCGAATGCATTTGTCTTACCCCTCTTAAGGATTGGTCTTTGAATGAAGGATCAGCGCTGGACTTCGAAAGTCAGCGTGGTGGTATAGCTGCGCTCGTCGGTTTCCGATCGGGCGGGCGCATCGGCACGGTGGCGGGCCATGAGAACGTAGGCGCCGGCCTTGTCGAAGCTCAGCGAGACGCGGCCGTCGGGACCGGTCGTAACCTCGCGGTGACTGCTGACGGCGTCGTAGTCCTGGCCGCCGCGGTCGAGCTCGAGCTTGGTGCCGGCGAGCGGCTTGCCGTCGAAGAGGATTTCTACGTCGAACTTGGTGTCCAGCGCGACGTCGGCCGGGTGGGTTATCGGATGGATCGCCAGGCGGCCGATCCTAGCGTCGACTGCCGCGCGGGTCGGGCCCTTCTTGGTAACATAGACGTCGGAAACGGTCTCTGTCTGGGTGGTGCGGATCTGCGCGCCCGCCGGCGCCTCGCCGCGGACCGGCTCCCATCTGCCGCCCAGCCATGCGAGCTTGCCGGTGCGGCCGCGGCGCACGCCGGTGGTGAAGCGGTAGGTACCTTCCTGCTTGATGTCCGCTTCGAGCACGACGAGCTGCTTGAGCTTGGCGACGTTCGCCGGCGCCGCACCCGTGCCATCGGGGAGGATAACGCGCCAATCATCCGAATCCACCGCGATCTCAGGTTTGAAGAAGTGCTCGGCAAACGAGCTCTCGACCGTCACGGCGTTTTCCTGGTTGGCCGAGAACAGGTTGGGCAGGAGGTAGGCTGTATGGGCCAGGGCCGGCGCCGGCAGCGCCGCCAACAGTCCAAAGGCGAGAGCCGGGCCGAAAGCCGGAGTCGCCCGGCGAAGCGTTGAATGCGGCATGTCGTATATTCCCAAATTGATAGTGAGACTCAATTGCAATTGATGTGATCGAAGAGTGTTGTCAATCGGCGGTTGCTCCGATCATCGGCCGGTGAATGCGAAATTGATCGTCCGCCCGTCGTCCCCCGGTGGCTTGGGGAAGGGCGAGGCGCGCCAGACGGTCTGCAGCGCCTCGCGATCGAAGCTGGCGATGCCCGAGCTGCGGAGGATCGCAGCGTCCCGAACGCTCCCGTCGCGATCTATGGCGACGCGGACCAAGGCGGTGCCCGCGCCCACCGAATTGGCCCGCTTGAAGCGCTGCAGGTGCCGAAAGATCACGGCGCCGTAGCCACCGCTACCGCCGATGGTAGCGCTACTCGCGACTGCGGGCTGCGCGCTGACGGCGGACTTGGCCTCGTTTTCGGCCTCCTCGCCACGCGCCTTGGCTCCCTCCTGGGTTCGGCGCTGCTCCGCAGCCTGGTGAAGCTGCTCGAGTGGAGGGTGCCTTTCCGAAGGCGATCGTGCGGCCGGACCATCGGCGCCGTCCGCTGCATGCTCGAGCGGTTCGAGCAGCGCAAGCTTCCGCTCGTCCGGCTCGTTCTTGATCGCCTCGGGGGTCAGCGCAGGCGGGGCCGGCTGGGCCGGCGGGGGAGCAGGAGCGGACAGGGAGGGGGGCGGCTTGGTCTCGGCAGCATCGGCCTTGCCCGTCGATCCGCTCAGCCCGACGACGACGAGTGCGGCCCCTTGGCTGACTTTCTCGCCATCGATGTTGGCGATGCTCGCGAAGGCGGCGATCATGGCAAGGTTGACCGCGACCGAGGCGCCAAGCGAGGCCGCCCTTTCCTTGGTCATGCCGGTGGGAAATGACCCCCGGTTCACAATCGCTTGCATCGTTGTCGCCTCGCTGGAGGGGCGTTCCGGCGCGCAGTGCCGGCCCGGAGAACCAGGCCGGCCGAGCTGCGTCAGAACTGGACGGAAATGCCGCCCTTGAAGGTGCGGCCGGGAGCATTCCGGGTCGCGAGGGCGGAAGCATAGAGTTCGTCGAACAGGTTTTCGACGCTGGCGCGGAAGGCCAGGGTCTTGAACCTGTCGATCTTGGGAGTGAACGACGCGCGGATGGCATGGACGTCGAAACCCGGCCTGCGGGTGATCGTCGGGCCTACGCCGGTGTGGCGGACCAGCTCCTCGGCGAAGGTCGATTCCCATCGCACGTCGAACAGCGTGCCGAAGCGCTTGCCGATCGAGAACTGGTAGGTGTTGTTCGGCAGGTTGGTCCAATCCTCGCGCAGGCCGGTCAGGCGGAGCGTGCGGCCCGATACGACATTGCCGTTGAAATCGACGTAGAAGCCGCTCGGCGTGGCGTAGGATGCCTCGATTTCCCAGCCTTTGAGGTAGATGTCGGTTACACGGCTCGCGCCCGTGGCGGAGTACGACGTGTTCCCGTCAAGGTGCGTGTTGTAGTAGTTCACCTTGATCGCCAGGCGATCGTTTTCGGTCAGCAGGCTGGTGCGGTCGAACGAACCGCCGGCCTCCCAGGTGCGGCCGCGCTCGGCTTGGGTCATGAAGGCGACTGCATCCAGGTCGTCGAGGATCGGCAGGCTCTTGGTCGTTGCCCAGCTGCCGAAGACGGCGAGGCCGAAGGGCAGCTCGTAGCGGGCCGAGACGCCGCCCATCCAGGCGTCGTTCCGATAGCTCGCGCCGTTGTCGCCCTTGATCGACTGGGTTTCGTAGCGGACCGCCGGGCTGACCGTCAGGCCGCGGGCCAGGGTGATGTCGTCGACCACGAAGGCGGCTAGGCGGCGATCCTTGCCGCCCGGAGCGGAGTTGGCGCTGCGGCGGGTGATGTCGATGTATTCCAGCCCGACGCGCAGATTGTGGCCGATCGACCCGGTCTTGAAGATCGCGGCGTTCTTCAGGGTGATCTTCGAGGTTTCGTAGCGGTGGTCGGCATTGAGCAGCGCGTTGGCCGGATCGGCGGGCACGGCCTGCTGATCGATGACCTGAACCGCGCGCGAGTAGACCAGGCTTAGGTCGATCGCGTCGTTGTCGACCGGCTTGTAGTAGTAGCCGGCGATCAGCGTGCTCGAATCGGTGTCGCGATCGATATTGCCGAAGCCCGTGCCCGAAGTACCGAAGCTGTCGTAGGGCTTGTCGCGCTCGCTGGTCTTGGTCTGGCTGTAGCTGACCTTGACGGTGTGGGCATTGTCCGCACCGAAGTGGACTGCGCCCTTCACCAGGAAGCTGGGCAGGCCGAACGAGCTGTTGCCGATGATCGCGCCGGCACCGTCCCGCTGGGTTCCGAGTTCGCGCCAGGTGTAGTTGCCGAGCAGTTCGAAGTTCTCGCTGGGCATTGCCGCAACGGTGGTCGAGGTCGAGAAGCCGGCGCTGTTGGTCTGGCCGTTGAGCGACTGGGCGATGGTATAGCCGGTCTTGCCGTGCAGCAGGTCCGAGGCGTCGCTGGTCTCGAGACGGACGACGCCGCCGATCACGCCCGAACCGTATTCGAAGGAACCGACCGTGCCGCGGTTCACCATCGCGCTCTTGTAGAGCAGCGGATCGGTGAACAGCTGCGTGCCGATGCGGTAGAGCTCCTGCGAGCCGGTCGTCGCGCCGTCGATCATGACCAAGACCTTCTGGTCGGTGCCATAGGTGCCGTTGGCGCCGAAGCCGCGGATATTGATGCCCGAGCCGATCGGCGTGCCGCCGTTGATCAGGGTGACGCCGGGGATCGAATCGATCAGTTCGGCGATCGTGTTGGCCTGGCGCTCCTCGATCTCCTTGCGGTTGATCGTCGTGACGGGGGTGGCGGTCTCGGTCGCGATGGAACGGGCGCTCTCGCCGATGTCGACGGTACCGATGAACTCGCCGTTCTCGCTCTGCGATCCAGCGCTCTGTGCGCTCTCGACCTGAGCCGATACGGTGCCCGATGAGGCCAGCGCCATGGCCGCGGAGGCCAGCAGGACGAACTTACGATCCACAGTCTTCAGCATTGTATGCCCCTATTAATAATGCAACTGATTCGCAATTGCAGTCGCCTTAGGCAGGCTTGTCGGGCTTTGCAACGGCCAATTGCGTCTTTTCAGTACAGATCGCGGAGCAGGCGGCCGTCTTCCCGGGCTCGGATCAGCCAGTCCTCACCGAGCAGGCGAGCGAGTTCCGTCAGGCTTTGCTCGCCCATCGTCAGCCGTCCGCAGATGACGATGCGCCCCCGGGATCCCAGGAAGTCCGCGACGTCCCGATCCGCCTCGGCGAGGACGTGCTGCACATAGGGCCCGCCTCTGCCGGGCTTCGACAGCGCGAGGTCGAGACGGTCCAGCCGGCCCTCCCACCGCCAGGCCGTCATCTCGTCCAGGATCGGGCTTTCAGCCTCGCTCGCGCGTTCGCCGAAGACGAGGCGACAGGGCTGGCCGAGCTCCATGGCGTGAAGGAGGTGGGGGCGCAGCCCGGCCCAGCCCGAACCGGCGCCGATAGCCAGCAACGGTCCTTGCCCGGCCGGCGTGCGGAACGAACGATGGCTGCGAATCCGGCCGAACAGGCTCGCCGTGCCGGGCTCGCTCTTGGTAAGATGACCGGAGCCCAGGCCGACGACGCCGCGGTTCACGTCGCGTCGGACATAAAGCAGGATGGCCTCGTCGCCGGGTAGGCTGGCGATCGAATAGTCGCGCAGGTGCCCGTCGGGCGTGCGCAGTTCGAACAGGTCGCCGATCTCCCAGGCCGGCATGGCGCCGCTCGCCGGGCGCAGGGCGAGGCGGAACAGCCCGCCGCCGCCGTCCTTGGGGCCGGCGACCTGGTCGCGGCTCACGATCCGCCACTCGGTTTCAGCCGGAGCGGGTGCCGCGGCACCGGCCGGATAACCGGTTTGGGTCAGCCGCAGGTCCCATAGTGCGAGATCGACGGGGCTGAGGTCGTCGACCTCGACATGGGGGAACATCGCTTCGGCGCCATTGCGCTCGGCCCAGTTCGCGATCCGGCGGCCGAAGGCGCAGAATTGCGCGTAGCGGCGGTCGCCCAGTGCGAGGATCGCGGCCTGCTTGCCCGCCAGGTCCGTCGGAGCCGCCAGCAGGCCTTGCGCGAAGAACTGGGCATTGTCTGGCGCCTCGCCCTCGCCGGTGGTCGAGACGACGAAGACCAGCAGCCGTGCTTCGGCGATCAGGGCCGAGGTGAGGTGGTCCGCCTCGATAAGCGCGCAGCTTGTGCCCGCCGCTTCGATCCGCAGCTGGGCCTGCTGGGCCAGGTCGCCGGCATGGCCGGTCTGCGAAGCGTAGACGACGAGCGCTTCGACGCCACCTGACGAACGGCGCCGCGAGCTGCCAACCAGCACGGTAGCCAGCACGAACCAAAGGGCAATGAGACCGAGTGCGAAAGCCCAGTCGGACGTGTCGGAACTCCAACGTAGCGCGGTGTCAGGCATCGGCCGCCCAGGCTTGGAGTGCGGTGCTGAGGATTGGTTCCGCGCTGGGAGCGGCAGGGATCAGCAGGCAGGGGATGCCTTGGGCATCGGCAAATTCCCGCGCCTCCTCGCTACCCATCACGATCAGTGCCGTGGCCAAGGCATCGGCCCGCCAGCAGTGCCGGTCGAACACGCTGGCACCGCGTAGATCGCTGTCGCTCGGCTCGGAAGTGGCGGGGTCGATCGAGTGGGAATAGCGGCGCCCTCCATGGTCGAAGAAGCGCACGTCGCTGCCCGAAGAGGCGCAGGCCCAGCCGTGGAGAGCGGCGACGGCGCGGCGTCCGCCGAGCGCGCCCGGCCATTCAAGCTCGAGCCACCAGGGCATGGTGTCGGGCTTGATTCCGAAGCCCCGCGTCTCGCCGCCGATCTCGACCAGCACCGCGGAAATGCCGGGTACGGCACGAAGCAGGTCATGCAGAACGTCGACGGCATAGCCCTTGGCGATGCCGCAGAGATCGAGGGTGAAGCCCGCGCTGCGCCAAAGCGTTTCGCCGTTCCATTCCGGCCGCGCGCCTTCGCGCAAGCCGCGCAGTTCGGCGCAGTCTGGCAGACCCTCGGGCACCGCCTGCGGGCCGAAGCCCCACAAGTCGGCCGCGCTGCCAAGGAAGGGATCGAACGCGCCTCCGGTCAAGGCGTGAAGCGCCACCGCTTCGTCCACCACCGTGCGCATCGGCTCGGGCAAATCGGCGGCTTCGTCAGGCGCCAGCCGGTTGTAACGGCTGAGCGTGGACTCCGCGATCCACGGGCTCATCTGCGCATCGATCAATGCGAGCTGGATCTCGCAGAGCGCCTTGAGCGCAGTAGCGTTCGCGGGCTCATGGGCGACCAGCCTGGCCATCCACGTCGTGCCGAACGCCGCACCGCCGAAGGCCAGCTCCACGCCGGCCGGGCAGTGCGGCGTCTGGTCGACCTCCGGCGGCAACAGGAGCAGGTCCTCGGCGGTGGGACGCATCAGGGCGTGATGGTCGCGGCGATCGCGCCAAGCTCGGCGTTGCCCCGCGCCGTACCCGTCGCGCGGCGGCCGCGCCAGTCGAGCGGAACCTTGACCAGCTCGCGCCCGCCCTTTTCGCGCGCCGCCTCGACGACGATCGAATAGCGGCCGGGCGCCAGGCCCTGGAATCCGCCGGCCGTGATCGTATGGCGGCCCGGTGCCTGGGTCGGGCGCGAGATGCCGTCCGCCGGCATGGTCATCCCCCGGCCCCCTAGGCGCCACCAGGTGCGCAGGTCGGGCAGCCAGCGGCCGCCGATCCGGGCCTGGTCGTGGAAGACCGAGAGCACCCTGACCTGCTTGCCCGCCGCATCCTCCAGCCAGACCGCGACATAGGGCTTGCGATAGGGCTGGGCCTCGATCCGCGGGATTTCGACGGTGACCGTTACGCCGGCGGCCAGGGCCGGAGTGGTGCCGGCGACGGTGGCCGTGGCAGCGACGAGCGAGAGGGATGAGCGCAAGGGACTGTCCTTTGTCAGTGAACGAGGAGGAGGAAGACGACGAGCGGCGCGACGATGCCCAGCGCGGTCAGCGGCCAGGTCGAGACCCTGGCGCGGGCGTGGAGCCAGAGCAGGCCGAAGCCGGTCACGGCGAAGATCAGGAAGAAGGCGGCCGACAGGTCGATCAGCAGCTTCCAGGCGCCGCCGGTGTGGCGGCCTTTGTGGAGGTCGTTGAGCAGCGCGATCGTGCCGCGGTTGGTAACCTCGTAGGTCATCGTCGCGGCGTTGAGGTCGATCGTCAGCACGCGGTCCTTGCCCGGCGCGGCAAGGTCGAAGACGATCTCGCCGTACTGGTTGTCGGCCGTCTCCCTGGTGACGTCGGCGCCGGTCAAGCGGCGGATTTCGGCGGCGACCGGCGGGGGCACGGCCGCTTGCCGGGGCAGCTTGGCAAGGCGCTCCTGCAACGCGCCAGGCAGGGCGACCTCCCGCACCATGGACTTGCTGCCGCTCTCGAAGAAGTCGGCGTGATTGAGCGTTATCCCGGTCGCAGCGAACATCAGCATCAGCGCCAGGCAGACCGCGGAGCTGATCCAGTGCCATTGCCGTAGCTGGCGCGACCAGAAGGGTCTCGTCCCGATCTTCAGACTTCCGACTTGAAGAGTAGCCATCGCGCTCGCCGATTCCCGCAAGCCCACCCTCGGCCTTGCGCCTGGCCCACTAATAAGAACGATTCGCAATTGCAATATTAATTGGCGAAGCGCGGCGATTTCCCGCCTGTCCCACAACGGTCATCACCGCCTGCGAAGGCTGCCGCAAGGAGGCGCAGCCCATGAACCTCAACGATTCCTTCGACATGACCCGGATCAAGGAAGAGATCGCCGACAGCTTCGACGAAGAGCTGGAGATGGAGGTCGACGAGAGCCGGCTCGAGGAGATGTTCGGCGACTTGTCGGACCATCCCGAGCGCGAGCAACTGGCGCGGCGCGTCTATTTTCGCGAGCTGTTCCGCCTCCAACACGAACTGGTCCGCCTGCAGGACTGGGTCCAGCACAAGGGCCTCAAGGTCGTGGTGGTGTTCGAGGGTCGCGATTCCGCCGGCAAGGGCGGGGCGATCAAGCGGATCACCCAGCGGCTCAACCCGCGCGTCTGCCGCGTCGCCGCGCTGCCGGCGCCGAACGAGCGCGAACGCACGCAGTGGTACTTCCAGCGCTATGCCGCCCACCTGCCCGGCGCGGGCGAGATCGTGCTGTTCGACCGCTCATGGTACAACCGCGCGGGGGTCGAGCGCGTCATGGGCTTCTGCACCGAGGACGAGGTCGAGGAATTCTTCCGCTCGGTCCCGGAATTCGAACGGATGCTGGTCCGCTCGGGTATCGTACTGATCAAGTACTGGTTTTCGATTACCGACGAGGAACAGCGCTTCCGCTTCGACATGCGGATCCACGATCCGCTCAAGCAGTGGAAGCTCTCGCCGATGGACGTCGAAAGCCGCCGCCGCTGGGAAGACTACACCCGCGCCAAGGAAGACATGCTGGCCCGCTCCCACATCCCCGAGGCGCCGTGGTGGGTAGTCGAGGCGGTCGACAAGAAGCGCGCCCGGCTCAACTGCATCGCCCACCTGCTCGAGCAGATCCCCTACGAGGACGTGCCCAAGCAGCCGGTCGTCCTGCCCGACCGCGAACGCCACGACGACTACATCCGTCACCCGGTGCCGGACGAGATGAAGGTGCCGTCGCGGTTCTAGTTTCGGGCCGTTCCGCGCCGGTGGGCATCACGCCTTTTCGACCGCATCGCGCATGAAAAGCGGATCAAGCGGTGGCATCGGCAATGGAAATTCGATCCGATCGAAAGAGCCAACCCGAAGGGGAGTCGGAAGTTTGCCCACAACGATTTCGGGATCATTAGAATTGCGGGCGAATTGCGGGCCCCATGCAAACGGCCGCTATCGGGTCTGTCCCGACAGGCGGCCTTGGCACCCCCCCATTCCCCGGCCGCATGCAACCAGCCAACTCTATCGATGCCTCAGCCCGTTCAAGAACAGGTGGACGCTATAGCGCGTGGTCCGCTCGATCTCGGCGGCGTCGAGCTTGGCGCCCCAGGCCATGGTGTTTGCCGGGCCCCCGACCACGAGGTTGAGGAAGGCATTGGCGGCATCGCGGGCTTGCTGAGCCTCCGGGCGCGGATCTGTCAGGCGGCGGCGAAACAGGTCGGCGAGGAAGGCGACCGTCGCCTCGGTGCCTTCGCGGACCGTATATTCGGCGATCTCCGGCATGCGGATGGATTCGGCATTGGTGATCCGCAGCAGGCGCAGGCCGGCGGGGGTGAGGATATTGGCGACGAGGATACGGCCGACCTCTTGCAAGGTCTCCTCCAGGTCGGCGGTCTCGGCGGCGCGGAGCTGTTCGACCGGCACCATCCATTCAAGGATCGCCCGGTGCAGCGCGGCCTTGAACAGGGTCAGCTTGTCGCCGTAGCGGGCATAGACCGTGCGCTTGGCCATGCCGACCGCGGCGGTGATCGCCTCGATCGTGGTCCGCTCGAAGCCGTGCTCGAGGAACAGGTCGAGCGCCTTGTCGAGCAGTTCGCGGTTGCGTTGCTCGGCCTGGTCGCGGGTCGGGCGGCCGGGGCTGCGGTGGACCTTGCGCTTGATCGCGGCTCGTTCGGCCATGCGGCCCCTTCCGACGGTTATTGAAACGCTGGAGGAGCCTTAGCGCAGGAAGCCTGCCGGATGCTAGGCCGCCATCGGTTCGGTGGTGGTGCCGAGCAGGGGAATGCCGATCGAGCGGCGTCCGCCGTAGTCGTTGCGGATCACGATCAGGCCGCTCTTCTCGAAATGGTCGAGCAGGCGGCGGATGCGGCCCGGCGAGGTGGTGCCGTAGGCGCGGGCCAGGTCCGCGTCGTCGGGGCAGGGCGCGCCTTCCTGGGCGGCCCTGGCGAGCAGAAGGAACGGCGCGAGCACGTCTTCCGAGAGATCGCGGGCCATGCCCAGGAGCGGAGCCCAGCTCTCGTCGGCCGGATGGATCCCGGCGACGGCGATCGCGAAGCCGCGGCGAAAGCGGGTGACGTCGTAGCCGTCGAGCTTGATCCGCCGCATCCGGCAGCGGACCGAGAAGTCCTGGTAGAGCGAGGCCGGCTGCTGGAAGGTGCAGTCGGGCTCGGCCGCCATGTCGGCCAGGATCGCGGCGATCTCGCGCGCGCTTTCCTCGGCATCGGGCGGGGGCGGGGCGTCGAACGCCGGTTCCGGCGAGCCAGAATCACTTGGCGCGAAGGCGGTGATCCGCTCGGCCAGCACCTCGGGCGCGGGGGCCTGCGGCGTCGGCACCGGGAGGAACAGTTCCTCCTGGCTCGGCTCGGCGTGGAGCAGGTCGTGCATGTCCTCGGCCGAGGCGGTGGGCAGCGGGGCGAGGCCGTGGCTGACCGCGCGGCTGCCGGTGCGGACCGAGCCGATCTTCACCTTCACCGGCCGCCGGCTGATCGCCGGACCGAGGCCGAGGAAGCGCCCGCGCTCGAGGTCGCGGATCTGCTCGGCCTGGCGGCGCTCCATGCCGAGCAGGTCGGCGGCGCGGGCCATGTCGATATCCAGGAAGGTGCGGCCCATCAGGAAGTTGGAGGCCTCGGCGGCGACGTTCTTGGCCAGCTTGGCCAGGCGCTGGGTGGCGATCACCCCGGCCAGCCCGCGCTTGCGGCCGCGGCACATCAGGTTGGTCATGGCCGCAAGGCTCAGGCGGCGGACCTCGTCGGCGACTTCGCCGGCGGCGGCGGGGGCGAACATCTGCGCCTCGTCGACCACGACCAGCGCGGGAAACCATTCTTCGCGCGGGGCATCGAACAGGGCGTTGAGGAACTGCGCGGCGCAGCGCATCTGCGCCTCGATCTCCAGCCCGTCGAGCGCCAGGACCACCGAGGCGCGGTGCTTGCGCACCCGCGCGGCGAGCCGGGTGAGCTCCGCGCCGGAATAGGCCGCGCCGTCGACCACGATATGCCCGAACGGCTCGGCCAGGGTGACGAAGTCGCCCTCGGGATCGATCACCACCTGCTGGACGATCCCGGCGCTCTCCTCGAGCATCCGGCGCAGCAGGTGCGACTTGCCCGAACCCGAATTGCCCTGGACCAGCAGGCGCGTGGCGAGCAGTTCCTCGACGTCGATCGTCACCGGTTCGCTGCCGGAATCACCTATGACGATAGTCGCGCCCATCGGCACAGCCCTAAGCCCGCACCGGGCCGCGGCAAGCATCGGCAAGGGTCTTTTCCACGCCGAATGTAGCGGTCCGCCGCAAAACGGCTATGAGGCGGCGATGGCGCGGCTGATCCTGTTCAACAAACCTTACGGCGTGCTCAGCCAGTTCACCGACGCGGGCACCGCAGGCTCGCCGCGTCCGACGCTGTCGGGGTTCATCGACGTGCCGGGGGTCTATCCCGCCGGGCGGCTCGACCAGGACAGCGAAGGGCTGATGCTGCTCACGGGCGACGGCCGGCTGCAGGCGCGGATCGCCGATCCGAAGTTCAAGCTGCCCAAGACCTATCTGGTCCAGGTCGAGGGCGAGGCGGGCGAGGAGGCGCTTTCGAGCTTGCGCGTCGGCCTGCGCCTCAAGGACGGCCTCACCCTCCCGGCCGAGGCCGAACGCATCCCCGAGCCCGCGCTCTGGCCGCGCGATCCGCCGGTGCGGTTCCGCAAGACCGTGCCTGACTGCTGGCTCAAGCTGACGATCCGCGAAGGCCGCAACCGCCAGGTCCGCCGCATGACCGCCGCGGTGGGCTTGCCCACGCTGCGGCTGGTCCGCTGGGCGATCGGCGGCTGGACGTTGGATGGACTCGTGCCGGGTGAGTGGCGCGAGGTGCGGTTTAGCGGCTGACGCGCCGCCGTCTTGACGCCCCGCACTTCCACCCCTTCGTCATTGCGAGGAGCGAAGCGACGCGGCAATCCAAGGCAGAGCGCATGTCCGCCCTGGATTGCCGCGCGACTGCCGCGTAGCGGCAGTTTATCCTGAGCGCCTGCGAGGCAGTCGAAGGGTCGCTCGCAATGACGACGGTGGGGAGGGAGGCTCAGCTGTCCCCATCGAAAGCGAGCGCGCCGCGGTTGATCAGGTCCGCAAGAAGGGCTGCCCCGGCATCGGACTGTTCGGGGATTTCGAACGCTTCCTCTCCCGCGATCAGCTCAGCCAGCGCGCTGAGGTCTCCAGGGCAGTCGTAGCTCTCGCCATCGACGAACAGCACGGTCTGCCCGCCCTCGCGGATGAACGAGAACCGGCTCGCCGGATTGCGCGACAGGGGCACGCCCTCCGCCAGCGCGGCCTGGACCTCGGCCGCGGAGATGGGCTCCTCCGGCCGCCAGTCGACCTCGGGATATTTCGGCTCGCTGTTCCAGCGCCCGAACCACCGCGCGAAGGCGGCGGGATCGCCGAGCCGGGCCAGCACCAGAGCCTGCAGCTTTGCGAGCGCGGCACCCGAAATCTCGCCGGGATTGTCCTGCGGGGCGAGAGCGGGGTCCTCGTAGCGGTCGTCGTCGTCCAGCCCGGCCATGGCCGCGTCGCACCAGGCGGAGATCAGGTCCGCGCGCGACGGGGCGCGGAAGCCGATCGAATAGGTCATGCAGTCGTCGGTCAGCGCGACCCCGTCATGGGCGAAGCGCGGCGGCACGTAGAGGATGTCGCCCGGCTCCAGCACCCATTCCTCGGTAGGCTCGAACTGCGCGAGCAGGCGCAGGTCCTCGTGCGGCAGGAGCGGTGAAGTCTCGTCGCAGCGCGGCCCGACCCGCCAGCGGCGGCGGCCAAGGCCCTGGATCAGGAAGACGTCGTACTGGTCGAAGTGCGGGCCGACCCCGCCGCCGGTATTGGCATAGCTGACCATCACGTCGTCGATCCGCCAGTTCGGCAGGAACCGGAAAGCGCTCAGCAGCGCGGCGACTTCGGGCACGTGGTGATCGACCGCCTGGACGAGCAGCGTCCAGGGTTGCTTGCCGAGCTTGGCGAAGCGCGCGGCGTCGACAGGACCGTTCTCGGCCCGCCACGAGCCGTCCGCCCCTTCGACCAGCCGCGCCTCGACCGTGTCCTCGCCCGCGAGACCGGCCAGTTCGTCGGGCTCGAGCAGATTGGTCCACTGGTCCCACGGATTGCGGATCAGCAGCGGGCGCCGCTGCCAGGTGTCGCGCAGGAAGGCGGCGGGATCGAATTGGGTCAGGCGCATGAACGGCGCATGGGCGCTGGGCAACGAGAGGTCAAACCAAGACAATCCCTCCGTTCGTGTCGAGCGAACGGGGGGATTGGAAAAGCCCCAAGCAAAAGGGCGGCAGGATCGCTCCCGCCGCCCTTCTGGTCGCTGGTCCGAAGATCAGAACGGCAGGTTGTAGAACCGCGCCGGGTTCTCCTGCAGGACCTTCCGGGCGATCGCCTTGTCGTAGCCCGAGAAGACGTCGCGCAGGTGTTCCTGCACGCCCGGGTAGAGCGAGGTCGGATGCGGGAAGTCGGTTTCGAACATCACGTTGTCGAAGCCGATCGTCTCCAGCAGCAGCTTGGGGCCGACCTTCTCGAACCAGAACGAGCACATGAAGTGGTCGCGGAAGTATTCCCACGGGCGGCGCTGCAGGGTCTTCGAGAAGCGCGGCAGCATCTCGTTGAACTGGTGCTCCAGCGCCTCGACCGCGAAGGGCACCCAGCCCATGCCGCTCTCGATCAGGCCGATCTTGAGCTTGGGATGGCGGTCCAGGCGGCCCGAGACCATCCAGTTGCCGAGCGTGGCGGCATTGCCGATCGAGAACATCGTCGCGACGACCGACAGGGTCTGCTCGAACTGGAAGCCTTCCCAGGTCAGGGTGTTGGGATCGACCGCCGAGTTGAGGTGGAAGTTCAGGCTGATGCCCTCGGCTTCGCACATCTCGAGCAGCGGGGTCCAGTAGTCGTGGTTGAAGCTGGGCACGCCGACGCGCTCGGGCGTGTCGGGCAGGACCAGGCCCTTGAGGCCCATGTCGATGCAGCGGCGCAGCTCGGTCTCCATCGCCTTCTGGTCCCAGAAGGGCAGATGGATCATGTTGAAGATGCGCTGGCCGCTCGCGTCCTGGATGTCGCGCGAGGCGTCGTTGTAGAGCTGGACGATGGTCAGGGCGAGGTCGGGATCGCCCAGGGTCATCAGCGCGCCGGCCTGGGTCACGCCCGAGTTCTGGAAGGCGATCTGGGCATAGACGCCCATGTCGTCCATCGCCTGGAGGCGTTCCTTGACGAGGTGGTCGCCGGGGTGCGCCTGTTCGAGCTTGGGGAAGGCCAGGCGGCCGAGCAGCTTGTTGTTGTCCTTGCGGATCACGTTGCCGCCCATCGAGCCGAAGTTGCGGTCACCCACGTACCAGCGCTCCACGCCATCGGCGTCGAGCTTCACGTAGGGCACCTTGTCCTTCAGCGCGGCCGGGGCGCGGCTGGTGAAGAGGTCGGGAGCCTCGGTGATGTGGGTGTCGCAATCGACGATCTTGATCCCCTCGAACTCGGGGAACAGGCCGCCCGACTGGGTGGCATAGTCGACTTCGCGGATCACGCCGCCTTCGGTGTAGCCCTCTGCGGACCAGTATTTGCGGGCGGACTGGGCCATTTCCTTGGCGTCAGCGTCTGCCATGATTCTATCTCCTGTAGGCGGAATGTTTATGGTCCCTTGTCGCACCCCGGGGGGCGGAATTCAACGCAAGCCTTCACCGCCGCCGCGATGATACGGCCGTTCTCGCGCGGGAAACCCCCGATTTTTATCTCCCGCGCTTTACCGCGCGAACGGCGGCGTTAGACTTCGCGGCCTTTCGGGGAGAGAACGCATGGTAGCCAAGAAGGTTCTGGGGTTCGGTCTGGCGGGCGCGATCGCCCTGGCGGCGACGAGCGCCATCGTGATCGGCCAGCCTGCGTCAGCTCCTGCGCCAGCCCCCGCGCCGGCTCCGGCACCCGCGCCGAGCCTGCTTTCCGGCAGCGGGGGCTATCTGCCGCGCGGCGCCGTGCCGAACAGCCTGCTGCTCAATCCGCCGCCGCCCGCGCCAGGATCGCCGGCCGAGGCCCGCGACCTGGACGGCGCCAAGGCGGCAGTCGCGCTCCAAGGCTCGCCGCGCTGGGCGCTGGCGACGCGCGATGCCGAATTGTTGACCCCGGGCGCGACGAGCGCCTTCTCCTGTGCCGCGGGCCTTGCGATCGGTCCGCAGACGACGCCGAAGCTGCAAGCGTTGATGCGGCGCGTGTTGATCGACCTCGCGATGTCGACCGGGCCGACCAAGCGCAAGTATCAACGGCAGCGGCCGTTCATGGTGAACGGCAAGCCGACTTGCACCCCCGAGGCCGAGCCCCGGCTGCGCCGCGACGGGTCCTATCCTTCGGGCCATAGCGCGCTAGGCTACGGCTGGGGGCTGATCCTGGCCCAGGTCATCCCCGACCGCGCGGCCGAACTCGTCGCGCGGGGGCGGGCCTATGGGGACAGCCGGCGGATCTGCAACGTCCACTGGCTCAGCGACATCGAGGAAGGCCGGGTGGTCGCCTCGGCGGTGGTCGCGCGGCTCAATGCCGAACCGGCCTTCCGCGCCGATCTCGAGGCTGCCCGCGCCGAAGTGGCCGCGCTCGTCGCCGACAATCCGGGGCGCAGCCCCGGCAGGGATTGCGCCGCCGAGGCGGCTTTGCTGGCGCTCTGATCGTTTACACTTGACGAATCCGGCGGCGTGCCGTTGTCGGATCGGGAAATTCTGTTTGAGGAACCACTATGGCTGTCGAAATTCTCCTGCCCAAGATCGGCTTTTCGATGAACGAAGGCCAGATCGCCGAATGGCTCGCCAAGGACGGCGCCGAGGTCAAGGAAGGCGATCCGCTGTTCTCGCTCGAGGCGGACAAGTCGACCAACGAAGTGGAGGCTCCCGCCAGCGGCACCTTGCGGATCGTCGGCCAGGTCGGCGAGACCTACGAGGTCGGCACGGTCCTCGGCTATATCGAGTAAGCCGGGGTCGGGCGAGCCGCCTGCAAGGACCAGCGAGATGCCGTTCAGCGATTCTGCACAGGACCCGCGCCGGCTGACCGACCGAAGTGCAGAGGACCCGGTCGGCGACCTGACAGGTCTCATCAGTGAAGTCTTCCTGCTCCAGGGCCGGTTGACCAGCATCTTTGCCGCGATCCGCGAGGTTGCCGACCTCTCGGGGGTCGAGACCTTGACCCTGAGCGCGGTGATCAGCGCGGCGCGCCCGGTCACGGTGCCGCAGATCGGCCGCTCGCTGGGCCATGCCCGGCAGGTCGTCCAGCGCGCGGCGAACGTCCTGGAGCGGCGTGGCCTGCTGACCACTCAGGCCAATCCGGGGCACAAACGCGCAGCATTCCTGGTGCCGACCTCTGCCGGGCTGGAGCTCAAGCGGGAGTTCGATGCAGTCGCCGACGAGATCATGGCGATCCTCGTCAAGGATCTCGATCCGGCGCAAGTTCGGGCGACCCACGACGGCCTGCGGCACCTGCGCAAGGTGGTCGAACGCCACGACCGCGTCCTGCGCGACCAGGCGGCGGGATCCGCCGAATAGCCAATTCACAAAGATCGGCGTCCGGCGCCGGCTAGGGAGAAGTACCATGGCCAAGTTCAAGCTCGTCGCGCTCAGCCGCCCCGTGGCGGGCAAGGAAGACGAATTCCACGAGTGGTACCAGACCAGGCACCTGCCCGAGATCATCGCCCTTCCGGGCGGCGTCGGGGCGCAGCGCTACAAGCTGGTCGCCAAGCTGATGGGTTCGGACGTCAACGAATATCTCGCGCTCTACGACATCGAATGCGACGATCCGATGCAGTTCCTGGGCGCGCTCGGCCAGGCTTCGGCCGAGGGCAAGATGACCCGCACCGACGCCAACGACATGGGCACCGTCTATACCGCACTGTTCGCCGAACTGGGCGAGCGGGTGGGGCAATAGGTTCTTTCTCTTGACATTGATAACCATTTAGGTTATATACCCCGCCGTCGATCGTGACAGGATCGACGCGCAGCGGGTGCGGGAGGCGCGATGCGCATCGCCTTGGCAGCTCCCGCGACACGGCCGGCGTCCCCAGTCGACGTCGCACCGGCTGAAGCGAGGGAACGAGCTCGGAGTGTA
>JBQCGM010000005.1:0-3695 GCA_051955585.1 Novosphingobium sp.
GCTCCCGCGACACGGCCGGCGTCCCCAGTCGACGTCGCACCGGCTGAAGCGAGGGAACGAGCTCGGAGTGTACTCCGAGGGGACAGGACCGGCCACAGCGAGCCCCGCCACCTGATCCCGCCTTGCAAGTCTTCCAAGGGCCGAGCCGGCGGGTTGCACATGAACCCCACCGGCCGTTCGCGGCGACAAAACCGTGCAAATCGCCCGGGCCTAGCAAACCCAGGCACCCGCGCCGGCCGTACCCCGCCTGCGTGATTCTTCCCTGGCGTTACCCCGCGCTCGCCGGCGGGCGATTTCCTGTGCCTAGAGCATGATCATGTTTGTTTGATCCGAAGCCGCGAAGGCGCGAAGAGGTTGTACCGCGCCGCAGGCGCTGTGGATTTTCGGCGACCTTGGAACGAGAAAGCGGCTTCGTCGCAACCCACGACCTCTTCGCGGCTTCGCGGCTGCGCGTGAGTCGATCTTTCTTGCTGTTGCTTTTCGCGTCTCCGAGTGAGCCGATCTGCTCCGGCTGAAAGTACCGGGCTACTTCCCGAACACCGGCTTGCGCTTGTCCTTGAGCGCCGCAATGCCTTCCAGGTGATCGGCGCTGCGGACGCTGAGCGATTCCATGACGATCCCGGTCTCCATCACCGCGTGGGCGACGCGCTTGAGTTCGAGGTTGGTCAGCACCTTGGTCGCCTTGATCGCGCCCATCGCCCCGGCGAGCAGCCTGTCGCAGAACGCGTAGACCGCTTCGTCGAGTTGGTCGGCCGGAAGGACGTGGTTGACCAGGCCGATCTCGGCGGCCTTCTGCGCGGTCAGCAGGTCGCCGGTCAGCAGGTATTCCTTGGCCCGGCCGAGTCCGATCCGGGCGGCCCAGATCACCGCGCCGCCGTCACCCGCGACCAGGCCCAGGCCGACGTGGGGATCGCCGATCTTGGCGGTCTCGGCCGCGAAGATCACGTCGCAGAACAGCGCCAGCGTCGCGCCGAGGCCCACGGCATGGCCGTTCATGCGGGCCACGATCGGCTTGTCGATGTCGAGCATGGTGTAGACGATCCGCTTGGCGACCTGGGCCTCGTGATCGAACAGAGTGGGCTCGGCGGCGTTGCGGGCGATGTGGTCGAGGTCGCCACCCGCCGAGAAGGCCCGGCCCGCGCCGGTGATCAGCAGGACGTCGGAATGCTTGTCTCCTTGCGCGAAGGCCATCGCCTCGGCCAGGTCGTCGTGCAGTTCCAGGTTCACCGCGTTGAGCGAATCGGGCCGGTTCAGCGTCATCACCAGCAGCCGGCCGCGGCGGGTCAGTTCGATCGTGCCAAGCTGGGGTGTCGCGTCGCTCATCTCGTCCTCCGTTTCGCCGCTCATAGGCATATCGCCGCACCTTGCGAAGCCGCCGCTGCGATATGGCCGAAGCCGCGGCCCGACCGATGCTTGCAAAGCGCCGCCCCATCCTCAAGTATCCGCCGCCAAAGCTTGAGAGGAGTGAGTGATGCCGGGTTTCGACGAGACCTTCGACTGGGTCGTGGTCGGTAGCGGTGCGGGGTCGATGAGCTCCAGCCTGCTGATGCGCGAACAGGGCAAGTCGGTCGTCATTCTCGAGAAGTCGAAATATGCCGGCGGCACCACCTCCAAGTCGGGCGGCGTGATCTGGCTGCCGGCCAACCGCTTCATGGACGCCGGCGAGGACAGCCGGGAGAAGGGCTTCGAATATCTCGACGCCCTGGTCGGCGATCACCCCGACACCCCCGGCACCAGCCCGGAAAAGCGCCGCGCCTATGTCACCCAAGGCAACGAGATGATCGACTTCCTGGTCCGCAAGGGGGTGAAGCTGGCCCGCGGCTCGAAGTTCTGGCCGGACTACTACGACGAATATCCCGGCGGCTGCAAAACCAGCCGCACCGTGGTCGCCCTGCCGTTCAACACCGCCGAGCTGGGCGAATGGGAAGGCAAGCTGCGCCCCGGCTTCCTGCCGGTTCCGGCCATGCTCGACGAGGGGATGAAGCTGCCCTTCATGAGCGGCGGCAAGAAGCTGAAGTTCTTCGCCAGCGTCGGCTCGGCGATCGTCTGGGGCAAGCTCACCGGCAAGCGCTGGACCACGGCGGGCGCGGCGCTGCAGGGGCGGATGCTCCAGCAGGTGCTGAAGGCCGGGGTCGATGTCCGGCTCGAGACCCCGGTGAACGAACTGGTGGTCGAAGACGGTAAGGTGACCGGCGTCGTCACGGTCAAGGACGGCAAGCCCTGGCGCGTCGGCGCCCGGCTCGGCGTGCTCGTCAATGCCGGCGGCTTCGGCCACAACCAGGCGATGCGCGACAAGTATATCCCCGGCACCCGCTCGGAATGGTCGATGACCAACGAGAGCGACACCGGCGACCTGCACCAGGCGATGGAGAAGATCGGCGGCGTGCTGGCCCAGATGGACCAGATGGTCGGCTTCCAGTTCACCCGCGCGCCGGGCTGGGACACCGACTACGTCGCCCCCGCCGCGCAAGGGGTGACCGCCAAGCCGCACGCTATCCTGGTCGACCGGACGGGCGTGCGCTACCAGAACGAAGGCGGCTCCTACGAGGAGTATTGCGAAGGCATGGTGGTGCGCAACCGCACCGTTCCGGCGATCCCGAGCTGGGGCATCCTCGACCGCCAGTTCATGGAGCTCTACCCGCTGGCCGGGAAGGGCCAGGGCAAGGTTCCCCAGAAGTGGCTGGAGAGCGGCTGGCTCAAGCAGGCTGACACGATCGAGGAACTGGCGGGGCTGATCGAGGTCGAGCCCGCGACCTTGCGCGCCACGATCGACCGCTGGAATTCGATGGTCGACAAGGGCCGCGACGAGGACTTCAAGCGCGGCGAGCGCAAGTACGACCAGTGGCTCGGCGATCCCCGCAAGGAGGGCACGCTGCGCACGCTCGGCAAGATCGAGAAGGCGCCGTTCTACGCGATCGACGTCGTGCCGGGCGACGTCAGCACCTACGGCGGCGTCGTCACCGACGTGAACAGCCGCGTGCTCAGGGCCGACGGCACGCCGATCGAAGGGCTCTATGCCTGCGGCGTCTCGACCGCCTCGCCGATGGGCAAGGTCTATCCGGGCGCCGGCGCCAGCGTCGGCCCGTCGATGGCCTTCGGCTGGATCGCCGCCAAGCACGCCGCCGGGCTGGGCAACCAGGCGATCTGAAGCCGTGACCGCGGCCGAACTCGAAGCGGCCGGGTGGACCCGGGCGCCGACGCAGCATTTCTCCGCCGCGCTCGGCCCGGTCTGGCTGCGCGGCGAGATCGGCAGCCGCGAGGTCGCGCTGTTCACCACCAAGGCGGTGGTCAACGACTTCGAGGGCATGGTCCACGGCGGGGCGATGATGACCTTCGCCGACATCGCGCTGGGCATCGCCGCGGCCGACACCCTGCGCCCGCCGCTGATGGCGACCGCGCAGCTCCAGTTCCACTTCACCGGCGCGACGCCGATCGGGGTGCTGCTGACCTGCCGGCCCGAAGTGGTCCGCAAGACCTCGCAGCTGATCTTCGTGCGCGGCCTGTTCGAGGCGGATGGCCGCACCGTCGGCATGGCCGATGCGATGTTCAAGGTGCTGGCGGCGGAAAAGCTCGAAGCGATCGCCGCGAAGTCGCGATA
Organism: Novosphingobium sp.; assembly: GCA_051955585.1. GTDB lineage: Bacteria > Pseudomonadota > Alphaproteobacteria > Sphingomonadales > Sphingomonadaceae > Novosphingobium. Next base: position 3,599 of record JBQCGM010000005.1, read on the forward strand.
GGGCGGCAGTCCCGATCCAACCCCCTCGTAATTGCGATGAGCGTAGCGACGCGGCCATACAAGGCGGCGCCGCAACCCCCGGGCTTTACCCCCGACA
>JBQCGM010000006.1:0-5321 GCA_051955585.1 Novosphingobium sp.
CCTGAGGAGGCCCCGAAGCCCTAGGCTGAGGTGCCGTCTCGAAGGACCCCGAGGATTACGATGAGTCTCCCGTTTTTCGCGTACATTTTGCGCTGTGCCGATGGCACTTACTATACCGGGCATACGGACGATCTGGAGAAGCGGATTGCGCAGCATCGGGACGGCAGCCTGCCCGGTTATACCCATGATCGTCGGCCAGTAGAGCTCGTTTGGGTGCAGGAGTTTCCGTCGCGGTATGAGGCGCTGGCGGCAGAACAGCGCATCAAGGGCTGGTCTCGCGCAAAGAAGGAAGCCTTGATCAGATCGGACTGGGATGCGGTTCAAAGGCTGGCGCGGCGCTATAGGTCCTTCGAGACGGCGCCGCAGCCTGCGGGTTCGGAGCCTCCTCAGGACGAACGGAGTGTGGATGAGTTTGCTTCCTCCCCCTCCGTTTGTGCTGAGGAAGGCTTGCAGCCGCAGGCTGAAGACTCGTCTCGAAGCACTTCCCAACCCGTCATCGTCCTCGTCCGCCCCCAGCTCGGCGAGAACATCGGCAAGGCGGCGCGGGCGATGCTCAATTTCGGGCTCACCGACATGCGCCTGGTCGCGCCGCGCGATGGCTGGCCGAACCCGAGCGCCGGCCCGGCCGCGGCGGGTGCGGACGTGGTCCTCGAACGCGCCACGGTCCACGAGACCCTGGCCGAGGCCGTGGCCGACTGCGCCAACGTCTATGCCACGACGGTCCGCAAGCGCGGGGTGACCAAGCCGGTCCTGACGCCCGAGGAAGCCGCGCGCGAGATCCATGTGCAGCCCGGCCGCTCGGCCTTCGTCTTCGGGCCCGAGCGCTCGGGGCTGGAGACCGAGGACGTGGCCCTGGCCCGGGCGATCGTGACCGTGCCGATCAATCCCGAGTTCGGCTCGCTCAACCTCGCCCAGGCGGTGATCCTCTGCGCCTACGAGTGGTCGAAGCACGTCGGGCTGGAGCAGCCGACCACCGAAGACCTGTTGCCCCCTGCCCCGCAGGAGGAGCTGGAGGGCATGATCGGCCAGCTCATGGAGATGCTCGAGCCGCGGAACTACTTCTTCCCTCCGGCGCGCGCCGAGGCGACGCGGCTGACCTTGCGCAACATGCTGACCAAACCCGGCTGGAACCATCTCGAGGTGCGCACCATGCGCGGCGTGCTGAGCACCCTGCGGCGGAAACCGGACGAGAATCCCGGGGAGCCTTGACCTTCCGCGCCCTCCCCTCTAAGGGCGCCCGTTCGCAATTGACCCTGCACTCCGGTGAAGCAGCGGTCGCACCAGGCAGATGGCCCGGTGGTGCGGTTCCGGACTAGAAGCACCGGCGGCTTTCGCCGGAGCACAAGCAAGTTGAAAGGCACGTTTCCATGTCGAAGCGTAATGCATCGAAGTACAAGATCGACCGCCGCCTGGGCGAGAACATCTGGGGCCGCCCGAAGAGCTCGGTCAACCGCCGCTCCTATGGTCCGGGCCAGCACGGCCAGCGCCGCAAGAGCAAGATCTCGGACTTCGGCATCCAGCTCCGCGCCAAGCAGAAGCTCAAGGGCTACTACGGCGAAGTCACCGAGAAGCAGTTCAAGCGCACCTACCAGGAAGCCGCCCAGATGAAGGGCGACACCGGCCAGAACCTGATCGGCCTGCTCGAGCAGCGCCTGGACATGGTCGTCTACCGCGCCAAGTTCGCGCCGACCATCTTCTCGGCCCGCCAGATCGTTTCGCACGGCCACATCCGCGTCAACGGCGTGAAGTGCAACATCGCCTCGCGCCGCGTGCGTCCCGGCGACGTCGTCAGCCTCGGCACCAAGGCTAAGGAAATGGCGCTGATCGCCGAGGCCCAGTCGCTGGCCGAGCGCGAGATCCCCGACTACGTCGCGCCCGACGGCACCGACAAGATCACCTTCGTCCGCGTTCCGACGCTCGACGAGGTGCCCTATCCGGTGAAGATGGAACCGAACCTGGTCGTCGAGTTCTACTCGCGCTGATCCCGCGGACCATCGCAGAATTCCGAAGGGCGGTCCGCAAGGGCCGCCCTTCTCTTTTGCAGCCTGCATGGCACAATTTCTTACAATTTATCAGCGCCCTGACCGGAACCCGTCATGTGCCTTCTGCATTGAGCAGACACTATGACCCGCTATCGTTTCGTGACCCCGCATCGCACCGGCAAGTGGTACAACGATCTGAAGACGGCGCAGCGCTATGCCTACCAGATCGGTGCTGGCTTCCTCTGCAGGATGACCGGCAAGTTCGTCGCCTATCGCGAAACCCGCCTGGAGAGCCAACGCATCGGCGAGGGAGAAGCTCAGCCGGCCTGACGCGCGTAGTAGTCGCGGCGGAAATCGGCCGCAAACTGCGCGAAAACCCCCGCCGCGATCGCGTCGCGCATGCCTTGCATCAATTGCTGGTAGAATATCAGGTTATGTTCGGTCGCCAGCATGGCACCGAGAATCTCGCCGGCTTTGGTCAAGTGATGCAGGTAGGCGCGGCTGTATCTGGTGCAGCAGTCCCCCGGACAGCGTTCATCCAGCGGTGCCAAATCCTCGGCATGGCGGGCGTTGCGCAGGTTCAGCGGTCCGTTCCAGGTGAAGGCCTGACCGTTGCGGCCCGAGCGGCTGGGCAGCACGCAGTCGAACATGTCGACCCCGCGCTCGACCGCGCCGACCAGGTCGTCGGGCTTGCCCACCCCCATCAGGTAGCGCGGGGCTTCCTCGGGTAGCTGCCCTGGGGCGAAGTCGAGCGTGGCGAACATCGCCTCCTGCCCCTCGCCCACCGCCAGGCCGCCGATGGCATAGCCGTCGAAGCCGATGTGCCTGAGCGCATCGGCGCTTGCCCGGCGCAAATCCTCGTCCAGCGCGCCCTGCTGGATGCCGAACAGCGCGGAATTCTCGGCATGCGCGCCGCCGCTATCGAAGCCATCGCGGCTGCGCCTGGCCCAGCGCATCGACATCTCCATCGAGCGCGCGATCGCATCGCGGCCCTGGTCGATCTTCGGGCATTCGTCGAAGGCCATGACGATGTCGGAGCCCAAGAGACGCTGGATCTCCATCGAGCGCTCCGGCGTCAGGTGATGCTTCGAGCCGTCGAGGTGGCTCGAGAAGGTCACGCCCTCCTCGGTGATCTTGCGCAGGTCGGACAGGCTCATCACCTGATAGCCGCCGCTGTCGGTCAGGATCGGGCGGTCCCAGTTCATGAACCTGTGCAGCCCGCCGAGCCGCGCGACCCGCTCCGCACCGGGGCGGAGCATGAGGTGATAGGTGTTGCCCAGGATGATGTCCGCGCCCGTCGCGCGGACGCTCTCGGGCTTCATCGCCTTGACCGTGGCCGCCGTGCCGACCGGCATGAAGGCCGGGGTGCGGATCTCCCCGCGGCGCATCTGGATCGTGCCGGTGCGGGCCTTGCCGTCGGTGGCGGAAATGGTGAAGGCGAAGCGGGTGGTCATGGGAGAGGCCCGTATCGCGCCGAGGCCATGGAGGAAAGCCGTTCTATCTCTCGTCTTCAGGGAGAGGGCTATACGAACGCCGTCGTCGCGCTTAGTGCCGCCGCATGATCGAAACCTGGATTTATCTCACGCTGACCGCTGTGGCCGTATTGAGCGGCTTCGTCGATGCCATCGCCGGCGGCGGCGGGCTGATCCTGATGCCGGCGCTGTTCTGGGCCGGGCTGCCGCCGCACCTCGCGCTCGGCACCAACAAGGTCCAGTCGCTGGCCGGGACCAGCACGGCCTTGCGCAACTACCTGCGCGGCGGGCATGTCGACTGGCGCGGCAACCTGCCGCTCGCCCTGCTCGTCCTGCTCGGAGCCGCGGGCGGATCGCTGGCGGTCCAGGCGATCGACCCGAAATCGCTGCAACTGGTGGTCCCGATCCTGCTGCTCGGCGCGGCGGCCTATGTGATCTTCTCGCCGCGGATGACCGACGAGGATGCGCACCAGCGGCTCGGCCGCAAAGGCTATGCGCCGATCGCCGGCGGGATCGGCTTCTACGACGGGTTCTTCGGGCCCGGCACCGGCAGCTTCTTCACCACCAGCCTCGTGGGGCTGCGCGGCCTGGGCCTGACCCGGGCGGCGGGGACGACCAAGCTGCTCAACGCGTCGAGCAACCTTGGCAGCCTGATCGTGTTCGTCATCGGCGGCAAGGTGATCTGGCTGCTCGGCCTGTGCATGGCGCTGGGGGCGATGACCGGCAACTGGCTTGGCTCCCACTTCGCGATGAAGCACGGCGCGCGGGTGATCCGGCCGCTGCTGATCATCACCTCGCTGGGCATGACGGGGCGGCTGATCTGGGGCTTTTTCAGCTCCTGAGCCGCCACCCCGTGCGGAAGATCCAGGCGACGATCCCGATGCACACGGCCAGGAAGGCGAAGGTGAGCCCGGCGGCCAGGCCGATGTTCACGTCGGCCTGGCCGTAGAAGGTCCAGCGCAGGCCGTTGACCAGGTAGACCACCGGATTGGCCAGGGCGACGGTCCGCCAGGGTTCGGCCAGCATCCCGATCGAATAGAAGGTGCCCCCAAGGAAGGTCAGCGGGGTCAGCACCAGCATGGGGACGACCTGGAGCTTCTCGAACCCGTCGGCCCAGCAGCCGAGGATGAAGCCGAACAGCGAAAAGGCCAGCGCGATCAACACGATGAACCCGGCAGCCAGGACCGGATGCAAGATCGTGTAGTCGACGAAGAACCGCGCCGTGATCAGGATCACCACGGCCAGGATCGCCGACTTGGTCGCCGCCGCGCCGACATAGCCGAGCAGCGTCTCGGCCACCCCGACGGGAGCGGAGAGCAGTTCGTAGATCGTGCCCGTAAAGCGCGGCAGGTAGATGCCGAAGCTCGCGTTGGCGGTGCTTTCGGCCAGGATCGTCAGCAGCAGCAGACCGGGAATGATGAAGGCGCCGTAGGGCACGCCGCCGACCTCGTTGATCCGGCCCCCGATCGCCGAGCCGAACACCACGAAATAGAGCGAGGTCGTCAGCACGGGCGTGAAGATCGACTGGAACAGCGTCCGCCACGTCCGCGCCAGTTCGAACTTGTAGATCGTCCAGATCGCGCGCCAGTTCACGAGACGGTTCATGGCGCCTTCCTCTCGACCAGGTCCACGAAGATGTCCTCCAGGCTGGACTGATGGACGTTGAAGGACTTGAATTCGACATCGGCGGCGACCAGCGCCTTGACCAGGTCGGCGATGGCGCGGTCCTGGCCCTCGTCCTCGCCGCCGGCCTTGTAGAGCAGCGCGTTGCCGTCATCGACCAGTTGCAGCGGAAGGGCCGAGAGCGCCGCCGGGATGACGCTCAGCGGCGCGGCGAGGCCGACCCTTGCCTCGGTCCGTCCGAGCC
>JBQCGM010000007.1:0-42946 GCA_051955585.1 Novosphingobium sp.
GAGAGGTCGATCGTCGTCTCGGGATTGGTCACCGCGATCACGCCGGCGACATCGCCGTCGGGGATCAGCTGGATGCCGCAGCCGATCGCGCGCAGCTCGGCGATCAGCTCGGCGTGGCGCGGGCGGTCGAGCACGCAGACGATGATCTCGTTCGGCTCTACGCCCTTGGCCGCGGCGACCGCCTTGACGTTGTCGGTCGCCGACTTGGCGAGGTCGATGATACCTTCGGGATAGCCCGGGCCGACGGCCAGCTTGTCCATGTAGACGTCGGGCGCGTTGAGCAGGTTGCCCGCCTCGGCGCAGGCCAGGACCGCCAGGGCGTTGGGCCCGGCCTTGGCGGTGATGGTCGTGCCTTCGAGCGGATCGAGCGCGATGTCGATCTTGGGGCCAGTGCCTTGTGCGCCGCCGACCTTCTCGCCGATGTAGAGCATCGGGGCCTCGTCGCGCTCGCCCTCGCCGATCACCACGGTGCCGTCGATCGCCAGGTCGTCGAAGGCCTTGCGCATCGCCTCGACCGCGGCGGCATCGGCGGCCTTCTCGTCGCCCCGGCCGATCAGCTTCGACGCGGCGATCGCCGCAGCCTCGGTGACGCGCACCATTTCCATGACGAGCACACGGTCGAGGAGGTTGCTGGCGTAGACGGTCATGGTGTTCCCTGTCGCTGCTATGATACGAGGCTTGCCGTGCCGCCTAGAGAGGGGATGCGTAATTGTCGAGACAGTGTGAACGGCCCGGCCTGCTTCTGGCGGCCGCTCTCGTCGTCCTGGCGGCAGGCAATCCCGCTTTTGCGCAGGAGACAGGCGAACGGGCCGAGCAGATGGTCGAGCGGGCCAAGGCAGCTTATGGCCCGCTTGCACCGCAGCGGCCGAAGAATTGCGGCAGCCAGGACAAGAACGGCGAGATCGTGGTCTGCGCCCCCGACGACGGCAAGCAGTGGCGCGTACCCTCGACCAGCGAGAGCGACCCGAATTCGCGCCAGGCAACCCGCACCGGCGTGCCCCGCGCGCCGCAGCTCGACCGCGGCTCGTGCAAGGGCAAGGGCCAGGTTGGCTGCATCGGCCTGGGCGGCCGGGCGCGCGAAATCTACATGATCGACCTCAAGTCGATCCCCGAGACCCCCAAGGGCTCCGATGCCGAGAAGGTGGCGAACGGAGAGATGGCGGACAGGTAGAATAAGCTCCGATCGTCATTCCCGCGAAGGCGGGGATGACGAATGTTTTTGCGAGTCGCTCCGACTACTCGAGGATCTGCATCACCAGCGGCGCCGCAGCTAGGCTGGGCGAGCCGTCGAGCAGGCGCAGCGCCTCGGTGACCGCCGATTCGGGGCCCTCGTGGGTGACCATGGCGACGAGCACTTCGCCGCCGGCCTCGTGGCGGCCCTTCTGGATCAGGCTCTCGATCGAGACCCCGGCGTCGCGCATGGCGGCGGTGATCTCGGCCAGGACGCCCGGCCGGTCGGCGACCATGAAGCGGACATAGGCGCGGCCCATGCGGTGGCCCGAGGCGGCGGGCGCCATCGCTTCCATCTCGGCGACCTGGATCGAGAACGGCGCGCCGGCCTCGCCGCCGAGGTCGCCGCGGGCGATGTCGATGATGTCTGCCACGACCGCGCTGGCGGTCGGCCCGTCGCCGGCGCCGGCGCCCTGGAACAGCAGGCGGCCCGAGAAGTTGCCCTCGGCCACGACCGCGTTGGTCGCGCCGTCGACATGGGCCAGCGGGTGATCGAAGGGCACCAGGTGCGGCTGGACCCTCTGGAATAGGCGGTCCGCGCCGCCGGTTCCGTCGATCTCGGCGGTCCCGATCAGGCGGATCACGTAACCCAGCGCGTCGGCCTGGGCGATGTCGGCGGCCTGGATGCGGGTGATCCCGGCGGTGTCGACCGAGGCGAAGTCGATCCGCGTGCCGAAGGCGATCGCCGAGAGGATCGCCAGCTTGTGCGCGGCGTCGGTGGCGTCGCCGTCGGAGGCCGGATCGGCCGCGGCGTAGCCGCGCCGCGGTGCCTCCGCGAGGACGTCAGCGAAATCCCGTCCGGTGTCTTCCATGGTCGAGAGGATATAATTGCAGGTGCCGTTGAGGATGCCGTAGAGCCGCTCGATCCGGTTGGCCGCGGCGCCTTCGCGCAGGCCCTTGATCACGGGGATGCCCCCGGCGACCGCGGCTTCGAACTTCAGCGCGACCCTGGCCTTCTCGCTCAGTTCGGCCAGGGCCAGGCCGTGGTGGGCGATCATCGCCTTGTTGGCCGTGACCAGCGACTTGCCGTGCTGGATCGCATTGCGCGCCAGGGTCAGCGCCGGCCCATCCGAGCCCCCGACCAATTCGACCACCACGTCGACGTCGCCCCGCGCCGCCATCGCGGTCATGTCGTCTTCCCAGGCGTAACGCGACAAGTCGACGCCGCGATCCTTGCTCCGGTCGCGCGCCGAGATCGCGGTGACCCGAAGCGGCCGACCGGCGCGGCGTTCGATCAGGGCAGCATTGGCCTCGATCAGACGGAGCACGCCCCCGCCCACGGTGCCCAGCCCGGCCAGTGCGATATTCAGCGGTTCGGCCATCGAAAAGATTCCCTGCCCTCGTACGAAGGCCCGCGCCCTAAGCCAGCGCGATGCGAAAGGCTAGGGGTCAGCCCGGCAAGCCGAAGATCCGGGTGCGGCGGCATTGCCCAAGCTGGTCGAGCACGAAGGCATAGTCCGCCTCGGCCTGGGCTCGCTCCGTCGCGCTTTCCGAGAGGTTGGCGCCCTGCGGCAGGCGGCGCGGCAGGAAGCAGGCCAAGCGGTACCAGGCCAGAGTATCCACGGCCGGCTTCGCGCCGCTCTCGACCACCTCCGAAAAGGAGACGTTCCAGCGCGGCGCCTCGCCCGGCCTGCGGGCGACGTTGATCGCGACCGGCGTGCCTTTGGCCGTGGTCAGGAACAGCTGGGTCTCGCTCTCGCCAGCCAGATCGCCGGCGACGTTGATTGCCTCGCGCAGGGTGCCGATCCGCGAGGGCGCGTCGGAGGCCAGCAATTCGCCGATGATCGCCCGGACCTGAGCGTCGCGGGCCGGAGTGGAAGGAATCTGGGCGTCCGGGGTGACGAGCTGCAGCTCGCCGGGACGACCGGATACGGGCCGCGCAAAGAGCAGGACGGCGGTCTTGGCCAACTTCGGCACCTTGCCCCGGGCATCGACCTGGACATCGACGAGGTAGGCCTGGTCCTGACCGACCGCAGTCTTGCCGAACAGCAGGGCATCGACCTGGGCCTGGACGTACAGCCGCGCCCAGCCCGGCCGCACGCCCCGGGCCCGCTCGGGCTCGACCACGGTCTGGCGGCGAATCTGCGCCCGCAGGATCAAAGGAGCCGAATCGGACAGATCCACGAGATCGGCGTAGGTCGGGGCGGGAGCCTCCGGGAGGCTCGGAGGCGGAGCAGCGGCCGAGAGTGCCGGGGCGCAGAGCAGGAGGGCGAGCCCCGAACGGCGGAAATTCATGGGCTAAACCTCCGATAATACTACCTTTTCGTCAAACTCTTGCAGATTGACGAAAGACAATTCAAAACACTTTAGGCTTAACGAGTTTGAATCGCCGGTTAACCGCCCGCAGACTCCGATAAGGCGTTGCGTGGGTAGGTCAACGGCGTTAAAGCACCGACAAAACCGGGCTGAAATGTCACAAAAGCCCGATAGTTCGCCACCCGGGCGTGAATGAGAGTCCCGTGGGGCGATCCGGAACGGCCGGCAGGGTGAAGTTAACATGTGGGTAGGGGTGTCTCGGATTTCCGCGACATTTCTGTCCTCTCCGGCAGTGCCGGAGTCAGATATGGAGTGATGCGTCTGAATGGCCTACGCTGACCAACAGATGAGTGGTAACAAGATTACCGCGATTATCATCGTTGCCGTGATCCATGTCCTCGTCGGCTACGCGCTCGTCACTGGCCTCGCTTTCTCGGCGGCCAAGAAGATCGCGGAGAAGATGCAGGTCATCGACATCAAGGATGAGGTGAAGGAAGAGAAGCTTCCGCCGCCGCCCCCCAAGAAGATCGACATGCCGCCGCCGGTCACCAAGATCGACGTGCCGCCGCGGCAGATCGACATTCCGGTCGCCGCCGCGCCGACCTTCGCTCCGGAGCCGCCGGCCCCGCCGGCCCCGCCGCCGGTGATCCTGCCCCCGCCGCCCGCCGCTCCCCCGCCGCCGCGCTTCACGCCGAAGTCCGCCGTCCCCAAGGGCAACCCCGGTTCCTGGGCGACGACCAACGACTATCCGTCGCGCGCACTGCGTGAGGAACGCGCCGGCGTCACCGGCTTCCGCGTTACCGTCACGGCCGACGGCCGTGTCGGCAGCTGCACCGTCACCAGCTCGAGCGGCAGCCCCGATCTCGACGAGGCGACCTGCTCCAACGTCACGCGCCGCGCCCGGTTCACCCCCGCGATGGATGGCGAAGGAAAGCCGACCGAGGGCTCCTATTCCGGCCGCATCCGCTGGGTGATTCCGAAAGAATGATCGTTTCCCGGGGCCCGTCCGCGGGCCCTAGCCGGCTCGCCGGCACCTCCCCGTGTTCATACCTATTCTTGAGAGGACGTTTCCATGGTTTTTGAACTTCTGGCCGCCGCCGCCAACGCGGCTCCGCAGAACAAGTTCGGCTTCGCCGAAGCGCTCGAGCAGGGCGGTTTCATCGCCTATGCCACCGTCGTGATCCTGGGCGTGATGTCGTTCGGCTCGTTCTACATCCTGTTCACCAAGTGGTTCGAGCAGTCGAAGATCATCCGCCAGGGCCGCGATCTGCGCGCCAGCTTCTGGCGGGCCGGTTCGCTCCGCGAGGGCGCCAACAAGCTCGAGAAGAACAGCGCCTGGCGCCAGATCGTCGACGACGGCCTCTCCGCCGAAGACCAGCACTCGAAGATGACCGACAGCCTCGACGGCCACGAGTGGCTGCACGGCTCGCTGGCCCGTTCGGAAGCCTCGGTCAACGCCCGCCTTGCTTCGGGCCTGCCCTTCCTGGCGACCGTCGGCGCCACTGCGCCGTTCATCGGTCTGTTCGGTACCGTCGTCGGCATCTACCGCGCGCTGATCAACATCGGCATCGCCGGTTCGGCCTCGATCGACAAGGTCGCCGGCCCGGTCGGTGAAGCGCTGATCATGACCGCGCTCGGCCTGCTCGTCGCCGTTCCGGCCGTGCTTGCCTACAACTACCTCCAGGCTCGCAACAAGCGGATCGCCGAACTGCTTTCGGGCTTCTCGACCGACGTTCTGGCCAACATCAACTCGAAGGGCGCCGTGAAGCCCGCCGTTGCCGCTGCCCCGGCCGCCAAGCCGGCTGCTGCTCCGGCCGCTGCCAAGGCCTGATCGATCTGAGCGGCGGCTCTTTCGGAGCCGCCGCTCAATCCGGCCGATGCCCATCGGCCCAGGCAAGCAAGGATAGGATGACAATATGGCTATGTCAGTAGGCGGCGCCGGCGGGGACGAAAGGCCCATGTCCGACATCAACACTACGCCGCTGGTGGACGTGATGCTCGTGCTGCTGATCATCTTCCTGATCGCGGTTCCGGTCGCGATCCAGACGATCGAGAAGCTGCACGTGCCGATCATGGTGTCCGAGGAATCGAAGGACAAGGTCGAGAACCTGCTGCTGACCGTCAGCACGTCCGACGCCGCTGGCCGCTCTGCGGGCGACCCTGGCTTCGAAGGCGCGTCGCGCAACGGCGACTGCCGCGTCTATTTCAACAATATCACTCCAGTGAACTCGACCGAGCTTCGCGACCTGGCGTTCAAGCGCCTCGACGCGATCGTGAAGCGCGAGGGCGGTGCCGAGGCCCTGATGAAGAACCCCGACAAGGTCCCGCAGGTCCACATCCGCGGCGACGTCGAGGCGCCGTGGCGCTGCGTGGCTGGCGCGATCTTCAACATCCAGGTCTCCGGCTATCCGACCGTCGGCTTCATCTCGAACCCTGTGGATCCGAATGGTTGATCGGCCTTTCGGCTGATCGCCTTCGCGTCCGGTTCGCGCAAGCAATTCAGGAGTAACGATTATGGCTATGTCAGGCGGCAAGGACGATGGCTCGCCGATGATGGAAATGAACACGACGCCGCTTATCGACGTCATGCTCTGTCTCCTCATCATCTTCATCATGTCCGTCCCTGTCGCGACCCACTCGGTCGACATCGATCTGCCGCCGCCGCCGCCGCCGAACACGCCGCCGCCGCCGATCAATCCGGTGAAAAACAAGCTGGTCATCACCTGGGACAACAAGATCCTGTGGCAGCCCGGCGCAGCGGGTGGCGGCGTTCCGATGACGCAGTCGCAGGTGCTGGCAACGCTCGAGCAGACCAAGGCGATGAACCCGGAGCCGGAACTGCAGTTCCAGCCCGAGGCCCAGGCCAGCTACGAACTGTCGGCCCGCGTGCTGCGGATCATCAAGGCGACCGGCGTGAGCAAGTTCGGCTTCGTCGGCAACGAGGCCTACGCCACGTTCGACCGCGCCCCTGGATCGGCTGCACCGCCGAAGTAAGACGCGCTCAAGCTGGAACACCTGAAAGGGGGCGGAGCGATCCGCCCCCTTTTTGCTTCGCGCGGCGGGCGGCCTAGTCGCGCACCGGCGTCATCGCCTGGGCCGCCAAGCTTTCCGCTTCCAGCAGCAGCTCCTCGTCAGCCGCCCCCGCCGGCAGGCGCTCGCGGCCGATCATCACCAGGACCGGGACCGCCAGCGGGCTGACCCGATCGAGCCGGACATGATCGACCTCGCGCGCAGCGCGATCGAGGACGTCGGCGACACGGCCGACGTCGGTCATCCGGGTCCGGGCGTCGGCCCAGGCGGCCTGAATCAGTACGTGGTCGGGCTCGTGCTTGCGCAGCACGTCGTAGATCAAGTCGGTCGAGAAGGTCACCTGCCGACCCGACTTGCGCTTCCCCGGGTGCTGGCGCTCGACCAGTCCGGCGATCACCGCCGCCTCGCGGAAGGCACGGCGCAGCAGGTGGCTGTCCTCGACCCAGGCGATGAATTCGTGGGTCAGGATATCGGGCGACAGCAATTCGATCGGGTTCTCGATCTTCTTGAGGCTCCATACACCCAGCGCATAGTCGTTGGCGACGAAGCCGAGCGGATGCAGGCCGCGGTCCTCCATCCGCCGGGTGATCAGCATGCCGAGCGACTGGTGCGCGTTCCAGCCCTCGAACGGATAGAACACGGTGTACTCGCGGCCGGCGTGGGGAAAGCTCTCGACCAGCAGGCTGTCCGGGCCGGGCAGGCGCGAGCGCCAGTCCTGCACCTCCAGCCATTCGCGCACGTCGTCGGGCAGCTTGGCCCAGGAGGCGCGGTCCTGCAGCATTTCGCGCACCCGACTCGCAAGATGGGTCGAGATCGGCAGCTTGGCGCCCATGTAGCTGGGGATCGTGCCCTGCTTCTTGGCCGCCCGAACGGTCAGCTCGAGGTCGCGGATCGCCTCCACCTCCAGGTCCAGGCCGGCGAAGCGGATCGTGTCGCCGGGACGCAGCGAGGCGCCGAAGTTCTCCTCGACCTTGCCGAGCGATCGCCCGTTCCGGAAGCGGACATCGAGCATCTCGGCATCCACGATGATCCCGGCATTCAGCCGGTGCCGGGCGGCATGTTCGGGATGGGTCAGGCGCCAGGTGCCGTTCCGGTCCCGGACGATCCGCTTGAAGCGGTCGTAGGCGCGCAACGAATAGCCTCCGGTGGCGACGAAATCGAGCACCCGGCGCCATTCCTCCTTGCCGATCCAGGCATAGGCCGAAGAGGAGCGGACTTCGGCCAGCAGCGCCGCCTCCTCGAAGGGCCCGGCGCAGGCGCAGGCCATGACGTGCTGCGCGAGCACGTCGAGGCCGCCGGGCCGGAAGTCCTCGCCGTCGCGCACCCCCTGCTCGACCGCCTCGAGCGCGGCCTGGGCCTCGAGATATTCGAAGCGGTTGCCCGGCACCAGGACCGCGCGGCTCGGCTGGTCGAGCCGGTGGTTCGCCCGCCCGATCCGCTGCAGCAGCCGCGACGAACCCTTGGGCGCGCCCATCTGGACGACCAGGTCGATGTCTCCCCAGTCGACCCCCAGATCGAGGCTGGCGGTGCAGACCAGCGCGCGCAGCTCGCCGCGCGCCATCGCCCCCTCGACCTTGCGCCGCGCCTCCTTCGACAGCGAACCGTGGTGGATGCCGATCGGCAGATTCTCCTCGTTGACGTCCCACAGCAGCTGGAAGATCAGCTCGGCAAGGAAACGGGTGTTGGTAAAGACGAGCGTCGTCCGGTTGCGCTTGATCTCCTCATAGAGCTGCGGCACCGCCCAGGCTGCTGCATGGCCCGACCAGGGCACGCGCTGTTCGTCGGGGAGCAGTATTTCGACCTCGGGCTCCGCCCCGGGCTCGCCTTCGACCAATTGGATCGCATCGACGTCCCCCCGGGGGGCGAGCCAGTCGATAAAGGCCTGGGGGTCGGCCAGGGTAGCAGACAGCGCGGCGCGCTTCATCTCCGGCGCGATCGTCTGGAGCCGAGCGAGCGCCAGCGCGAGGAGGTCCCCGCGCTTGGTCGTGGCGAAGGCGTGGACCTCGTCGACCACCACGCGCTTCAGCCCGGCAAAGATCTGCGCCGCTTCGGGATAGGACAGCAGCAGCGAGAGCGATTCGGGTGTGGTCAGCAGGACGTGCGGCGGCCGCGCCCGCTGGCGCGCCTTGCGGTCCGAAGGGGTATCGCCGCTGCGCGTCTCGACACGGATGGGAAGGCCGATCTCCTCGATCGGAGTCAGCAGATTGCGCTGGACGTCGTTGGCCAGGGCCTTGAGCGGCGAGACGTAGAGCGTATGCAGCCCCTCCGGCGGCGTCTCTTCGCCCCGTCGCGCCATGATTCTGGAGGGCGCGAAGTCGGCCAGGGTCGGCAGGAACCCGGCGAGCGTCTTGCCCGCTCCCGTATCGGCGACGAGCAAGGCATGACGCCCCGCTTCGGCGGCGTCCAGCATCTCGGCCTGATGCCGCCGAACCCGCCAGCCGCGGCCCTTGAACCAGGCGGCGATCTCGCTGGGCAGCTCGGCAGTCATACCTAAAGGAATGCCACGCGCCTTGCCGGCGAGCCAGAGCGAAAGACGCGTGCGATGACCGGGGGCATGCCTGTGCAACGGGCGCCCCGGCAGCGCGTTCCGCAAGAGTGCGCTGCCGAAGCCAGGCTTTCGGCACCTCCCCCCGCGCACGATCAGCAGGAGTGAAATCCATGAACGACCGTTATGGCTGGGATGACCGCGACCGCACCGATTGGAACCGCGACCGGTATCGCCGGCACTCCGGAGAAGGTCCGCGCCGATCTTCCTACAATGACGACCATTCCCGCGGCCAGGCCCGCAATTTCTCTGCCTGGCGCAGCGAGGAGGACGACTGGAGTCCGCGCGGCGGCCGCGAATCCGAGCGCTACCAGGACCGCTCCGACTTTGACCGCGAACAGCGCTACGGCAGCGGCGGCACCTTCGGCTACGGCGAGGGCCGCCCGAGCTACAGCGAGCGCCAGGTCGGCGGCTATGGGGGGTCGAGCTACGGCGGGTCCGGCGCCCAGCAGAGCTACGCCAGCCAGGGCGACCAGCGCCGTTATACGAGTTCGGATTACGGATTCGGTCAGCAGGGCGACCGACAGTCCAATTTCACCGGCCAGCAGCAGGCCTGGGAGGTCCCCTCGTCATATGGCGCGCCCGGCACCTTCGGAGCAAGCTACGGCGGCGGCACCGGCACCTACGGCGGCGGTGCCGGCGGTTCGCAGGGCTACGGCGAGGACTATCGCGATCACGGCTATGCGAGCCGCCGACACGAGCGAGGCTTTCTCCAGCGCGCCGGCGACGAGGTCGCCTCGTGGTTCGGTGATGACGATGCCGCCCGCCGCCGCGAGCAGGACCACCGCGGCCGCGGTCCGGCCAACTACACCCGCTCCGACGAACGCATCCGCGAGGACGCCAACGACCGTCTGACCGAGGACTGGCGGATCGACGCCAGCCGGATCTCCGTGGCGGTCAAGGACGGCGAGATCACCCTATCGGGCACCGTTACGCGCCGCGAGGACAAGCGCCGCGCCGAGGATATCGTCGAGGATCTGTCGGGCGTGAAGCATGTCCAGAACAACCTGCGCGTCGAGCAAGCCCCGGCCTGGGGCGGCAGCAGCGGAACGAGCGCCGGTTCGGGTTCGGCCTCTGCCTTCGGCAGCAGCTCGACCGGGGCGGCGACGGCGGCCGGGACGACCTCGGCCAAGGACAAGGCCAATACGGCGCCGACCTGAACGGCCGGCTCAGGCCATGAAGAGGGCTCCGTCGATCAGGGGACGGAGCCCTTCTCAATGCCCCGCCTGGGACCCGCGTTCCAGGCCCGAAGCGGCGAGCTGCGCGTCGATCTGGGCCATGAGGCGCTCGAGCCCGGCCTCGTCGGCGCTCTCGGCGCGGGCGACCAGGACGTCCTGAGTGTTGGAGGCGCGCAGCAGCCACCAGCCATCGGGCGTCGAAACGCGGACGCCATCGGTGGCGTCCACATCCGCGCCGGAGCCGGCCAGGCGGTCCTTGACCTCGTCGATCACCGCGAACTTGCGGCTCTCGTCGACCTGGAAGCGCAGCTCAGGCGTGTTGACCATCGGCGGCATCGCACCGCGCAGCTCGGTCACCGACTTGCCGAGGCGCGCCGCGGCCGCGATCAGCCGGATCGCGGCGTAGAGCGCGTCGTCGTAGCCATAGTACTGGTGCGCGAAGAACACGTGGCCGCTCATCTCGCCGGCCAGCGGCGCGCCAGTTTCCTTCATTTTGGATTTGATCAGGCTGTGCCCGGTCTTCCACATCAGCGGCTTGCCACCAAGCTGCGCGACCCGCTCGAACAGGGCGCGGCTGGCCTTCACATCGGCGATGATCGTGGCTCCGGGCTGCTGGCGCAGCAGGTCTTCGGCATAGATCGCCAGCAGCTGATCGCCCCAGACGATCCGTCCCTCGCCGTCGATCGCCCCGATCCGGTCGCCGTCGCCATCGAAAGCCACGCCGAAGTCGAGCTTCTTCTCGGCGACGAGCGCGCGGAGATCGGCGAGGTTCTTTTCCTCGGTGGGATCGGGATGATGGTTGGGGAAATTGCCGTCGACCTCCGTGAACAGCAGGTGATGCTCGCCCGGCAGGCGCGCGGTCAGCGCTTCGAGCGCGGGACCGGCGGCGCCGTTGCCGGCATCCCAACCGATCCGCAGCTTGGCCAGGGCCTCGCGGTCGATGCCCTCGAGCCCTTCGAGCATGCGCTCGATATAGTCGCCGAGCACCTCGCGGCGCTCGCTCGTCCCGTTACCCTGGGCCCAGGCCCCCTCGCGCGCCAGCCGGCCGAGCTCCTGGATGTCCGCCCCGAAGAACGGACGGCCCTGGAAGACCATCTTGAAGCCGTTGTAGTTTGCGGGGTTGTGGCTGCCGGTTATCTGGATGCCGCCCTGCACGTCCTCGGCTGAAGCCTCGGCGTAGTAGAGCATCGGGGTCGGCCCCATGCCGATCCGCACGACGTCGACCCCGCTGGAGTTTAGCCCTTCGACCAGGGCATGTTCGAGCAGCGGCGAACTGATCCGCCCGTCATAGCCGACCGCGACCTTGACCGCGGCCTCGTCGCCGATCTCCTGGCGCAGGAGGGTGGCGAAGCCGCGGCCGATCGCGCGGGCGTCGTCGGGTCCGAGGGTTTCGCCGATGATCCCGCGGATGTCATATTCGCGCAGGACGGTCGAATGGAACTGGTGGGTCATTGGGGTGGTGAACCTTCCAAAGGCAAAGCGTCGAGAAGCAAGTCGCGTGCCGCATTCGCCTCGTGCACCTGGGCATTCGTGCCGCCACGATCGGGGTGGATCAGGACGAGCAACCGTCGATGGGCCTCGAGGATTTCCTGACGCGAGGCCCCGGCCTCGACGGCGAGAAGCTTGCGCGCCCGAAATTCGGCCTGCGACCGGGTGGGCGCGGGACGGAGGTAATCCCACGGCCAGCGGCCCAGGAACATCTTGCAAGCGAACGACAGCACGACTGCGTAGAGTAACAGCCTGACCATGATGCAGTTCCCTAGAGTTTGTTATGCGATCGCGAGTTCCGCGGGCGCCGTGCTCGGCATCGGCAGGTTGAGGCCCGCAAGCAGCGCGCGCAGCTCCTGCCGCGCGACGAGGTGGCTGGTGCCGAGCTCGCCCAGATGCCCCTTGTCGAGCAGGGTCAGACCCGAGGGGAACAGTTCGCGGAAGATCACCCGCTCCGACAGACCATTGGCGATGCGGAAGCCGACCCGCTTCGAAAGCTCGGTCAGCGCCTGGTCGATGCGCTTCTGGTTGCGCGCCTCGACGTGCTGGACGCGGTTGCGGACCACCACCCAGTCCATCTCGCGGCGCTGCTCTTGAATCGTCGCCAAGGCACGGCGCTTGCGCGCTTCCCAGATCAGCTCGGCGTAGAACGAGAGACGACGGACCTTGAAGGTCTCGGCATCAACCTGGCCGATCAGGTCGAAGTCGACGAAGCTGTCGTTGAGTGGAGTGACCAGCGTGTCCGCGCCGGTCGCCGCGTGGCGAGCGAACTCGTCGTCACGGCCGGGCGTGTCGAAGATCAGGAAGTCCATGCCCTCGCCAACCTCGGCGGTCAGGGCCTCGAGCTCTGGAATCGTCGAACCGCCAAACACCTCGAAGCGTGCGCCCGGCAGGGTGATGCCCCGGCGGCGTTCTGTCTCGGCGCGGTTCTCGAGATAGCGGTGCAGCGTACGCTGGCGCGGGTCGAGGTCGATGGTCGCCACCTTGGCGCCCTGGTAGGCCAGCGCGACCGCGACATGGACGGCGGTGGTCGACTTGCCGGTGCCGCCCTTCTCGTTGGCGAAGACGATGCGGTGTGGGCCGGAGTGCGGGGCAGTGGATGACGGCACGGGCGACTTTCAATGTTGCGACGAGAACGGTTGCTGGCAGCCCCAGCCCGGCGCTAGGGCCTTGGGCCGTTACCGGACCGTTTTAAGCGAAGGGGTAGGACTCGTGCAAACCGTCAATCGGATTGATCCACTGCGAATTGCGGTGGAGGCTTTGCGCCGGGACGGCCCGCTTGCTCTCGTTCCGACGATGGGCGCGCTCCACGCAGGCCACCTGACCCTGGTGCGCGAGGCCAAGCGGCAGGCCGCCCATGTCGTCGTCTCCATCTTCGTCAATCCGCGCCAGTTCGGGGCGAACGAGGACCTTGCATCCTATCCGCGCCAGCTTGCGCAGGACTCCGCACTATTGGCGGCAGAAGGCGTCTCCCTCCTCTGGGCACCCGATACCGACGCCATGTACCCCGAAGGCTACGCCACCAACGTATCGGTGAGCGGAATCGGCGACCGCCTCTGCGGCGCAGCCCGCCCCGGCCACTTCGACGGCGTCGCCACGGTCGTCTGCAAGCTGTTCAATCAGGTCCGTCCGGACCTTGCGCTGTTCGGTGAAAAGGACTGGCAGCAGCTCGCGGTAATCCGCCGTATGGCCCGCGATCTCGACCTCTCCCGGCCCCATGCCGCCCGGATACTCGGGGTGCCGACCGTGCGCGAGGCCGACGGCCTGGCGATGAGCTCGCGCAACGCCTATCTGACGGCCGATGAGCGCGCCGCCGCGGCCGCCCTGCCCCGAGCCATGCAGACCGCGATCGGGCGAGTGCGCGGCGGCACCCCATTCCCCGCAGCGCTCGAAGAGCTGGCCGGGACACTGCTCGAGGCCGGCTTCGTCGGCCTGGATTACGCCGAGATCGCCGAGGCCGAAACGCTCGAGCCTCTCTCCGAACCGAGCGATCGCCCCGCCCGACTGCTGGTCGCCGCGCGGATCGGCAAGGCGCGGCTGATCGACAACATGGCGGTCTAGGCGGCTCGCCGATTTCATCGTTTCCAGGCCGGTGATAAGGCGTTAAAACGCCGCGCGTTGGGGTCGCACCGAACGGTCAGGCGAACAGGCCGGCCGGCTTGCGTCTAGGGGAGTTTTTTTCATGAAGAATGTTGTCAGCGGCGCGATCGCGTTCGCTATGATCATCGGCAGCACGACTGCCTTCGCCGCGGATCGCGGCTCGTCCGCCCGCCAGCGGCAGACCCGCGAGACCCAGGACATCCCAGTCTGCTCGCGGAACCTCGGCACCGTCGCCATCGTCGAGCCCGACAAGCAGTGGTGGCGCGAATTCAACCTCGGCAGCCCCGAGGCGATCCTCAAGGTCTTCGTCCAGCGCTCGGGCTGCTTCACCATCGTCAACCGCGGCCGCTCGATGCAGAGCCGCGCGATGGAGCGCGCCCTGGCCGACAACGGCGAGCTGCAGTCGGGTTCGAACGTGGGCCGCGCCCAGGTCCGCACCGCCGACTATTTCCTCGAGCCCGACATCGTCTCGGCCAACCGCAACTCGGGCGGTGGCGGCGCCGGCGCCCTGCTGGGCGGCCTAGGCGGCATGTTCGGCGCGGGCGGCCTCGGCGCCCTGGCCGGCTCGATCAACGTCAAGAAGGGCGAGGCGAACGTGACCCTCTCGGTCGTCAACGCCCGCACCACCGAAGAGACCGCGCTGGTCGAAGGCTACGCCCGCAAGTCGGACATCAGCTTCGGCGCCGGCGGCGGTGTCTTCTCCGGCGGCACCTTCGGGGGCGCGGCCGGCGGCGGCTACCAGGACACGGCGATCGGCCAGATCATCGTGCTCGCCTACCTCGATGCCTATACCAAGCTGGTCGGCCAGCTCGGCGGCTTGCCCAACAACGCCTCGCAAGCCGCACCCCGCGCGCGCTGAGGTCGCGGCAAACGGACAAGGAAGGGCGGGCCGCGAGGCTCGCCCTTTTTCGCGAGGGTTGCGCCCGGGAAGGCTACGCCCACCGCAAATCCTTGCTAAATCCCGGCGCCGCCGACACGCCCCCGTCCAATCGCGAGTAAGCGAACCACAAAGGCCAGCCGGGGCTGGCCCCTTGTCATTCGAGCCTGGGGTGATGGCTGGAGCGGGTAGCGGGAATCGAACCCGCCTAGCTAGCTTGGAAGGCTAGTGCATTACCACTATGCTATACCCGCGCTGACGGCGCATATGCGCCAGCGCGGCGTGGCGGTCAATCCGCCCTCGTTCCCGTCCCTTGCGCCCAGGCGCATCCCTCCCGCGATGTTGCGCGTGCGAAGGGACTGTTAGGGGAACCGGCATCCGTTCATGGTATTGTCGTGATTCGGTGCCATATTGCACTGCACCGGCCTTTGGCCGGTTTTGGAAGGAACGGCATGAACCCCGCATCCCCAGCCAACTCTGCGCCCAAGGCCATTGCGGCCGCGACGCGACGCGTGCGCAATTCGCTCGACGTGCTCGGCGCGCGGGTCGGCCGGTTGTTCAATCGCCGCGGAGAAAAGGGCCCGGCTACGAGCGAAGGTCTGCTCGACCTCGCCGGTGCGCTGCTGTCGCTGCGCGGCAAGGCTTCGGGTCCGTCGCTGGCCTCGACCTTCTTCGACCTTTACGAGGCCAGCGAGCTCGGCGCGCGCCAAGCCTTCCTGAGCCAACTCCACGCCCAGTTCGGCCGCGACCGCGATTCGATCGATCGCGCCATCGCGGTGTGGAAGGAACGCCGCGACGAGGCCGCCGCCGCCCTGCTCAACGAGGCGACCGAATCGCCGCTTCACCAGCTCATCCGCCAGCTGAACCTGGCGCCCGAGGGCACCCGGCGGCTGATCGCGATGCGCGAAGACCTGCTGGGCGCCGACCGCTCGCCTGGCCTCCAGGAACTCGACCGCGAGTTCGAAGCCGTGTTCGAGAGCTGGTTCAACGCCGGCTTCCTCGAACTGCGCCGGATCGGCTGGGATGCTCCCGCCGCGATCCTCGAACGGATCATCAAGTACGAAGCGGTGCATTCGATCAATGGCTGGGACGACCTGCGTCGGCGCGTCGAGCCGAAGGACCGCCGCTGCTACGGTTTCTTCCACCCGCAGATGCACGACGATCCGCTGATCTTCGTCGAGGTCGCACTGACCGACCACCTGCCCAGCGGTATCGCCGAAGTCATCGGCGAGGAACGCGCCGGCCTTGCCCCCCAGGACGCCAGCTACGCGATCTTCTATTCGATCTCGAACTGCCAGGAAGGACTGCGCGGCATTCCTTTCGGCAACTTCCTGATCAAGCAGGTTGTCGGCCTGCTTCGCCGCGAACTGCCGCAGCTGCGCTGCTTCGCCACGCTCTCGCCGGTGCCCGGCTTTGCCAAGTGGCTGGCCAAGGAGCGCGGCGATGCCGCCATCCCGGTGGGTGAGGCATTGCGCCAGGAAGCGGCGCGCTACCTGGTGGAGGCGCGCGGCCCGAAAGGCGGCGTGGCCGATCCGGTCGCGCGCTTCCACCTCGGCAACGGCGCCCGGCTCGAAGCGATCCACACCCACGGCGACCTCTCGCCCAAAGGCCTCAAGCAATCGCACGGGGTGATGGTGAACTACCTCTACGACCTCGACGAGATCGAGGCCAACCTGCTCGCCCTGTCCGAGCTCGACCGTGTCGCGACGTCCGAGCATGTGCGCGAACTGCTGGCGCCGCCCGCAGCGGAAATCGGCAAGAATAGCAGGCGCAAGGCGAAGGCCGCCTGACGGCGAGCGCTGCGGGGACGCTCAGTGTCCCGGAAAATCGATCAGCGCGGAAACCTCGATCTCCTCGGCGCGCAGGCGATCGGCGCCGCCTAGATCCGGCAGGTCGATCACGAACAGCGCATGGTCGAGCACGCCGCCCGCGGTGCGGATGAGTTGCGCCGCCGCGCGGGCGGTGCCGCCCGTGGCGATCAGGTCGTCGATCAGAACCACGCGGGTGCCGTCGGGCACCGCGCCCGGATCGATTTCCAAGGTATCGGTACCGTACTCCAAAGCATAATCGAGCGCGAGGCTGGGCACCGGCAGCTTGCCCGGCTTGCGGACCGGCACGAAGCCGAGCCCGAGCCGAGCCGCCACCGCGGCGCCGAAGAGGAAGCCGCGCGCCTCGATCCCGGCGATCGATTCCGCCCCTGCCGCCTCGGCGCGATCGGCGAGCAGGGCCACCGTAGCGGCGAGGCCGGGGCCGTTGCCGATCAGCGTGGTAATGTCGCGGAACAGGATACCCGGCTTGGGAAAGTCCGGCACCGCGCGGACCAGGGCTTTCAACTCATCGACGGTCATGGCCTATCCCTCACAGCAAACGCCCCTCGCATCGGACGATGCAAGGGGCGCTCGTTACGTTCACCAGGGGCTCAGTGCTTCGTATCGGCCCAGATGTTGCGGTAGGCCGCATAGCCGAGGATCGTTGCGAAGAGCAGGAAGCCCAGCACCGGCCAGCCGGTCTGCTTGCGCTTTTCCAGCTTGGGCTCGGCGGTCCAGATCAGGAACGCCGAAACGTCCTTGGCCATCTGGTCGACCGTCGGCTTGGGGTTACCCGGACCGTAGGTCACCTGGCCCTCGCTCGTGAGCGGCGCCGGCATCGCGAGGTTGAGGTTCGCGAAGTAGGGGTTGAAATGCAGGCCGTCGGGAGTCTTGGCGTCGGGGAACTTCTTGAGGATCTCCTCGCCCTTGGCGTTCTTGTAGCCGGCCTGGTTGGCATAGCCGGTCAGCAGCGAGTAGACGTAGGCCCCGCCGTCGTGACGCGCCTTGGTGATCAGCGACAGGTCGGGCGGGGTGCCCTGGCCGGCATAGAACACCGGCGGGAAGTGATCGGCCGGCAAGCTGGTGCGTTCGCCGCGGTCACCGGTCTTGGCGTCGAAGGTCGGGGTCTTGGGCCCCTGCGCGGCGATCGCCTTCACTTCGTCGTCGTTGTAGCCGAGCGCCTTGAGGTCGCGGAAGGCGACCAGGCGGAGCGAGTGGCAAGTGGCGCAAACTTCCTTGTAGACTTGGAAGCCGCGCTGCAGCTGCTGCTTGTCGAACTTGCCGAAGGCGCCGTCGCTGGCGAAGTGCACGTCCTTGGGATGCAGGTGGAAGGCGTGCTCAGCCGTCTCGGGCGCATGTTCGGTCGCCGCGGTGTAGGCGCCGTTGCCGAAGGACCAGGCCAGGGCGACCGTGAAGAACAGCCCGACGAGGATGGAGAAGATACGGATCATGTCTCTAGTCTTTCCGTCTCGCTAGGTGTTCAGGACGCCGCCGGACGCGCGGCATCGGACTTTTCGATGGGGACCGCCGAGGGCGCGAGCACTGCATCGTGGTCCTTGCCCAGGACAGCCTCGGTGATCGAGAAGGGCAGCGGATCTGGCCGCTCGATCGAGGAGACGATCGGCAGGATGATCAGGAAGTGCGCGAAGTAGTAGAGCGCCGCGATCTGGCTGATCATCACGAAGGGCTCCTCCGCCGGAGCGCCGCCGCAATAACCGAGCACCAGGACGTCGATCACCAGGACCCAGAAGAACTTCTTGAACGTCGGGCGGTAGGTGCCCGAGCGGACCGGCGACTTGTCGAGCCAGGGCAGGAAGAACCAGACCAGGATCGCGCTGAACATGGCGAGGACGCCCATCAGCTTTGCCGGGATGAAGAAGAAGTCCGAGGTGAAGGCGCGCAGGATCGCGTAGAACGGCCAGAAGTACCATTCGGGCACGATGTGCGCCGGCGTGCTCAGCGGGTTCGCCGGAATGTAGTTGTCCGGGTGGCCCAGCGCGTTCGGGAAGAAGAACAGCAGCGCGCTGTAGGCGAGCAGGAAGGCGCCCGCCGCCCAGCCGTCCTTGGCGACGAAGTAGGGGAAGAACGGAACGGTATCGCTCTCGCTCTTCACTTCGACGCCGGTCGGGTTCGACGAACCCGGGATGTGCAGCGCCCAGATGTGCAGCACGACCGCGCCGACGATGACGAACGGCAGCAGGTAGTGCAGCGAGAAGAAGCGGTTCAGCGCGGCGTTGTCCGGCGCGAAGCCGCCGAGCAGCCAGTGCTGGATCGGCTCGCCGATAAGCGGGATCGCGCCGAACAGGCCGGTAATGACCTTGGCGCCCCAGTAGGACATCTGGCCCCAGGGCAGGACGTAACCCATGAAGGCCGTGGCCATCATCAGCAGGAAGATCACGACGCCGAGCAACCAGACCATCTCGCGCGGAGCCTTGTAGGAGCCGAAATACATGCCGCGCAGAATGTGGATGTAGATCACCACGAAGAACGCCGAAGCGCCGTTGGCGTGCGCGTAGCGCAGCATCCAGCCCCAGTTGACGTCGCGCATGATGTGCTCGACCGAATCGAAGGCCACCCCGGCGTTGGCGGCATAATGCATCGCCAGGATCACGCCGGTGACGATCTGGATGCCCAGGCAGATCAGGGCGAGGAATCCGAAGTTCCACCAGTAGTTGAGGTTGCGCGGCACGGGATAGCCGGCGCCGACCGCATTGTAGACGAAGCGCGGCAAGGGCAGCCGGGCATCCATCCACTGCATGAACGGATTGGTCGGCTTGTATTCGTTGGCCCAGGGAAAGCTCATGATCGTTGCCTCAGCGTATCTCTAGACTCAACCGATCTTGACGATCGTGTCGGAAGTGAAAGCGTATTCCGGAACCTCGAGGTTCTTGGGCGCGGGGCCCTTACGGATACGGGCGGCGGTGTCGTAGGACGAACCGTGGCAGGGGCAGAAATAGCCGCCGAACTCACCCTTCACCTCGCCCTCGCCGGCGCCAAGCGGCACGCAGCCGAGGTGGGTGCAGACGCCCATGGTGATGAGCCAGTTGGTCTTGCCTTCCTTGGTCCGCTCCTCGAGCGTCTGCGGATCGCGCAGCGACGAGATGTCGACCTTGTCGGCCGCGGCGATCTCGGCCGGGGTCAGGTTGCGGATGAAGACCGGCTGCTTGCGGAACACCCCCTTGATCGCCTGACCCGGCTTGATCGCGCTGATGTCGATCTCGGTCGAGCTCTCGGCAAGGACGTCGGCCGAGGGGGCCATCTGGCTGATCAACGGAAGCAGGACGGCAAGACCGCCGACGCCCGCCGCGCTTACCGCGGCGATGTTGATGAAATCGCGCCGCCGCACCCCATCTCCGGCGGTAAGTTCCGGAGCGTCAGTGCCCGCATCGTGTGCCATGTTGACCTTGCCCTGCTTTCATGACCCGCTGCGAACGAGCAGGCCGAATTGTAACCCGTGGTGCGCCCCAAGCCCCCGTTCCCGCCCCGCTCACGCCGGATGGACCCGTGGCAGGGCCGGTTTGGCGCGCTGATAGCTGCGAAAGCCCGGACTGCCAACCGCCTTTTTGACGGTCCGCGCCGCCGCCCTATTCCACTCCGATCAGGGCGATTTCCCGGCCGTAGGCGGCCTCCCCGAGGTGGGTCGAGCGGCGGAACGAATAAAAGCGGTCGGGCTGGGCGTAGGTGTCGAGCCCCAGCCGTTCGACCCGGCCGATTCCCGCCGCGGCGAGCTGCGCCGCGACATAGCCTTCGAGGTCGAAGTGCCGATGGCCGGGCTGGCCGGGCACGAAGAACCGGGCATTGCCGGGGGCCTGGGCGATGAAGCGCCCGGCGAAGCCCTCGTCCACCTCATAGCTCGGCTGGGCGATGCACGGTCCGATCGCCGCGGCGATCCGTTCGGGCCGGGCGCCGAGCGCTTCCATCGCCGCGACCGTGCTGTCGATCACCCCGCCGAGCGCCCCCTTCCACCCGGCGTGCGCGGCGCCGACTACCCCGGCTTCGCGGTCGGCGAGAAGTACGGGGGCGCAGTCGGCCGTGAGGATGCCGAGCAGCAGGCCCGGCCGGTCGGTGACGAGGGCATCGGCATGGGGCCGGTCGAGATCGTCCCACGGCTCGTCGGCGGTCACGCAGTCGGGCGAATGGACCTGGTAGACCGTGACCAGCCCCGCGCCGGGCAGCACGGCCGCCGCCGCCCGCCGCCGGTTCTCGGCCACGGCGGCGGGATCGTCGCCCGCGCCCAGCCCGACGTTGAGCCCGGCGACCGGCCCCTGCGATACGCCTCCCCGCCGGCCCAGGAAGCCGTGGGGAGTTCCCGCCAGCGCTTCGGCGCGGATGACTTCCACTTCGCTCATCGGGCGCGGTTTACACGAGTTGATGATCCGCACGGTGTCCTGGGGAAGATAATCGTGCCCCCCGGTGACCGGGTGTGGCCCCGCGCGACTCGGTGCGACCCGATGTGATCCGAAAGAAAGCGGCCGTGCTGCATGCTTCCGCAGTGGCAAAGCGCGGTGGAGTAGGAAAATGGTTTCTTGATCAGCCCCCTCCCGTGGAAGGGCGGTGCAAGCCGTGCAATCACCCCAGGCTCTTGCTCACCTGCTCGAAGGTATCGCGCGAGAGGCCCGGCGCCGCGGCGAGCCGCTCCAGCTCGGTCCGCATCAACGCCGCTCGGCCAGGCTCGATCCGCCGCCAGCGCCCGAGCGGCGCGACGAAGCGTGCCGCGGTCTGCGCGTTGAGCGGGTCGAGCGCTAGGATCAGGTCGGCAATCAACCGGTAGCCTTCCCCGTCGGCCGCGTGGAAGGCGCCGGGATTGACCGCAGCCGCCATGTAGAGCGCGCGCACGCGGTTCGGGTTGCCCAGCGTGAAGTCGGAATGATGGGCAAGCGCCTTGACGTGATCGAGCACGCGCGGATGGAGCGAACCCGCCTGGAGCGAGAACCACTTGTCGATGACCAGGGCATTGCCGGCATAGCGCTGGCGGAAGTCGGCCAGGGCCTGCTCGCGCTCGGGACCCTCGAGTCCGCAAAGCACCATCAGCGCACCTTGGCGGTCGGTCATGTTGTCCGCCGCGGCATATTGCGCGGCGGCGCGGCGGACGGCCTCGTCCGGGACCCCGGCGGCGAGGTAGGTCAGGGCCGAGGTCTTGAGCTTGCGCGCACCGCGCGCCGCGGCATCTCGGCCGTAGGGCACGGCACTCACCCGGTCGTGCAGCGCGGTCAGGCGGTCCGCCAGTTCGCGCCCGAGCCAGGCCTTGAGCGCCTCGCGTTCCTGCCGGATCGCGCCGGGGTCAGCGACGAGCAACTGCTCGGCGAGGTAGGACTCGGCGGGCAGGATCAGCAGCTCGCCGCGCATCAGGTCGTCGAGCTCGGGATCGTCGATCACCGCGGCGAGCGCCTGGCGAATCGCATCGCGCCCGGCGTCGCGGTCGGCCGCGCAAAGCAGGCCGCCCGAGACCGCGGCAACGAGATGCTGGACGATCAGGCTCTGCATCGCCTCGTAGCGGGCGAAGGGATCGTCGTCGTGCGCCGCGAGGAACAGCAGGTCGGCGGCGGACGAATCGGCGTCGATCGCGACCGGGGCGGAGAAGCCGCGATTGATCGACAGCACCGGGCGGGTGGCGAATCCGGCAAAGCTGAAGTCCGCTTCAGCCTTGTCGAGCACGATCAGCTGCTCGCCCCCATGCTGGCCGCTCGCCCGGTCGAACAGCGCGACGCGCAGCGGGATCACCATCGGCTGCTTGACCGGCTGGTCCGGGGTTGGCGGCACGACCTGTGACAGGCGCAACGTCGCGGTGTCGCCTTGATGCGACAGCCGCGCGGTGACCTGCGGGGTGCCGGCCTGCGAATACCACAGGCGGAACTGCGCGAGGTCGAGCCCGGCGCCGTCCTCGATCGCCTTGACGAAATCCTCGCAGGTCGCGGCCTCGCCGTCGTGGCGGTCGAAGTAGAGGTCGGTGCCACGGCGGAAGCGATCGGATCCGGCCCCAAAATTAGCCAGCGTGCGCATCATGCGGATCACCTCGGCGCCCTTGTTGTAGACCGTCGCGGTGTAGAAGTTGGAGATCTCCTGGTAGCTGTCGGGCCGGATCGGATGCGCCAGCGGCCCCGAATCCTCGGGGAACTGGGCCGAGCGCAGCACCCGCACGTCCTCGATCCGCTTGACCGGCTCGCTGCCCATGTCCGCGCTGAACAGCTGGTCGCGCAGCACGGTGAAGCCTTCCTTGAGGCTCAGCTGGAACCAGTCGCGGCAGGTCACGCGATTGCCCGACCAGTTGTGGAAATATTCGTGGCCGATCACTCCCTCGACCCCGTCGTAGTCGGCGTCGGTCGCGGTCTCGGCATCGGCCAGGACGTAGCGGGTGTTGAAGACGTTGAGGCCCTTGTTCTCCATCGCCCCCATGTTGAAGTCGGAGACCGCGACGATGTTGAACAGGTCGAGATCGTACTCGCGCCCGAAGGCCTCCTCGTCCCACTTGAGCGAGGCGATCAGCGAATCCATCGCATGGCCGGTGCGGCCCTCGTCGCCTTCGCGCACCCAGATGTTGAGCGCCACCTCGCGCCCGCTGCGCGTGGTGAAGCTGCTCGAATTGGCGACGAGATCGCCCGCGACGAGGGCGAAGAGGTAGCAGGGCTTGGGCCAGGGATCGTGCCACTCGGCCCAATGGCGGCCATGCTCGCCCGCCCCCTCGGCTTCCTTGTTGCCGTTGGACAGCAGGATCGGGAAGGCCTCCTTGTCGCCTTCCATGCGCACCCGGTAGGTCGAGAGCACGTCGGGCCGGTCGGGGAAGAAGGTGATCCGGCGGAAGCCTTCGGCCTCGCACTGGGTGCAGAGCATCCCGTTCGAGGCGTAGAGTCCCATCAACTGGCTGTTGGCCGCGGGGGCGATCCGCGTCTCGACCGACACCTCGTGGGCGTCGCCGGGCAGGTCGATCAACAGGTCGGGGCCGTCCATCCGCCAGTCGTTCGCAGGATGCCCGTCGACCAGCACCGCGCCGGCGGCCAGGCCATCGCCATTCAACCGCAAGGTCGCAGCGGCTCCGTTGCGCCGCACCTGGAGCCGCGAGACCACCCGCGTCTCCTCCAGCCCCAATGCGAAGTCGAGCGCGACCTCGGGCACCAGCCAGGCCGGCGGCGAATAGTCCTCGCGGCGGATCACCTGCGGTGCGGCGGGCGGCGGCGCGGCGTCGGGCATCTCGTGATTCTCGGCGGGCTCGGAGGGTCTGCTGGCGATATCCATGGGGCCAATCTAGAGCGGGCGCTTCCGATTGCCAGCGTTTCGCCCCGTTATCCGTCATTGCGAGCGACAAAGTCGTGCGGCAATCCAGAGCGGAAGCGCACTTTGCCCTGGATTGCGTCGCTACGCTCGCAATGACGAAGGAGGGAAGATAGGACTCCATCATGCCGCGCTTTTTCATCTTCGGTCTCGGCTATAGCGCCGGCTTCATCGCTCGGCGCCTGACCGTCCAAGGTTGGGAGGTCGTCTCGACCGGACGCGACGGAACGCTGGCCTTCGATGACGAGGGGACGGTGCGGCTCGCCCTGACGGACGCGAGCCATGTCCTGTCCTCGGTCCCGCCCGGCGGCGAAGGGCTCGACCCCGTGCTGGAACGCTATGGCGATGCGCTGCGCGGCAAGTGGATGGGCTACCTGTCATCGACGGGGGTCTACGGCGACACCGGCGGGGCCTGGGTCGACGAGAGCGCCCCGGTCGGGGGCGGCAGGCGCTCGGCTCGGGCCGAGGCGGACAGCGAATGGCTGAAGCGGGGAGCCAGGGTATTCCGCCTGCCGGGCATCTACGGACCCCGACGCAGCGCGCTCGAGCGGGTGCGCGAGGGCAAGGCGCACCGCATCGACCTGCCGCGCCAGGTGTTCAGCCGGGTCCATGTCGAAGACATCGCCGGCGGCGTGCTGGCCGGGCTCGGCGCTCCGGCTGGCGCCTACAACCTCGCCGACGACCTGCCCTGCAGCCAAAACGCGGTGATCGAGGAGGCGAGCTGCCTGCTCGGCCTCGCCCCGCCGCCGCTCCAGGGCCTGGAGGAGGCCCGGCTCTCGCCGATGGCGCGGGCCTTTTATGCCGAGAACCGCCGCGTCGCGAACGGCAAGGCCAGGCGCCTGCTCGGCTGGGCGCCGCGCTACCCCTCCTACCGCGAAGGCTTGCGGGCCTGCCTTGCCACCACCACATCGGCGGCAAAGGAGCCATCATGACGCAGGTCACGATCACCCACGACGACCAGGGCACCTCCGGCGAATATGTCGCCGCCGTGGAAGGCAGCGACCACATCGGCCGTCTCACCTGGGTGGGGCGCGGCGATGTCCGCATCGCCACCCATACCCTGGTCCCTCCGCAGATCGGCGGTCGCGGCGTCGCGGCCAGGCTGGTCGAAGCGCTGATCGCCGATGCGCGCGAACATGGCTTCCGGATCGATCCGGCCTGTTCCTATGTCGCGGTGGCCTTCCGGCGGCACCCCGAGTGGGCGGACCTGCGGGCCTAGACCTCGAACATCGCCGCCTGGCCGTGGCGCACGCCCGCCGCGTCGATCAGGTTCCACACCACCGCGTTCTCGATCCGAAACCGCGTGCCCCGGGCCGAGATGCGGATGCCGGCATAGTCGTCGATGAAGCCCCGGCGGCTCACCCGTTCGAGCAAGGCCTGCCGTTCCTCGCGCAGCGGCGCCTCGGCCGACAGGCGCGAGGGCATGCCGATGAACGCCTCGGCGGTCGTCTCGAATTTTTCCAACGCCGCGCGGTTGCCGAAGAAGAACAGGGGGTCCGCCTCGGTCCCATGCGCGACGATCGCCTGCGGCGCGTCCCACACGTCACCGCCGGGCGCGACCAGCGGCCGTCCGAGCAACCGCGCGAAGCTCTCGGCGACCAGGGGAATCCGGGGATCGTTCAGACGTAGTTCTCCGGTTCGACGCTGGCGAGGCCGGGGCGTTCCGCACCCATGCCCGAGAAGCCGACCGAATAGCCGCCGTCGACCGGCAGGACCACTCCGGTGATGTAGGCCGCCTCGTCGCTCGCCAGGAACAGCGCCGCATTGGCGATGTCGGCGGCGGTTCCCCAGCGGCCCATCGGAATACCGGCGAGGACCGGGAAGTCCGCGGGCGGTTCGGCATGGGTCCTGGATGCCTCGACCAGGCCGGTCCACATCGTGCCCGGCGCGACCGCGTTCACCCGGATGCCCTTGTCCGAATAGTCGAGCGCCGCGGCCTTGGTCAGCTGGTTCACCCCGGCCTTGGCCGCGCCGTAGATCGAATGGTGCTTCCAGCCGATCACGCCCGAGGCCGAGGTCGTGTTGACGATAGCCCCGCCGCCGGTCTTGAGCATGGAGATCACCCCGTGCTTCATCCCGAAGAACACCCCGCGCAGGTTGGTGCCGTGGACCTTGTCCCAGGCCTCGGCGCTCTGGAGGTGCAGCGGCGCCATCCCGCCGCCGAAACCGGCGTTGTTGCACAACACGTCGAGCCGGCCGAACTCGCGCTCCGCCGCGGCGATCATCGCGCGGACCTGATCCTCGTCGGAGACGTCGCAGTGGACCGGCACGCCGCCGAACTCCTTCGCCACGGCTTCCTCGTTTCCACTGATATCGGCGAGGACCAGCCGGGCCCCCTCGCGCGCGAAGATTTCGGCCATCGCCCGGCCCATGCCGGAACCCGCGCCGGTGATCACGCAGACCTTGTCCTGCAGCCGTCCTGCCATTTCCATTTCCTCTCAATCCCCCCACCCTCGTCATTGCGAGCCCTTCGGCTGCCTTGCAGGCGCTCAGGGTAAACTGCGCGAAGCAATCTAGAGCCGAGCGCGTGCTGCTCTGGATTGCCGCGCGGCTGCCACATAGTGGCAGTTTATCCTGAGCGCCTGCAAGGCAGTCGAAGGGCCGCTCGCAATGACGAAGGAGGGCAAATGGCCCATCGGCCTCAGGCCGTCGTATCGATCGTCGGGCGGACGATGATCTCGGAAATGTTCACATGCCGCGGCATGGTCAGCATGAAGATCAGCGCCTGGGCCGTCTCGCCGGGATCGACCGCGCCGTCCTTGGCGACGTGGGCGGCGATCGCCTGGCGCCAGTTCGGATCGGAGATGCCCTCCGCCACCTCTGTCCGGGTGGCGCCGGGCATCAGGATCGAGACGCGGATGTTGCGGTTGCCGAGCTCCTGCCGCATCGCGTCGGTCATCGCGTTCACTGCGTGCTTCGAGGCCGAATAGGCACTGGTCTGCGGCCCGCCCTTGCGCCCGGCAAGCGAGGAGATCGTGATGATGTCGCCGCCGCCGCGGGCCAGCATGTGCGGAACGGCCGCCTGGCTGGTGTAGACCGTGCCCATCAGGTTGATCTCGATCACTCGGCGGTATTCGGCAAGGTCCGCGCCCTCGATCCCGCCGGCCTGCATGATCCCTGCCGAGTTGATCAGGATGTCGATGCTGCCGAGCTGGGCGACGGTGTCCTCCACGGCCTTGAGTGCCTCGGCCTCGACCGCCATGTCTGCGGTCAGCGCGAGGGCCTTTCCGCCGGCCTGCTCGATCCGTTCGACCAGCGCGGCGAGGCGGTCGGCGCGGCGAGCGGCGAGGGCTACGGTCGCACCGGCTTCGGCCAGGGCCAGGGCGGCGGCCTGACCGATGCCCGAGGAGGCCCCGGTCACGAGCGCCACTTTGCCTGCGAGCGGCTTGATCATCGGCATTCCTCTCCTGGTTTCTCGGACGGCATTTGCTTGCGCTTCGGCGCGACCGAGTCAATGGCCTTGCTGAACTAGTGTTCAGGCTATCGCCAGGACGCTGCGATGGATGAAGCGGACGAGGTCCGCCTGCCCCCGCGCGCCGGTCTTGGCATAGATGCGCTTCGAATAGGTCCGCGCCGATTCGACCGTCAGGCCGAGTTCTCCCGCCGCCTCGGTGATCGACATCCCGCGCGACAGGGCGAGGGCGAGCCGCGCTTCGCAGGGGATCAGGTCGAACAGTTCGCCCAATTGCTCGCAGCGGTCGGCCGAGGACCAGCTATCGGAGTGGACGTAGGCGACCAGCGCCGGCGCCGGGCCCGCGGTGGGGTGCAAAGTTGGGGGGCGGACGTTGGCCGGGACCAGCAGCATGTCGAGCCATGGTTCGCGGGCGAGCACGATGGCGCGGGGACGTCCTCCGGGATCGCGGATGGCCTCCGCGATCTCGCGGCTGACTTGAGCATCGCGCGCCACCAGCCGCCCGCCGCGGCCGCGCAGCAGCATGGCGCCGCTTTCCAGCAGCCGTGCGCCGTGGCTGTCGGCATCGAGTATCCGCCCCGCGCCGTCGAGCGTGATCCAGCCGAAGTTCATCCGCCGGATCGCCTCGTTGGCGACGGTCGCGCTGGTCCGCTCGCGCTCCAGTGCGACGCGAGCGGCGATCGCGGCGCGCAGCGCCGGGACCAGCGCGGCGATCGCCGCATCGGCGCTGGCCGGGAATTCCTCCGTCTGGCGCGAAACCGTAAGCCAGGCGTTGATCCCGCCCCGCGTCTCAATCCGCACGAAGCGCAGCACGTTCATCCCGCTCGGCTCGAGCATCCGGCGGCGGTAGTCCTCGTGCGCCGGATCGCCCGCGGTGAGCAGCTCGCCCAGACGGTAGGCCCGCCCCTCGATCAGCGAGAAATAGGGCAGCGGATCGTCCTGGTAGCCGCCCTCGCGGTAGGCCGCGGCAATCAAGGGCGGCCAGTCGGCACCGGAGAAGAGGTGGATCACCCGGCTCTGCGGCTGGCCGACCGGGATCGGCCGGAAGACGATCGAGGCATAGTCCGCCGCCAGCCCTTCGCGCAGGTGGGAGAGGAAGCCGCTCCACGGCGGGTCCTCGCCAAGCCCCTCGAGCAGGTCCTCCAATAGCAGCGGCACGAGTTCGGGACTTGGCACCTTTATCCCCATTTGGGAAATTCTCTCCGCCCGGGGCTATGCCACAACCCGCGCAAAGAACAACAAGCCCGGAGAGAGCCGAGGATGAAGGTCCAGCCCGCAGCCTTCCTGCGCACCACCCTGCCGCTCGGCATCGATGCGGTCGGCGCTTACGATTCGGGGCGCTATCATTCGATCTGGCTGCCCGACCACATGGTCTCGTTCTGGCCGGACTCGATCTGGACGCCCGAGTTCACCGACCTCGCCCTGACCTCCCCCTCGCCGCACCGCCACCTCGATGGCCTGGCCGTGGCGGCCGCCGCCGCCGTGCTGACCGAGCGCACGCCGCTCGCCACCTGCGTGGTCGACACCGTGCGCCGCCATCCCTCGCTGCTGGCCCAGACCGCGCTGACGATCAGCCACCTCGCCAAGGGCCGCTTCATCCTCGGCCTCGGCTCGGGCGAACTGGAGAACACGGTCCCCTACGGCTTCGATTTCGACAAGCCGGTCGGCCGCTTCGAGGAGGCGATCAAGGTCATCAAGCTCTTGTGGGAGAGCGATGGCCCGGTCGACTTCTCGGGCAACTTCTTCCACCTCGAGCATGCGCGGATGGATACCGAGCTCTATGACGGCAAGGCCCCGCCGATCTGGACCGGGGCGGCGGGCCCGCGGATGCTGGGGATCACCGGGCGCCACGCCGACGGCTGGTGGCCGGCGGGCGCCTATACGCCCGAGGACTATGCCGCCAAGCTCAAGGTCATCCTCGACGCCGGCGACGCCGCAGGGCGGGACATGACGCGCTTCGTCCCCGCGCTGACCCAGATCTGCCTGATCGGGGACG
Organism: Novosphingobium sp.; assembly: GCA_051955585.1. GTDB lineage: Bacteria > Pseudomonadota > Alphaproteobacteria > Sphingomonadales > Sphingomonadaceae > Novosphingobium. The sequence continues at coordinate 29,187 of JBQCGM010000007.1, forward strand.
AAGACGAGATCGCCGAGATGCTGGAGCGGCCGATGGTCAAGTCGATCATCCTGATGCAGACCGCCAAGGACCTGGCACAGTTCGGCCATGCCCACCCGATGGGGCCCGACTGGCGCGGCATCCAGGATTTCGACCCGGTCCGCCTCTCGCGCGAGACGATCATCCGCTTCTGCGAGGAGCTCGACACGAGAGCGATCCGGGACATCTTCCCGGTCGGCACGCCCAGGCAGGTCGCCGCCAAGCTCAAGGGCTTCGCCGATGCCGGGATGCGGGTGTTCAAGGTGATGGACTACGGCGGCATGGCCGGCGCCGGGTTCGCGGCGAAATCGGCCCGGAAAGTCATCGAGGTCGAGGACGAAGTGCTGAGGCTCTGCGCGTGAGCGACCTCGATCCCGCCGCCCTGCTGGCCCGCGCCCAGGCCGAAACCCGGCTCTCCGACTGGGGTGACGACAGCTTCCCGGAACGCTTCGGCCTCGCGGTCGCCCACATCAACACGATCCCGATGGACGAGGCCGGACGCCGCGCCGCCGCCGACAACGTCCACTGGCTGCTCACCGACCGCCTTCGCTTCTTCGAGGACCGCAAGCGCTATCCGCTGGCCGAAGAGGTCATCGAGCGCCCGATGTTCGCCACCGGCGAGCCGCGCTCCGGCACCACGCTGATGCATGCGCTGATGAGCGTCGATCCCGCTGCCCGCGCGCTGCGCTTCTGGGAGGTCATGCACCCCTCGCCCCCACCCGGCACGGTGGAGGGCGAGGACCCGCGCAAGGCCCGGGCCGACGCCGAATGGCGCGAGATCAATGCCAAGATGCCGAAGTGGCTGCACTGCCATCCCTACAACGACATGCTCGGCAGCGGCCTGCCCGAGGACGAGCGGACCTGGGCCTTCGACTTCCGCGTCATGACCCCGACCGCCTGGTGGCGGGTGCCGATGCAGCATCTTTCGCTCGGCCTGCCGGCCGACCCCGCGGCACAGAACCGCCTGCACAAGATGATGCTCCAGGCGCTGCAATACCGGCGGCCGAAAAAGTACTGGGTCTGCAAGGGGTTCCACGGTTTTCGGCTGGAGGCGTTCTTCGAAACCTATCCCGACGCGACGCTGGTCTATCTGCATCGCGATCCGGTCCAGGTCACCGCCTCCAGCACCATGATGATGGCCGACATCATGGAAGGCATCGTCGGCCCGATCGACCTGGCCAAGGAAGCGCGGCTCCATGTGGAGCGGGTTCGCGCCTCGATCGCCAACACCATGCACAACCCGCTGATCCATGATGCCCGCATCCACCACGTCCGCTATCGCGACTTCGTGGCCGACCCGGTCGAAACCATCCGCGGCTACTACTACTTCGCCGGCCGCGACCTGACCGCCGAAGCCGAGACGGCGATGCGCCGCTACCTTGCCGAGAACCGGCCCGACCGCCACGGCAAGTTCGCCTATTCCGCGCAGGTGCTGGTCGATGCGGGCTACGACCTGGAAGCGCTCCACGAGGAATTCCGGCCGTTCCGCGAACGGTTCGGGGTGGAAAGGGAAGAGCGGTGAGGGGCAAACGCCATTCCCCCCCGACAGGGGGTGGCGGGGCACGCGCCGCGGAACCCGGCCGCGCGAGGTGGCGCCGTACCGCGGTTGCCCCTCCCCCAGCTGCACCGGGTCCCCTCCCCGTGCCGGCAAGGAATTGACCATGCATCCCCGCGTGTCGATCCATCAAGTCGGCTTCATGAGCGAGAGCATTGCGGCGTTCGTCGAGTTCTGCCGCGAGCTCGGCGCGGCGGAGATGACGCTGGCGAGCCCGCTGCTGCTCGGCCCGCAGGCGCCGGGTGAAACGCTCGCCGCCCTGGTCGAAGGCGGCCCAATCGCGGCGACGCTGGCCCACGCCTTCGCGCTCCAGCCCGACCTCGAGCGCGATAGCGGCGGCGCGGCGGCGCTGCTCTCCGCGACGATCGAGGCAGTCCCCGCCTATGGCACGAACCACGTCTACATGGTCACCGGGGGGCGCGGCCGACTCGACTGGGACCAAGCCGCCGCCCGCTTCGCCGCGCTGGTCGCGCCCTGCCGCGACCTGGCAGAAGCGAAGAACATCGCCCTCTCCGTCGAAACCGCGAACCTGCTCAACGCCGACATCCACATCGCCCACACCCTCGACGACACCATCCGCCTGGCCGAACTGGCCGGGATCGGCGTGACCATCGATCTCGGCGCCTGCTGGTTCGAAGGCGGCCTGGCGGACAAGTTCCGCCGCGCCCTGCCGCTAACGCGGCTCGTCCAGGTCAGCGATTACGTTCTGGGCGATCGCTCGACCCCGTGCCGTGCCGTACCGGGCGACGGGGCGGTGCCGCTGGAGCGGATCATTGGCCAGTTGCTCGACCTCGGTTATGAGGGCTCGTTCGATCTCGAACTCTCCGGACCGCGGATCGAGGCGGAAGGCCACCGGGCGGCCTTCACCCGCGGCGCCAAGGCGCTGTCCGACATCCTCACCCGGCTGGGAGCTTAGCATGGCCTATGGCGATGGACCGGCCGACGAAACGCTTCGCCTAGGCTGGCACGCTTTCTGCGACGCGCTCAAAGCGGCGGGCGATCTCGTCTTCAAGGAGGCCAACCCCGCCGATCCGCTGCTCCGCGCCGACGCCTTCCGCTTCCTCACGCAGAACCTCGGACAGGCCTTTCCGCTGGCGCTGGAGACCAAGGATCCGGCCTATCCGCAGATCCACTATTTCACCCACCCCTATATGAAGCTCGGCGGAGACGTCGCCGACTTCACTTATCGGCAGGCCTGGATCTCGGGCGAGCACGTCTACCGGATCACCGGGCGCAAGGGCACGGCACGGTGGTTCAACCTCACCGTGCAGGGCCCGAAGCCCGAACGCATCCCCGGCACCGACCACGCCCCGCTCCACGAACCTTTCGGCGACGTGCCAGAGAGCAACCTGTTCGGCCACCAGATCGATGCTGATGCCGAGGGCAATTTCGAGCTCTTCATCGGCGGACCGGAGCGCGCGGCGAACTGGCTGCCGACTACGCCGGGTAGCCGCAAGCTGTTCATCCGCGAGGCCTTCGACGCCTGGGGCGAGACGCCGACCCAGCTCACCATCGAACGGATCGGCATGGATGCCCCCCGCCCCCTGCCTTCGGCCGAGCGGATGACCGAGGCCTTCACCTGGGCGGGCGACTTCGTCACCGGGGTGATGCGCGACTGGCCCGAGCATTCGTGGGCCACCTCGGGCGGGGTGGTCGATCCGCACCAGCCCAACCGTTTCCCCGGCGCCGAAGCCAACGACCCCGCCGATGCCAAGCGCGGACGCATGGCTGCACACATGGTCTGGCGCCTGGCGCCGGACGAGGCCTTGATCGTCGAGATGGATGTGCACGATGGCTTCTGGATCTTCGGCATGGGCGGGGTCTTCGTCGGCTCGATGGACTTTCTCTACCGCCCGGTCAGCTACACCCCGGCGCGGACCAGGAGCGATGCGGACGGCATGGTGCGGCTAGTTCTCGCGCACGACGATCCTGGCGTGCACAACTGGCTCGATACCCAGGGCTTCTCGCAAGGCAACCTGACCTATCGAAACCTGATGAGCCAAAATCCAGCCGCCTTGCGTACCCGCCTGGTCAAGCGCGCCGACCTCGATGCGGCGCTGCCATCCGGCACGACCAGGGTAACACCCGAGGAGCGTGCGGGGCAGCTTGAAGAGCGCTACCGCTCGGTCAAGCTGCGGTTTGGGATCTAGCGCCCCTGCCAGGCCGCCTTCATGTAAATCGCCCCGTTCGCCAACTCGTCCAGCATCTGCGTCAGTCGGCGCGCCCGGGCTTCGTCGGTCTTGGCGGCCTTGATCCAGCGGAGGTAGTCGTTGCGCTGGTACGGCGGGCGCGCATCGTAGGCAGCGCGCAGGCCATGGTCGATCAGCGCGTCGGATATCTCGCGGGTCATGGATTCGCGCGGGCGGGCCATTGCTGAGCGGAACCCGCAGCCCGGCGCGCGGTTCCGCTCTGCCGAGCCAGCGCCACGCGTACGATCGCGATCGCCGCAAAAGCGACGAGCGCCCCGATGATCATATCCGTCAGGTAATGCGTGCCTTCGACCGGAGTCGCCAGGAGCATCGCCAGGTTGATCGGCACCACCACCCGGCGCAGTCGCGGCACCGGCCACGCGGCGGCGATGAAGACCACGGCCGAGGCGGTGTGGAAGCTCGGCGCGCAGACCAGGCCGCGCAGCGCGCCAAGGTCGATATCGGTCATTTCGTGGGTACGCAGCGCGGTGATCAATTGGTGCTGATAAAGCGCGCTGGTCGGCATGTAGGGGATCGGCCCGTGCCACAAATAGGCCAGCGGGCCCTCGGCCGGGAACAGCGGAAACAGCGCCAGCGTCAGCACCACGGCCAGCCAGAACGTGCCAAGAAAGCGGCGGGCCTCGGCGCGGCGCTGGTCGACCGCGAAATGGCCGATCAACACCATCGGGGTCACGTAGATCGTCGCATCGGCCGCCGCGCCGAGATGCCGAAGCACCGGGCTGGCCGCGACGACGCGGTACCAGGCCGTCCAGTCGAAGTGCAGCTGGGCATCGACCCGCGCCAGGCTGGCATCGGCGAAGCCGCTCGTCACCGCGGCGGCCGGATAGCTGGCGACCACGCCAAGCAATGAAATCGCCAGGAACAGGAAGGCGTCCTCGCAAAAAGCGCGCAGCTGCCGCCCGCGCAGCGTTCTTGTCCGCCGCAGGTACCACCGGCCCAGCGCCAGTGGCAGGGTCAGGACGAGCGCCGCAGCGAAGCCCCGGTTGTGCGTGGCGACGAGCAGGCCGGCCCGGGCCATCATCGCGGCGACCACTATCCCGCTCAGGGTCAACGCGGCCACCAGCCAAGCTGCGGGGATCGGCCGCGCGCGCCGACCGCCGAGCTGCAGGGAATATCCGTTCATAGCGCTCAGAATTCACTCGCCGCTTCGCGGAACACGTCTCGCGCGTGGTCCCGTCAGCCCGCCTGATGCCAGGGTGGGCCGCACCGCGGCGTGACACTGAGATGACAATTCCGATAGGTTAGGTAACGACCCGTCCGCCGTTCACGCCAATGGTCTGGCCGGTAATGTAGCCGCTTTCTTCCAGACACAGCCAACCGCAGGCGTTGGCGATGTCGTCGGGTTCGCCGAGGCGGCGGACGGGGACCGTAGCTAGCAGCGTCTCGACCGGGATCTGGAAGCGCTCGCGGTTCGCCTCGGACATGATCGTGCCCATCACCGAGCCTGGTGGGATGTTGTTCACCGTAATGCCCAGCGGGCCGAATTCCTGGGCCATCGACTTCGTCATGGTCACCACCGCGCCCTTGGACGAGGAATAGGCGATCATGTTCACCGCCCCGGTCTGCGCGCTCGACGAGGAGATGTTGACGATCCGGCCCCATTTCGCGGCCGTCATGTCGGGCAGGACGGCCTGGGCGCAGAGCATCGGCCCGCGCACGTTGACCGCGTAGATGAAGTCCCAGCGTTCGTCGGTGAGTTCGGCGAAGGGAGTGAAGTCGGTCACCCCGGCGTTGTTGACCAGGATCGTCACCGGGCCGAAAGCGTCGCGTAGCCGGGCCACGGCGGCAAAGACCTCCGTGCGGTTGGAGACGTCGGCGCCCAGCGCGATCGCTTGACCGCCCGCCACCTGGATCGCGGCGACGGTCGCGGCGCAGCGCTCCGCATCGAGATCGAGCACGCCGACCGCCGCACCGTCCCGCGCCAGTCGTCTGGCACAGGCGGCGCCGATTCCGGCCGCCGCGCCGGTCACCAAGGCCACTCGCCGGGTCATGATCGCCTCTCCTGTTTGTACGTTTGTTCAGCACATAGGCCAAGCGGCTCAGCGGGGCAACAGCGGGCGGGATGAAATGCGGTCCTCCACGATCGGCCGGATCGCGATCAGCGTCTTGAAGGCGAGCACACCGCGGTCTTCCGACAGGGTATCGCGGATGAAGGCGTCATATTCCTCCATCGATCCGACCTGGACCTTGAGCACGAAATCGTCGTCGCCGGTGACCTCCCAGGCCGCGGTGACTTCCGGGTGGCGGGCGATACGGCGAGCGAAGGCGTCCATCGTCTGCACCCCCGGCTCCTTCATCCGCACCAGCACATGCATCGTGATCGCCGAGCCGGTCAGGGCCGGGTTCACCACCGCCACGTCGGCGACGATCACGCCCTCCTCCCGCAGCCGGCGGAGGCGGCGCAGCACTGCCGAGATCGACAGGCCCACCTTGTCCGCCAGGCTGCGCGCAGGCTCGAGGTTGTTGTTGCGAACCTGTTCGATCAGCCGCAGATCGAAGTCATCGAGATCACCGATTTTTCGCATAGTTGGCATGATGACGCTAAAATTGGTCGCTGTCATTGCCAAAATAGGCGTCAATCTCCGCCACAGGGCTCTAGAACCTGCTCCGCACCATCCCGACGGCCACAGGGGGCCGAGGGGGCCGACATGGAGACGCGAAGTGAATGTGCTGGTTCTGACCGCGCGCCTGTGGCGCTCGTTCCTCGAAGCCTCGGAATACGGCGTCAGGGTCCGCTACTGCGAACCCTGGACGCGCGGCCGCTGAGCGGCTTGGAGCTCAGAGCCCCATGCAGAGGTACTTGAGCTCCATGTAATCGTCGAGGCCGTGCTTGGAGCCCTCGCGACCGAGGCCCGACTGCTTGATCCCGCCGAACGGCGCGACCTCGGTGGAGATCAGGCCGGTGTTGATCCCGACGATGCCCGCCTCCAGCGCCTCGGCGACGCGCCAGACCCGGCTGAGGTCCTTGGCGTAAAAATAGCTAGCCAGGCCGAATTCGCTATCGTTGGCGAGGGCGATCGCCTCGTCCTCGTCCTTGAAGCGGATCACGCCGGCAAGCGGCCCGAAGGTCTCTTCGCGGGCGAGCAGCATGTCGGCCTTCACGTTGGCGACCACGGTCGGCTCGAAGAAGGTGCCGCCCAGGTCCGAGCGCTTGCCGCCCGCGAGCACGGTGGCCCCGCCGGCCAAGGCGTTCTCGAGGTGCTCCTCGACCTTCTCGACTGCGGCCTGATCGATCAGCGGGCCGACGTCCACCCCGGCGTCCATGCCGTAGCCGATCTTCATCGCCTTCACCCGCGCCGCCAGCTTCTCGACGAACTGGTCGTAGACGCCGTCCTGGACGTAGAAGCGGTTGGTGCAGACGCAGGTCTGGCCGTTGTTGCGGAACTTGGAGATCATCGCTCCGTCGACCGCCGCATCGACGTCGGCATCGTCGAAGACCAGGAACGGCGCATTGCCGCCCAGCTCCATCGAAACCTTCTTCACCGTATCGGCGCATTCGCGCATCAACTGGATGCCGATCTCGGTCGAGCCGGTGAAGGTCAGCTTGCGGACCTTGGGATTGCGCGTCAGTTCCCCGCCGATCGCCCGGGCCGAACCGGTGACCACGCTGAACACGCCCGCCGGCACGCCGGCTTCCTCGGCGATCTGGGCGAGCGCCAGGGCCGAGAACGGCGTGGCCGAAGCCGGCTTGAGCACCACGGTGCAGCCTGCGGCCAGCGCCGGGCCGATCTTGCGGCCGATCATCGCCGAGGGGAAGTTCCAGGGGGTGATCGCCGCGACCACGCCGATCGGCTGCTTGAGCACGACGATCCGGCGGTCGGCGGCATGGGCCGGCACGACGTCGCCATAGGCGCGCTTGCCCTCCTCCGCGAACCATTCGATGAAGCTGGCCGAATAGGCGATCTCGCCCTTCGCCTCGGCCAGCGGCTTGCCCTGCTCGCGGGTCAGCAGTTCGCCAAGCGCGCCCTGGTTCTCGATCATCAGGTCGAAGAACTTGCGCAGGATCCTGGCGCGCTCCCCCGCCGTCTTGGCGCGCCAGGCCGGCAGGGCGGCCTCGGCCGCGTCGATGGCGCGCTGGGTCTCGGCCTGGCCCATGTTGGGGACCGTGCCCAGGACCTGGCCGGTGCCCGGATCGGTGACTTCGATCGTGCCGCCGGAGTCGGCATCGCACCACTTGCCGTCGATGTAGCACTGCTGCTTGAGGAAGCGGGTGTAGCTCATGCGATGTCTCCTTGGGCCAGCCGCGCATAGGCAGCGCGCCGCGGCTTGGCAATCTGCCGGGCAATCGACGGTTTCGTCGGGGCGATCCCTTGACCGGAACCCTTGTTCCATTCCGCCGGACTGCCATCTTGGTCCCCAAGTGGGGAGCGAGGATAAGGATTGCCATGACCCCGACCGTTGCGCCGCCGCTGCGCCAGACCGCCAACCCCGCGCCGCTTCGGCCGGCGAACTCGATTCGCCGCACCTCCAGCGTCGATGTTGCTTGGCCCGACGGGGTCATGGGCCAGCGTGTGCTGCATGGCCGGGCCCGCGATCTGCGGACCGACGCCGGCGGCAAGGCTGCGGTGCTGGCCGAGGCAGCGATGGAAGCCACCCTCGATCCCGAGCGCAAGATCCTCGCCCTTGCCGCCACCCCGGCCGCGCCGCACCTGCAGGAACTGGTCGGCGAGCGTGGCGGCGGACACCTGCGGATGGTCATGGGAGAGATCATGCCTGAGCTGATCGCGCGGGCCGATCCGCTCTACCTCCTGCTCGACGACATTTCGGGCGTCAGCCTGATCTCGGTCTGGGCCTGGTCGCTGTGGCATCCCGAATGGTTGGAAGCGATCCGCGGCCCCAATGCCGCTGCGGAGATGATCGCCCAGAAGACCGACGTCTGCTGGGGCCTTCAGCGCGGCCATTCGGGTCTCGATCCCGTCCATCGCGGCGAGGTCGGCACGGCCGAGGGGGGCGAACTGCGCAATCCCGCCGATACCGCAGGCTGGCACGACTTCCCCGAGCTTTCCGGCGTGACCATGCGGCGCGCCCGCCGGATCGACGTCTGGCGCGAGGGGGGCGTGATCCGCATCGATTCGGCCTTCCAGGACAGCGCTCCGCGCCCCGACGGCACCCGCGCCGCGCTCCACGAATACCGCCTGGAGGCGACCGTCGATCCTGCCACGCTGGAACTGCTGAGCCTGGAGCCGGAACCGCGTGTGCTGCCTTTCGGCGAATGCCCCGGCGCGATCGGCAATGCCCGCGCCCTCGCCGGCAGCCCCCTTCCGGAAATCCGAGAATCGGTGCTGGCCAACCTGCGGGGGCCGCGCGGTTGCACCCACCTCAACGATGCGCTTCGCGCGCTCGCCGACGTGCCGCGGCTGGCGCAACAATTGCCCGGTCAGTAAGCCGCCGTCGGCACCTGGAACCGCTCGCTGTAGAAGCGGAACCGCTCACGCAATTCCCCGGGATCCAGTCCGAAGTCCGCCGCATCGTAAGTATGGCCGCCGTGCTTGTCGCGCGGGGTATCCCGGCGCCAGGCGGCCATCCGCTCCCGCACCTCGTCGGTGAACTCCTCGCCGAGGAAGGCGTAGAGCCTTTCCAGCACGGGAAAGGGGTCCTGCTGGAACGGGGCGAAGTAGATGTCGAAGAAGCGGTCCTCGTTCCCGGCATCGCGAAACTCGATCATCCGTCGCATGCCGAGTTCGGTCCATTCGGTGTTGAGCTGGCCCAGGTAGCGCTTGTCGACAGTGTCACTCGCCGCCGAATGCATCTCGAGATAGAGGTCCGAGCCCGAGGGGATCACCGCCGCGACATCGCGGTGGGTCATGCAGTAGCGCGCATCGGGAAAGACCCGGTCGAGCGCCTCGATGAACAGGATGTAGGTCGGGTTCTTGAGCCGCCAGGCGGTCGGCGGGCAGCGCCACTGCAGCAGCTTGAGCACGCGCTTCACGTGCTGGAATGTCGGGACCAGGTCAGCCTCGTGGTTGAACCAGTCGACGTAGCTGGGGATGTGGTACGAGGCCTGGAAGATCTGCGTCTTGAAGTCATGACCCATCAGCAACTGGTCCTCGACCGGCGTTACGGCGGTGGAGGGCAGCATCTGCTGCATGCGCGGCGTCACCCGGTTGCGGTGGTCCATGTGCCCCTGCATCACCGCGATGCGTGGATCGCTCTCGTAGGTCGCGCGCTCGGGGGGCGGGGTCGGGTTCATCTGCTCCCAGTTGCGGATCACCCTGGCGCCAGGATCGCGGTCCAGCAGGCAGTGCAGCGCGGTCGAGCCGGTGCGCGGCAGGCCGAGGATCATCAGCGGGCTGGCGATCTCCTCTGCGTCGATCTCGGGATGGCGGGCATACCAGTCCTCGATTTCCAGCCGCTTCATCAGCAGCATGACGATCATGCCCTCGATCCGGGCCTCTCCCGCCTGGCTGAGCCGGGCCTCGGTCCGGGCGGAATGGATCAGCCGCTCCAGCCCCTCGCGCCAGGTCTCGCCGCCGAAGTCGTCCAGCCCGGCCGCCTGCTTCGCGCGCTCGACATAGGCTTCCGCCCGCTCCATCGCCCTCTCCCGTATTCTTGCGGTGCGAAGGATGGCGTGGGGGCCGCGGCTTGGCCAGAGCGCGCAGCATCGCCGGGCGGATATGTCACGCTATTGCCGCGCCTATTGCTCGGGCCGCCCGCGCTGCATAGATCGGCAGGATGGACCAAGCCTGGGATGACGACAGCGAAGCCCTGTTCGCCTGCGCCGAGCACGGCGGCGCGCTATGCACGGTGACCGCGATCGACGGGTCGTGGTCGCGCCGGCTCGGTGCCCAGCTCGCGGTCCTACCCGACGGCACGACCCGCGGCTCGCTGTCCGACGGTTGCCTGGAGAAAGCCCTGGCGACCGAAGCGCTCGCAGCCAAGGAAACCGGAATCGGGGCGCGGGTGCTGCGCTACGGCCAGGGCTCGCCCTTCCTCGACATCCGGCTGCCCTGCGGCAGCGGCATCGAGGTGATGGTCGATCCGGCACCCGACCGTGCCGCGCTTGAAGCGGCCTGCAAGGCGCTGGAAAGCCGCAAGCCCGCCGACCTGGCGATCGGCCCGACCCCGCAAGGGCCCTTCGTGCGCCGTTTTCTGCCCAAGTTGCGGCTGGTCGTGCTCGGCAGCGGGCCCGAGGTCACGGCACTCGTCCGCCTGGCGCGCGCGCAGAACATCGAATGCGTGGTCGGCGCGCCTGCGGGTGAGGCCGGAGCCGACGTGCCGCTCTCTCTCTGGCTTGCGCCGCAACTGCCGGTCGATCCGTGGACTGCGATCGCCGTGCTGTTCCACGATCACGAATGGGAGCGCAGCCTGCTTCCCTGGGCGCTCGGCACCCCTGCCTTCTATGTCGGCGCGCAGGGCGGGCGCGGCGCGCGCGAGACGCGGGCGGCAATGCTGGCCGAGACCGGCTGGAACCCTGCAGACCCGCGCCTGCGCAGTCCGATCGGCGTCTTCGCCCATGCCCGCACCCCCTCGGTCCTCGCTCTCTCCATCCTCGCCGAGATCGTCGCCGAGCACGAAAAGCTCCTGGGCTGACCGTCCCACCGCGGCACACCTTGGCCGGCGCGCTTGACCGAATTCAAAAATGAGTTCTTTCCAACGCCTTAACGCTGACCGCAGGGGCTTGGATCATGACGAAGAGACTGCTGTCCACCTCGCTCCTCGTTGCCCTCGGCATGGCCACGCCGGCCCTGGCGCAAGGCCTGGCGGTGCCCGAACCGTCCACCCTGGTCCTCTTCGGCCTCGGCGTGGTCGGGGTAATCGTCGGCCGACGCGGCGGGCGTCCTCGCCGCGACTGACTTGACCGGGCGGGCAGAGCGAACCATTCCCGCGCCATGACCGACACCCTTTCTCGCCTCGAGGCGACGATCGCCCAGCGCCGCAGCGCCGATCCGGCCAGCAGCTATGTCGCCAAGCTCAACGCCAGGGGCCTGGGCAAGATCGCCCAGAAGGTGGGTGAGGAAGCCACCGAGACGGTTATCGCGGCACTGAGCGAGGGCCGCGAGGAATTGGTCGGCGAAGCGGCCGACTTGTTGTTCCACCTCATCGTCCTGCTCAATGCCAAGGATGTTCCGCTGGCCGAGGTCCTGGCCGAGCTCGATCGCCGGGAAGGCCAGTCGGGCATCGCCGAGAAAGCTTCGAGGAACTATTGATGCCGATCGATCCGCGCCTGCCCTACGACGACCAGAACGTCTTTGCGAAGATCCTTCGCGGCGAACTACCCTGCGACCGGGTCTACGAGGACAAGTTCGCCCTCGCCTTCAACGACATCCGCCCTCAGGCCCCGGTTCATGTCCTGGTGATTCCCAAGGGCGCCTATGTCTGTTGGGACGACTTCACGATCAACGCCCCGGCCGAGGAGATCGCCGGCTTCATGCGCGCGGTGGGCGAAGTGACCCGCGTGCTCGGCCTCGACGAGCCGGGCTACCGCCTGATGGTCAATATGGGGGGGCACGGGCACCAGGAAGTGCCGCATCTCCATGTCCACATCTTCGGCGGGCGCCAGTTCTTCCACATGATCTGCGACTGACGCGGCGAACCGGGGCTCAGCCGAGGCAATCGCGTCGTCGCGCCTTGCCCTGCGACTCGCCGTCTGGCTAAAAGCCTGCTGCAAGCATGACGTCGGCATCCGCCACCTGGCCCGAACCTCCGGGCGGCCGCTTCGACGGCCCGGTGCACCGTTTCGCCGTGCGCGCCTATTTCGAGGACACCGACCTGTCGGGCGTGGTCTATCACGCCAACTACCTCCGCTGGTTCGAGCGTGCCCGATCAGACATGCTGCGCCTACTAGGGATCGACCAGCGCGCCGCGCAGGAGGCCGGCGAGGGCGCCTATGCCGTGTCGGAGCTGACTATCCGCTATCTCGCCCCCGCCCGGCTCGATGACGTCGTTCTGATCGAGAGCGTGACCGAGGAGATCGGCGCCGCCAGCGCCCGGATGCGCCAGCGGGCGTTCAGAAACGAGACCCTACTCAGCGAGGCGCGGCTCCGGGTCGGCTTCGTCGGCGCCGACGGCCGGCCGCGCCGCCAGCCCGCACCCTGGCGCGCCGCTTTCGCCGAAATCATCCCTGCCCCCGAAGGATTCCGATGACCTTGCTTACTCTCCTTGCGGCGACCGCTACGGAAGCCGCTTCCGGCGCGCCGACCCGGCTCGATCCGGTCAAGCTGTTCCTCGATGCCGACATCGTCGTTCAGGTCGTCATGGCCGGGCTGGTGCTGGCCTCGATCTGGGTCTGGACCATCATCGTCTCGTTCTCGCTGCGGATCGGTGCGGCGGGCCGCCGCGCCGACGCCTACGAGGAAGCCTTCTGGGACGCCCCCGACATCGAGAGCGTCAAGGCCAAAGGCGACGTGCCGCCGGCCCGCGTCGCCGATGCCGGGCTGACCGAATGGAAGCGCTCGGTCGCCGCCAAGGTGAAAGACCGCGAAGGCCTGCGCCAGCGCCTGGCCGGCGCCATGGACAGCCAGGTCGCCGCCGAGGCCGATCGCCTGTCCGACCGGCTGAACTTCCTCGCCACGGTCGGCTCGGTCGCGCCTTTCGTCGGCCTGTTCGGCACGGTCTGGGGGATCATGAACTCGTTCTTCCAGATCGGCCAGCAGCAGAACAGCTCGCTCGCCGTGGTCGCGCCGGGCATTTCGGAAGCGCTGTTCGCCACGGCCATCGGCCTCTTCGCCGCGATCCCCGCGGTCATCGCCTACAACCGTTTCTCGCACCGGGTGAACGCCTACGAGGCCCGGCTCCAGCGCTTCGCCGATCGGTTCCTCGCCAACCTCACCCGCGAACTGGATGCGGGATGATGGGCTTCCTTTTCGTCATTGCGAGCCCGCAGGGCGAAGCAATCCAGGGCGGCAACAGCATGGCGCCCTGGATTGCCGCGACGGCTTCGCCTCCTCGCAATGACGAAACGAAGGGAGGGCGCTAGTCATGGCGATGGGCCTCCACTCTTCCGGCAAGCGGGGCCGCCGCTCGCGCGGCCGCACCCC
>JBQCGM010000008.1:0-16907 GCA_051955585.1 Novosphingobium sp.
TGTCCTTGCCGATGGAGTACAGCATCACCGGGTTCTCGGCCTCGGCCACAACCTCCCGCATGATGTGGATGCTCTCGGCCTCCAGGCGCTGCAAGTGCGTGAGGCGCCGGCTGTCGTCCAGCGTCTTGTGGGTGGCGGAGCGCCCGAGCGCGGCCATGTCCTCAGGTTGAATCAGCATGGTCTGCAAGCGAAGGGAATGCGCGGATTGCGGCCGCGATCTTCGCAGATGCGCCGTCGCCCTGGACAGGCACCGGCCACAGGATCACGCGGGTCGGGCAGCGGTCCTCCAGCCGATGGAGGATGTCGCGGATCACCGCGCCGGTCGGCGAGGTGACGACGCCGATCCGGCGCGGCAGGAACGGCAGCGGGCGCTTCCTCGCGCGGTCGAACAGGCCCTCGGCCTCGAACCGCGCGCGGTTCTTCGCCAGCAGGGCAAGCAGCGCGCCCTCGCCGGCGATCTCCATCCGCTCGACGACGATCTGGTAGTTCGAGCGCCCCGGATAGGTCGTCAGCTTGCCCGTGGCGATCACCTCGATCCCGTCCTCGGGCATGAAGGCCAGCCGCTGCGCCGTGCCGCGCCACATCACCCCGTCGAGCCGGGCCCCCTCGTCCTTGAGGCAGAGGTAGACGTGGCCCGAGGCCGCTCGCTTCACCCCCGAAAGCTCGCCGCGCACGCGCACGAAGGCGAAGCGGTCCTCGACCGTGCGTTTCAGCAGGCCCGAAATCTCGCTGATCGAGAGGGGAGCAGCGTTGTTTCCGGCCGAGTCCTTCGCTACCAGCCCGGCTTCACTCTCTTCGTCGGAATAAGGGGCGGCCATGAATATCCTGCTGCTGGGCTCGGGCGGGCGCGAACATGCGCTGGCATGGAAGCTGGCGCAATCGCCGCTCTGCGATAGCCTCTACGCCGCGCCGGGCAATCCGGGAATCGCCGAGCATGCCGAACTGGTCGCGCTCGACGTCACCGACCATGCCGCGGTCGTCGCCTTCTGCGAGAGCAAGCGCATCGGCCTGGTCGTGGTCGGCCCCGAGGCTCCCCTGGTCGACGGCCTGACCGACAGCTTGCGCGCCGCCGCCTTCCCGGTCTTCGGACCCAGCCGCGCCGCCGCCCAGCTCGAAGGATCGAAGGGCTTCACCAAGGACCTCTGCCGGCGAGCGAACATCCCGACCGGCGCCTATGTCCGCGTGGCCGACGAGGCCGCCGGCCTTGCCGCGCTCGAAGACTTCACCATCCCGGTCGTGGTCAAGGCCGATGGCCTGGCCGCGGGCAAGGGCGTGACCGTCGCCGAGACCCGCGAACAGGCCGAGGAGGCGATCCGCGAGATCTTCTCCGGGCGCTTCGGGGAAGCCGGGGCCGAGGCGGTGATCGAGGAATTCCTCGAGGGCGAGGAAGCCAGCTTCTTCGCGATCACCGACGGCAGCACGATCGTCCCCTTCGGCTCGGCCCAGGACCACAAGCGCGTCGGCGACGGCGACACGGGTCCGAACACCGGCGGCATGGGCGCCTACAGCCCCGCCCCGGTGCTGACCCCGCTGCTCGAAGGCGAGGCGATCGAGAAGATCATCGCACCCACCGTGCGGGCCATGGCGGACGAGGGCATGCCCTATTCCGGCGTGCTCTACGCCGGGCTGATGCTGACCCGAAGCGGGCCGCAGCTGATCGAATACAACGCGCGCTTCGGCGATCCCGAGTGCCAGGTGCTGCTGACCCGGCTCGAGACCGACCTGGCTGAGCTGCTGCTGGCCTGCGCCGAGAACCGCCTGGCCTCGGTCCCTCCGCCGGTGTTCGCGCCCGACACCGCGCTGACCGTGGTCATGGCCGCCCAGGGCTATCCGGGCACGCCGAAGAAGGGCGGGCGGATCGACGGCATTCCGGCGGCCGAGGCGAGCAGCGGTGCCAAGGTGTTCCACGCCGGCACCGCGCTGGGGATCGACGGCGTGCTGACCGCCAGCGGCGGCCGCGTGCTCAACGTGACCGGGCGCGGCAAGTCGGTGCGCGAGGCGCAGCTCCAGGCCTATGCCGCAGTCGACGCGATCGATTTCCCCGAGGGCTTCTGCCGCCGCGACATCGGCTGGCGCGAAGTGGCGCGGGAAGAGGCTGGGACCTGACCCTTAGCTTCGTCATTGCGAGCGTAGCGAAGCAATCCAGGGCAAAGCGCGTCCCGCCCTGGATTGCTTCGCTACGCTCGCAATGATGAGGGAAACCGAGAGTTTAAGCCCCGGTCAGCGCCTTCAGATCCGCCTCCGGCCGGGCGCCGTAGTGCGAGATGATCTCGCCAGCGCAGATCGCGCCGAGCTTCAAGCGCTCCGCCAGGCTCTTGCCGCGGACGTGGCCGTAGAGGAAGCCGGCGGCGAAGAGGTCGCCCGCGCCGGTCGTATCGATCACCTTGGCGACCGGTTCGGCCGGCACTTCGGCCCGCTGGCCTTGCTCGACAGCCACCGCGCCCTTTTCGCTCCGCGTCACCACCAGCGTCGGCACCTTGGGCGCCAGCGCGGCGATGCCGGCTTCGAAGTCGAGCCCGGTCAGCGCGGCGAGTTCGTGCTCGTTGGCGAAGAGGATGTCGATCTCGCCGGCCTCGATCAGCGCGCGGAAGTCGTCGCCGTGGCGCGCGATGACGAAGGCGTCGGACAGGGTGAAGGCGACCTCGCGTCCGGCATCCCGCGCGGCGGCGATCGCCCGCCGCATGGCGGCGCGGGGCTGCTCGGGATCCCACAGGTAGCCTTCAAGGTAGAGCACGCGGGCTGCGGCGATCTGCGTCTCGTCGAGCGCTTCGGCGGGGAGGAACTGCGAGGCACCGAGATAGGTGTTCATCGTCCGCTGGCCGTCGGGGGTGACGAAGATCAGGCACAGCGCGGTCGGGGGATTGCCGGGGCGCGAGGGCGTCTCGAAGGCGATGCCACCGGCGCGGATGTCGTGGGCGAAGACCGTGCCGAACTGGTCGTCGGCGACCTGGCCGATGAAGGCGCACTTGGCGCCGAGCGCGGCGAGGCCGGCCAGGGTGTTCGCCGCCGAGCCGCCCGAGATCTCGCGCGCCGGGCCCATCGCGCCGTAGAGTTCCTCTGCGCGGTCGGCATCGACCAGGGTCATCGCCCCGCGGGCCATGCCGAGCGCCTCGACCTGGGCTTCCTCGGCCGGCGCCATGACGTCGACGATGGCGTTGCCGACGGCGATGACGTCGTAGATGGGCTCTGACATGAACGCTTCCCTCGCAAACTGTGCGGCGTGACTACCGGGCGGCCGGGCCGGGGACAAGGCGCCGCCGTTGACAGTCCCCCATCGCCCGCCCATGCAGCGGTCCGATGGGACGGATTCACCAGACCTGGCCGCTCGCCGCGGCGCTGTCCGCCATGCTGCTGTCGGCCTGTAGCGGCGGATCGGGCGGACCGCCACCGCGCGGGACGCGGCCCCCGCCAGCCGCGAAGCCGACCAAGCCGCCGAAACGTCCCGCCGTCGCGGTGACCTCCCCGGTGCGCCGCCCGGCCCCGCCCGCCACGCCGCCTCCGGCGCGAATCCAGAACCTGCCCGGCGTCGAAGGCGTCATCGGCGCGGGCGTCGCCCAGCTGACCCGCGAATTCGGCAAGCCCCGGCTCGACGTCTGGGAAGGCGATGCGCGTAAGCTGCAGTTCAGCGGCACGCCCTGCGTGCTCGACGTGTACCTCTATCCCCCCGCCGCCGGGCGCGAGCCGCAGGCGACCTATGTCGAGGCGCGGCGGCCGAGCGACGGCAAGGACGTCGACCGCGCGGCGTGCATCGCGGGGCTGCGGAAGGATTGAGGATCTCACCCTCAAGATAACGAAGTTTCGGGTCCTCCCCATTTCACGAAGTGCAAATGGGGAGGAACAGCGATATCAAACCGTAAAGCTCTCGCCGCAGCCGCAGGCGCCCTTGGCGTTGGGGTTCTGGAAGGTGAAGCCGGCGGTGAAATCGTCCTCGACCCAGTCCATGGTCGAACCGACCAGATAGAGCACCGAGGCGCCGTCGATGAACAGCACGCCGCCGGGGGTCTCGATCTTCTCGTCGAAGGCATTGGCGGCGGTCACGTAGTCGACCGAATAGGCGAGGCCCGAACAGCCGCGACGCGGGGTCGAGAGCTTGACCCCGATCGCCTCGGCGGGGGCCTGGCTCATCAGTTTGGCGATGCGCGCTTCGGCGGCCGGCGTCAGCAGAACGGCGGCGGGGCGTTGGCGGGTTTTCGTCTCAGTCATATCAGTCCTAAAACCCCCGTTCGGTTCGAGCCAAGTCGAGAACCGATGTGCAACGTGTCTCGACTTCGCTCGACATGAACGGATGTAGTGCGTCTTCGCCCTAAAGCATCCCCAGCTCGAGCTTGGCCTCGTCGCTCATCTTCTGGGGGTCCCACGGCGGGTCCCAGACGAGGTTGACCTCGGCATCGCGGATGCCGGGGACGGCGGCGACGCGCATCTCGACCTCGCTGGGCATCGATTCGGCGACCGGGCAGTGCGGCGTGGTCAGCGTCATCGTCACCACGGCGGCGCCGTCGGCCGAGACGTCGACGCCATAGATCAGGCCGAGGTCGTAGATGTTCACCGGGATTTCGGGATCGAAGATCTCGCGCAAGGCGGCAATCACGCTCTCGTAGAGGTCCCCGCCGGGCTCGGTCGCCGAAATGCCCTCGGGCTTCGCGGCGAGGAAGCCCTCGAGATAGTCGCGCTTGCGCTCCAGCTTGTCTGCCGGAGTTTCAGCCTCCTCCACGCGCGCGCGCCGCGGCGGCTCGACGCCTTCCACTTCCTCGACTTCAAACCCGCTCATCCGAAAATCCTCATCGTCCGTTCGATCCCGCGCACCAGCGCGGCGATGTCGCTTTCGTCGCTGTAGATGCCGAAGCTGGCCCGCGCCGTGGCCGGCACGCCCAGGTGGTCCATCAGCGGCTGGGCGCAGTGGTGCCCGGCGCGGATCGCCACGTTCTCCTCGTCCAAGATGGTGCCGAGGTCGTGGGGATGCACCCCCTGGAGCTCGAAGGAAACGATCCCGGCGCTGTCCTCGGGCCCGAACAGGCGTACCGAGTTGATCCGCCGCAGCTCGTCCCTGGCCAGGGCGGTCAGCCTGCGTTCGTGCTCGCCGACCGCCTCGCGGCCATGGCTCTCGACGTAGTCCATCGCCGCCGCCAGCCCGAGCGCCTCGACGATCGCGGGGGTGCCGGCCTCGAACCGGGTCGGGGCGGGGGCATA
Source organism: Novosphingobium sp. (assembly GCA_051955585.1). Taxonomy (GTDB): domain Bacteria; phylum Pseudomonadota; class Alphaproteobacteria; order Sphingomonadales; family Sphingomonadaceae; genus Novosphingobium. The sequence goes on from JBQCGM010000008.1 coordinate 5,188, forward strand.
GGTGGTCTTCTCGAAGGTCACGCGGTCGATCATCGAGCCGCCGCCCTGCCACGGCGGCATGTCGGCCAGGATCCCCGCGCGGGCCCAGAGCGCGCCGACCCCGGTCGGGCCATAGAGCTTGTGCGCCGAGAACACGTAGAAGTCGCAGTCGAGCGCCGCGACGTCGACCGGAAGGCGCGGCACGGCCTGGCAGCCGTCGAGCAGCAGCTTGGCGCCCACCGAATGCGCCAGGGCGGCGGCGCGGGCGGCGTCGAGCACCGCGCCCAGCACGTTCGAGACATGGGCGAAGGCGACCAGCTTGTGCGCCGGGGTCAGGATGCGCTCGGCGGCGTCGAGGTCGATCCGGCCGTCGGTCGTCAGCGGGCAGACGTCGATCTCGATCCCGATCCGGTCGCGCAGCAGCTGCCAGGGCACGATGTTGGAATGGTGCTCGAGCACCGAGAGCAGCACGCGGTCGCCGGCCTTCAGGTGCGTCTCGCCCCACGAATAGGCCACCAGGTTGATCGCCTCGGTCGCGCCTCGGGTGAAGACGATCTCCTCCTCCCGGCCGCCGACGAACTCTGCGACCCGCCGCCGCGCGGCCTCGTAGCCCAGCGTCATCTCCGCCGAGCGGGTGTAGACGCCGCGGTGGACCGTCGCGTAGTCCGCGCCGAGCGCCTTGGCGACCGTATCGATCACCACTTGCGGCTTCTGCGCCGTCGCGCCGGTGTCGAGATAGTGCCAGCGGCTGCCGTCGGCATTGCGCAGGCCGGGGAAGTCATCGGCGATCGTGCGGAAGCCGGCGTCGCTCACAGCATCGCCTCCAGCTTGGCGAGCGCCAGGGCCGACAGCCGCTCCTCGTCCTCGGCGCCGACGAAGGCCTCGGCGATGAAGGCCTGGAGCATCAGGCGCTTGGCCTGGGGCGGGGTCAGCCCGCGCGATTGCAGGTAGAACAAGCCGTTCCTATCCAGCTCGCCCACCGCGCAGCCGTGGGCGCACTTGACGTCGTCGGCGAAGATCTCGAGCTCGGGCTTGGCATTGGCCGTGGCCGTGCGGTCGAGCAGCATGGCGCGGACCGACTGCTCGGCATCGGTGCCGATTGCTCCACGTGAAACAGCGACCTTGCCGAGATAGGTGCCGACCGATTGCCCGCCCAGCACCGAGCGGACCAGCTGGTTCGACCGGGCGCCCGGCTCGGCATGGGTGACCGTGGTGACGATCTCGAGGTTCTGGCTGGCGGTCCCGAGCTGCGCGCCGCCCAGCGTGAACTCGGCGCCTTCGTGCAGCGTCACCTCGAGCTCGATCCGACCATAGTCGCCGCCGGCATTGAGCACGTGGATCGAGGCCGTGGCGCCCTTGGCGAGGTCGAGCGAAAGCTGCGTCACCCCGCCGGCTTCCTGCACGATCGCGCGGGTGAAGCTGCCGCCCTCGGGTACGGAAATCCGCTCCCGCTCGGGCAGCGGCCAAAGCTTGGCGAGCGCATCGAGGTCCGCATAGCGGAACTCCTCGCTCTTGCGGGTGGGAAGGGCGAGAGCCTGGCTCACGCCGCCACCGCCTCGTAGCCGTGTTCCTCCAGCTGCAGCGCGAGTTCCGGGCCGCCGGTCTTGACGATCCGGCCGCCGGCCAGGACGTGGACCTTGTCCGGCTTCACGTAGTCGAGCAGCCGCTGGTAATGGGTGATCAGCAGCACGGCCTTGTCGGGTTTCCGCATGATCGCGTTGATCCCGTCGCCGACGATCCGCAGCGCGTCGATGTCGAGGCCCGAGTCCGTCTCGTCGAGGATCGCGAACTTGGGATCGAGGATGCCCATCTGGACCATCTCGGCGCGCTTCTTCTCGCCGCCCGAGAAGCCGACGTTCACCGGGCGCTTGAGCATGTCCATGTCGAGCTTCAGCAGCCCGGCCTTCTCGCGCGCCAGCTTGAGGAATTCGCCGCCCGACAGCGGCTCCTCGCCGCGCGCGGTGCGCTGGGCATTGGCCGCCTCGCGCAGGAACTGGACGTTGGAGACGCCGGGGATCTCGACCGGATACTGGAAGCCCAGGAACAGCCCGGCGGCGGCGCGCTCGTGCGGTTCGAGGGCGAGCAGGTCCTGGCCGTCGAAGGTCACCGAACCGCCGGTCACCTCGTAGCCCGGGCGCCCGCCCAGCGTGTAGCCGAGCGTTGACTTGCCTGCGCCGTTGGGGCCCATGATCGCGTGGATCTCGCCCGGATTGATCGAGAGCGAGAGGCCCTTGAGGATCGGCTTGTCGGCGACGCTCGCCTGGAGATTGTCGATGGTCAGCATGGTCATCTCTGGTAGCCGCCCCGATAGCCGGAGCGGGTGTTGGAACGGGCGCGCTGTTCGTGCCAGCGGGCCTTCAATTCGGCGACGATGCCGGCGGTCACCGCCTCGGGATCGGCCAGGACCTCGGCGGCGGCATAGCGCAGCACCTTGATCCCGACTTCGGCGAGGGAGCGGTCGCGGCGGCGGTCGAGCTCGGCATTGGCATCCGGCTCGTCGATCTCGACCACGACCTTGAGCGGCTGGCAGGCGAAATCGACGATCGCCGAACCGATCACCACCTGGCGGCGGAAGCGATACTTGCCGAGGTTCGCGGCAATCAGCGCCTCGCCGAGCCTTTCCTGCGCCTCGGTCGGCGCCCGCCGCATCTCGCGCGCGGTCTCATGCAGCGTATCGAGCCGCGATTCCGCGATGTTCCACCCGCGCCCCTTCTTCTGGAGCTTCGGCGCTTCGGTGCGGTCCTCGGGCGGGACGACGGAGAGGGTCCTGCGAGTCATGAAAGCCCCTCCCCTTCAGGGGAGGGGTTGGGGTGGGGCCTGTCGCCAATACCAAGCGCCCCTGCAATATAGGTCAAAAAACCCTCGATGTTGGTCATCACGTCGTGGTTGGTGACGTGCAGAACAGTCAGGCCCAATTGGCCTAAGTAAGCGTCGCGCCGCCGATCTCGCGCGGGATCGACATGGGTTTCCCCATCGACCTCAATGACCAGCTCCGCGCGCGGGCAATAGAAGTCGGCAATTGCATGACCGATCACCTCCTGCCGCCGGAACTTGAACCCACCGAGTTGCCCGTTCGACAGGCGGCGCCACAGGCGTTTCTCCGGCTCAGTCGGGTTGTTGCGCATTTCGCGGGCGCGTCTGTGCAACACGTCGAGCTGCTCACGCGACAGGCCCCACCCCCGGCCCCTCCCCTGAAGGGGAGGGGAGTTCGGGTCAGTGCCTTTGTCCAACCGATGGATCACCCCACGCTCCCCTCAAGGCTGATCCCCAGCAGCTTCTGCGCCTCGACCGCGAATTCCATCGGCAGTTGCTGCAGCACTTCCTTGGCGAAGCCGTTGACGATCAGCGCCACGGCCTCTTCCTGGCCGAGGCCGCGCTGCATGGCGTAAAACAGCTGGTCGTCGCTGATCTTGCTGGTGGTCGCCTCGTGCTCGATCTGGGCCGAGGGATTGCGGACCTCGATATAGGGCACGGTATGCGCGCCGCAGTCGCCGCCGAGCAGCAGCGAATCGCACTGGGTGAAGTTGCGGACGTTCTCGGCATTGGCGCCGACCCGCACAAGGCCGCGGTAGGTATTGTTCGACCTGCCCGCCGAGATGCCCTTCGAGACGATGGTCGAGCGGCTGCCCCGCCCGTTGTGGATCATCTTGGTGCCGGTATCGGCCTGCTGGTAATTGTTGGTGACCGCGACCGAATAGAACTCGCCGACCGAATCCTGGCCGTTGAGCACGCAGGACGGATATTTCCAGGTGATCGCCGAGCCGGTCTCGACCTGGGTCCACGACACCTTGCTGCGTGCGCCCTGGCACAGCGCGCGCTTGGTGACGAAGTTGTAGATCCCGCCCTTGCCCTCGGCATCGCCGGGGTACCAGTTCTGCACGGTCGAATACTTGATCTCGGCATCGTCCAGCGCGACGAGCTCGACCACCGCGGCGTGGAGCTGGTTCTCGTCGCGCTGCGGGGCGGTGCAGCCCTCAAGGTACGAGACATAGGCGCCCTTGTCCGCCACGATCAGCGTGCGTTCGAACTGGCCGGTGTTCTCGGCATTGATGCGGAAATAGGTCGACAGCTCCATCGGGCAGCGCACGCCCTCGGGCACGTAGACGAAGGTGCCATCGGAAAAGACCGCCTGGTTGAGCGCGGCGAAGTAGTTGTCGTGCATCGGCACGACGCGCCCCAGCCACTTCTTCACCAGCTCGGGATATTCGCGGATCGCCTCGCTGATCGAGCGGAAGATGACCCCCGCGGCCTCGAGCTCCTGGCGGAAGGTCGTGGCGACCGAGACCGCATCGAACACCGCGTCGACCGCGACCTTGCGCGCGCCCTCGACGCCGGCGAGCACCTTCTGCTCCTCCAGCGGGATGCCCAGCTTCTCGTAGACGCGCAGGATCTCGGGATCGACCTCGTCGAGGCTTTCCAGGCTCTTCTTCGCCTTGGGCGCGGCGTAGTAATAGGCGTCCTGATAGTCGATCGGCGGAACGTCGAGCTTGGCCCAGTCGGGCGGGGTCATCGTCAGCCACAGACGGTAGGCCTTGAGCCGCAGGTCGAGCATCCATTCCGGCTCGTCCTTCTTGGCCGAGATGAATCGGACGGTGTCCTCGCTCAGCCCCTTGGGCGCGAATTCCTGCTCGATATCGGCCGACCAGCCGTGCTCGTAGTCGGCGACACGCGCGGCGGCGTCGTGAGCGGCCTGATCCTTGAGGGTCACTTCTTCGGTCATGCGGGTGCTCCAGCCACTTGGCCAGCGAGTTGTGTCAGCGGCACTTCGGCCAGGGCGCCACGCATGGCCTTGTTGACCACGTCCCAGTGCGGGCGGACCGAGCAGGCCTCTTCCAGCGTGCAGTCGTGGCGGCCCTGTTCGCAGCAGGTGGTGAGCGCGATCGGGCCTTCGACCGCCTCGACGATGTCGGCCAGGCTGATCGCCGCGGCGGGCCGCGCAAGCTTCAATCCCCCGCCGACCCCGCGGGTCGAGCGCAGGAGGCCGGCGGCGGTCAGGCGGCTGACCAGCTTCTGCACCGTAGGCGCCGGCAGGCCGGTTTCCTCGGCCAGCTGGCCGGCCGAGACCCGCGCACCGCCACAGTGCCGCGAAGCAGCGGTCATCGTCACGACGGCATAGTCGGCCATGGAGGACAAGCGCATCTTGAGAACAGTTCGCAAAAAATCGGAGTGATTCGTTCCGATTTCACCTAGGGACGGAAATGTGCGGTTTCAACGCGAAAGTGCCGCGACGCGGCGAAATTGCGCGCACCAGATCGCTCTTCCGATATCGGCGGAGGCTGAGAGGGCAAAAAAAGGGCGGCCCTTCCGCGTGGAAGAGCCGCCTTAAAAGTCGAGAACTCGTGCGCAAATGCAACGAGCCCTTCGGGTCGCAGCGCCGCTCTAAGTGCGGTCCAAGGGGATGAATTGTATGGATTCGACAGTTGATGCGAATGAAGCCGAGAAGGTCCAAGGTGTTGCGGCGAAGCAACGGGAGGTCGGTCGACAGCAGGCTCGGCAATCGCCATAGCGCTGGCATGTTCTATTCGCTGCTCCGCCCGGTCCTGTTTGGCTTCGATGCCGAGACCGCTCACGGCCTCGCCCTGACCGCGCTCAAGCTCTCGCCCTTCGCCCGCCCGGCCAAGTCCGGCGGACCACTGGCGACGCGGGTGGCGGGGATCGACTTTCCCAATCCGCTGGGCATGGCAGCAGGTTTCGACAAGGATGGCCAAGTTCCCGACGCGCTGCTCGGGCTCGGATTCGGCTTCGTCGAGGTCGGCTCGATCACACCTCTCCCGCAAGCCGGCAATCCCCGACCGCGGCTGTTCCGCCTGGCCGAAGACCAGGCTATCATCAACCGGATGGGGTTCAACAACGACGGCGCCCAAGTGGCCGTCTCGCGCCTCGCCCTGCGCCACGGCCGACCCGGCGTGCTGGGCATCAACATCGGCGCCAACAAGGATTCCGCCGATCGCGTCGCCGACTATGCGACCATGGCCCGGCTGATGGCGCCGCTGGCGACCTATCTCGCGGTCAACGTCTCCAGCCCCAACACCCCGGGCCTGCGCGCCTTGCAGGACGAAGGCGCGCTGACCGCGCTGCTCGACGCGGTGCTGGAAGCGCGGGGCGCGAAAGGCCCGCCGGTCTTCCTGAAAGTCGCGCCCGACCTCGAACCCGCCGACGTCGAGGCGATCGCGCGGATTGCGCTCGACAAGGGCCTCGGCGCCCTGATCGTCTCGAACACGACGATCTCCCGTCCCACCCTGGCCTCGCGCCATTCTGGCGAAACCGGTGGCCTGTCCGGTGCTCCCTTGCGCGAGCTGGCGCAACAGCGCCTGCGCGACTTCCGCAAGGAAACGGGGGGGCGGATTCCGCTGATCGGCGTCGGCGGCATCGCGACGGCCGAGGATGCCTGGGCCCGCATCCGCGCCGGGGCGAGCCTGGTCCAGGTCTACAGCGCCATGGTCTACGAAGGCCCCGGCATCGCCCGCAAGATCGCCAAGGGCCTGGAACGGCTGATGCAGCGCGATGGCTTCGCGAGCATTGCCGAGGCGGTGGGGAGCGCATAGCCTTTGGCGGCAATGCTTTTCCGCCTCGTTTCCCTCGCCGCGCTGCTCGTTGCGGCACCCGCCCTCGCGCGCGAGGCCCCCGCCCCGCAGGTCTACGCCCGGGGCATGGTCAGCGCCGCCGACCCGCGCGCGGCCGAAGCCGGGGCCGAGATGCTCCGTGCCGGCGGCTCTGCGACCGACGCGGCGATCGCGACGATGCTGGCGCTCGGCGTGGTCGAACCGCAGAGCTCGGGCATCGGCGGCGGCGGGTTCCTGGTGAGCAGTAACGCCAAGGGGCAGGTCGAGACGATCGACGGCCGCGAGACGGCCCCGGCCGGCGCGACGCCGGAATGGTTCCTCGGTTCCGACGGCAAACCCCTGCCCTTCCGCCGGGCGGTGCTCAGCGGGCTGTCGATCGGCGTGCCGGGCAACCTGGCCCTCGCCGCCGAGGCTCATGCCAGGCACGGCAGGTTGCCTTGGGCCAAACTGTTCGAGCCGGCAATCCGCCTCGCCCGCGATGGCTGGTCGGTAACCGAACGGCTCAACCGCGCGCTGACCGTCTCGCGCGATTCGGCGGCGCGGACCGCGGCGGGCCGCGCACTGTTCTACGATGCAAACGGCGCCCCGCTGGCAGTCGGCACGCTGGTCCGCAACCCCGAGCAAGCCCAAACCCTCGAACTGGTCGCCAAGAACGGCGCGGCCTCGTTCTACACGGGCGAACAGGCCCGGGCGATGCAGGCGGCGATAACGGCCGACACTCCGGCTCGCCAGCCGATGACGCTGCATGACGTCACCGCCTATCGCGCCAAGCACCGTGTGCCGGTCTGCGGCACCTACCGCCGTTACCGGATTTGCGGGATGGGTCCGCCGTCCTCCGGCGCGACGACGGTCTTCGCTACGCTCAAACAACTCGAACGCTTCAATCTGCGCCGGCTGGGCAAGGATTCTCCGGTCGCCTGGCACCTGATCGCCGAATCGTTGCGCCTCGCCTATGCCGACCGGGGGCGCTGGCTGGCCGATAGCGATTTCGTGACCGTGCCGCTCGCCGGGCTGACCGATCCCGCCTATCTCGCCGGCCGCTCGGCGCTGATCGATCCCGCCAAGACCAATGCGTTCGTTACCGCTGGAACGCCGCCCGGCTCGGCCGCCCTGTCGCGCGCCGATCCCACCCCCCAGCCCGAGAACGGGACCTCGCATTTCACGGTTGTCGACCGCGCGGGCAATGCGGTCAGCTACACCTCGACCGTCGAAAGCGCCTTCGGCTCCGGGCTGATGGTCGGCGGCTACTACCTCAACAACGAGCTCACCGATTTCGACATGGTGCCGGCGCAGGACGGGCGCTCCGTCGCCAACCGGGTCGAGGGCGGCAAGCGGCCGCGCAGCTCGATGAGCCCGACGCTGGTCTTCGACACCAAAGGCAAGCTGCGCCTGGCGATCGGCGCAGCGGGCGGCGCGACGATCCCCGCCCAGGTCGCCAAGGCGATCGTCGGCGTGATCGACTGGCAGCTCGCCGCGCAGGCGGCGATTGCCCTGCCCGTGCTGTTCGTCCAGGACGATACGCTAGTTGTCGAGAAAGGCAGCGCGCTCGAGGCGATGGGTCCGGCCCTGCGCGCCCTCGGCCATGACGGCGTGACGTCGCGCCCGATGCCGCTCAAGGCCAATGCCGTCGAGGTCGTGGGCAAGCGCCTGGTCGGGGCAGCCGATCCGCGCAGCGAAGGGCGCGCCGTGGCCGAATAGGCAATTGTCCTAACGGCTTGCCGCTAGGGCAAAGCCGCCTTAGACCCTCGACCAGTGGGGACGGGCGCGAGGGTTTTGAGAGTGCAGCTTTCGGACATCGATTCGACCGCCAATCTCGTCGCCCTGTTCCTCAAGCGCGCCGCCGTGCGAGGCGACCGTCCGTTCCTCTGGGCCAAGACCGACGGCCGCTGGCAGCCCTTGAGCTGGGCCGAGGCGGCGCGCCGGGTCTGCCTGCTCGCCGAAGGCCTGCGCGGCCTGGGCCTCGGCCAGGGCGACCGCGTCGTGCTGGTTTCGGAGAACCGCCCCGAATGGGCCATCGCCGACCTCGCGATCATGGCCGCCGGCTGCATCACCGTGCCGGCCTATACGACCAATACCGAGCGCGACCACCTGCACATCCTGGAGAATTCCGGCGCCTGCGCAGTGATCGTCTCGGGCGAGAAGCTGGCCAGGCCGCTGCTGCCCGCAGTGCTGCGCACGGACGGCGTGCGCCATGTGATCGGGATCGAGCCGCTCAAGTCGGCGCAGAACGGCTCGGTCGAATTCCACGCCTGGGGCGACCTGCTGACCGGCGACGCCGCGGCGGCAAGGACGGCGGTCGAGCAGCGGGTCGCGGCGATCGGTCGCAGCGACCTGGCCTGCATCATCTATACCAGCGGCACCGGCGGCGCGCCGCGCGGGGTGATGCAGCATCACGGCGCGATCCTGCTCAACGTCGACGGTGCCGCGCGCATCCTCGCCGAGGACTTCGGCCTGGACGACGACGAAGCCTTCCTCTCGTTCCTGCCGCTGAGCCACGCCTACGAGCATACCGGCGGCCAGTTCCTGCCCATCGCGGTCGGCGGTCAGATCTACTATGCCGAAGGGCTCGAGAAGCTTGCCAGCAACATCGAGGAGGTGCGCCCGACGATCATGGTCGTCGTGCCGCGCCTGTTCGAGGTGTTGCGCGCGCGAATCATCAAGCAGATCGAAAAGCAGGGCCGGATCGCCAGCTATCTGATGGAGCGCGCCCTGGCGATCGGCGCGCACGAGGCGGCGGGCCGCCACCGCCTGCGCGACAAGCCGATGGACCTGATCCTGGAACGCACCCTGCGCCCCAAGATCCGCGCGCGCTTCGGCGGGCGAATGAAGGCGCTGGTCTCAGGCGGCGCGCCGCTCAATCCCGACATCGGCGTGTTCTTCGCCTCGATGGGCCTGACCCTGCTGCAAGGCTACGGCCAGACCGAAAGCGGCCCGGTCATTTCCTGCAACCGCCCCAAGGTCGGCCTCAAGATGGACACGGTGGGTCCGCCGCTGCACGGGGTGACCGTCAGGATCGCCGAGGACGGCGAGATCCTGGTCCAGGGCGAGCTGGTCATGCACGGCTACTGGCGCAACGAGCCGCAGACCGCGCTGGCGCTCCAGAACGGCTGGCTCCACACCGGCGACATCGGCCACGTGGACGCGGCCGGGCGGATCGTGATCACCGACCGCAAGAAGGACATGATCGTCAACGACAAGGGCGACAACGTCTCGCCCCAGAAGATCGAGGGGATGCTGACGCTCCAGCCGGAGATCGCCCAGGCCATGGTGACGGGCGACAAGCGGCCCTACATCGTCGGGCTGATCGTACCCGACGCCGAATGGGCGCTCGAATGGGCCCGCGCCCAGGGCGAGAAGTTCGACTTCCGCGCCCTGCAGGACCTCCCCGCCTTCCGCAGCGCGATCCGCACGGCGATCGACCGGGTCAACCAGGACCTCTCGGTGATCGAAAAGGTCCGCCAGTTCGCCTTCGCCGACGAGGCGTTCTCCATCGACAACGAGGAAATGACGCCGAGCCTGAAGATCCGCCGCCACAAGCTGAAGGAGCGCTACGGCGCGCGGCTGGACGGGTTGTACAAGGCTTAGAGCGGGACGCGCGTTTCCTTGACGATCCGGGCGAACTCGCCCGAGATGTTGGCGCAATCGACGATATCGACTTTCATCGGCAACAGTGATTCATCGAAAGCGGAGCGCAATTCGCCCTCCTGCCGTAAGGTCAGAGGTTCGGGACCTTCGATCGCCAGGTCGATGTCCGACCACGGCTTGAGCCGGATTCCGGTTGCGCGACTGCCGAAGACGAAAATCTTATAATCCGAAGGCAGCAAGCGCCCCACGATCTCGCGCACGATCTCCAGATCCGCCGCGGAAAGGTGGACGGACGATGTCATTCGGCTGCCACCGCGCGAAGCCGATCTAGTAGATATTCGACCTCTTCTAGAAATTGCGGAATTCTGGCGACGGCAGCGATCGCTTTTTGTTCATCGTAGAGATGGGAAGTAATGTTGCGCGTGTCGCGAAAATCCTTCCAGGCAGGCCAACCGCCCTTCAACAAGCCCTTTTCCCAACCCGTCCGCATGAGTGAAGAATAGCTCATCGGATCGATGGATTGGGGCGTATCTGCGGTCGCCTCAAGGACCCGCCGGAGAACTTTGGTAGCAAGGTCGAAAGTGAATTCGAAGCGCTGGATCAGTCCGTCGCGGAGTTGCTCGTCGTTCGGTTCGCCGCGGTATCGAACCAGGCCCTCGGCCAGCCGGGACGCGGCCCGGTCCAATTGATCGATGTTCGTTTGCATTAGCCATCTATGCGGCTTCGCGCTTTCCGCCGCAAGCCGGCCCTTAGGCCGCTTCCTTCTCCACCCATTCGGGATAGAAGCTCGGCGCGCGGGTCGACCAGCCGGGGGCGGTCGCGGCGGCTTCGCTCAGCGACTGCAAGAGCCCCTTGCGGCGGTCCGGGCGGATCTGCGGCAGGGCGGCGGTGGCGCAGAAGGCGCTGGGCAGCCAGGGGCGGATCTCGGGGCCGAGCAGGCGCTCGTAGAGGAAGCGGTAGGCCGAGAAGGTGCTAATGCGTTCCTGCGCCAGATCGAAGGCCGTCACCCGGACCAGCTTGCCGAGGAAGCTTTCCAGGGCGTCGAAGCTGGTCTCGCTCGGCACCTCGCCGCGCAGGGTCTTGAGTTCCTGGTAGACGACGTACTGGCTGCGGATCGACGCGGTCTCGCCGGCGTCGCGCGCCCAGAGCTTGAAGGCATCCTGCCGGCCGAGCCCGACGTCGAGGCTGCGCTTGATGTAGCGCTGCTCGCACGAGGTGAAGCTGGCGAATTCGCGCAGCTCGGCGATGGTCAGAGTGGCGGTCCCGGTATTCGACATGGTGATGGTTCCCTGTTGACGGGAGATCACCACACTTTGGTTATTAACCCGTTAACCACAGGGTCGGATCTGCGAGGGAGAAAGCCGGTTTCACGCGAAGCGCGCGATTCCGCCTCTTCTTTGTAAAATCCAACATTCGCAGGCGTGCGAAAGCGGCCGAAGGCGCTGGGTAGGGACGCAGGCGGGGTACGGCCGGCGCGGAGGTGCCTGGGTTTGCTAGGCCCAGGCGGGCTTGCGTGTGTGTCGCGGCGAACGGCCGGTAGGGTCACGCACCCGCCGGCTCGGCCCCTTGCAGGACCGACGCTGGGTAGAACGG
>JBQCGM010000009.1:0-3470 GCA_051955585.1 Novosphingobium sp.
GCTGTCGTCGATGTTGCCAATGTCGATGAATTCGAGTTTCATGACTTCACTCCTTGTGAGTGCCGGTCCGTCGTTCTTTCCGGGAGGGCGGATCGGCTTACGAATGGCGGCGAACGGCCGCCTGCGTCATCCGGCCCCTCAATCGCTAAAGGGGGGCGGAAGCTGGTTGGCTCCGGCGCTGCGGAGTTCCTGTTGGGCTGACAGGATCGATCCTGTTCGGCGGGCGACATCGGCCCAAACCGACAGCGGGTGCGGCGTCTCGAACCCTATGTCGCGCTCGATGCCGAGCCCGAACGGCAGGCGCACGGAAGCGATCTCGGACAGGCTGAAATAGCCGAGTTCGGGACAGCCAAAGCCAAGGTCGGCAAGGCCGAACAGGGTGTCGTCATCCTCGTCCAGTTCGGTCGCCAGCCATGTCGCCGCGCCCACCGGATTGAACAGTTTCAGCACCGGCACCGGATCGGGTTCGGGCCTTTCGTCGCGCTGGGCGGCGCGGTGGTTGATCGCGTTCGCACGCAGCGCGAAGCGAAGATCGGGGGTTAGGAGGATCATGCCGCGATCCTCCCTTCGATGCGCGCCTCCTGCGTCTCGCGGTGGCGAGCGAGCAGCCAGTCTGCGGCACGGCAAGCGGCGCTGGCGGCGCGAAAGATGGCGCGATTGTCCTCGCGCAGCACCTCCAGCCATGAGCCGATATAGTCGGCATGGCGGACGGTCGGGACGATGCCGAGCGCGGCGCACAGGAAGGCCGATCCCATCTCGGCGACCAGTTCCTCCCGCGCATAGTCCTTGCTGCCGAAGGCATTGCAAAGGTCACGACCCAGCCGCTTGGCATGGCCGGTGGCGTGGGTCAGTTCGTGCAGGCACGTCCGGTAGTAATTGATCTGCTCGAAGAAGGCGGGCTGCGGGGGCACCTGCACGAAGTCGGGGTCCGGCGCGTAGAAAGCGCGGTTCCCGCCGATGCGGAAATCAACGCCGGATGCGGCGATAACCTCCTCGGCAACGGGCACGATCTCGCGCTCGGGGAGCGGCACGGGATCGGACGCCAGCGCGTTGAGAGCTTCTGGGCGCAGCCCCTCGCACTGCGCGACATTGAAGACGGTGAACCGCTTGAGGAACGGCACGGCGCGGGCCTCGTCGCCGTCGCGCTGCGCGCGCTCCTTTTCGGCCTCGGGGGTGAAGCGGTCGGCGTAGACCACGGTCACGCCATGCTCGCCCTTGCGCACGCACCCGCCCGCTTCCTGCGCCTGCCGGAAGGTCAGCCACGACTGCGAGGGCCAGCCATGTTCGATGACCGCGCCCCACAGGATCAGGATATTGACGCCCGAATAGGTCCGCGCAGTCAGCGCATTGCGCGGCAGACCGGGGCCGGTCCCGCCGGTCCTTCCCCATGGCGGGACCCACGGGAAGCGCCCGGCCTCGAGCTCGGACACTATCCGCGCGGTCACCTCGTCGTAGAGGTTCGCCCGGTTGTCGGTCCTACGATCATCGCCCGCACCTTTGCGGCGGGCACGGCGGCTGGTGGCTTCACGCATCGCTGTCCTCCATCGCCACCCAGAAAGCAGCATGCCTCCCCGGAAGGCGGGGGTGGGCGGCGAGACGCGACCAAGAGGCCCGGCTTCGAGCGGGCGAAGACACCGCAGGGCGGAACGGATGTGGAGCACCCCGGAGGGGTTGGCTTCGCGCGCGACGGGCCTAGCCGGGAGCGCCGCCCGCACCCGCCGTACCGGGAGAGGCACAGACAATGCCGCCGCGCGAAGCAGCGGCGTCCGCAGCCACGCCAGCGATCGTCACCGGATGGCCGAGACCCGGAACGGGGCTCGACGGAGACCGCCCCAGGCGGTCGGAGTAGAGCGCGGTCGCACCGTGGTGCGAGGCGCCAATGGCGCTTGATTTTACAATGCCTGTTCGGGATCCCGGCCGAAAGCCAGCAGGGCCGGACCTAACCCCTCACCGACAATCCAGCGGGCACGCGCGAGGTGGCTCTCCCAGCACCGGCGGGCTGTTTCACCATCGTCTGAAGCATCGAGGCCGAGGATCGACTTCACGCCTTCTGCCCAGCCGATGCCGGCATCATCGGCGTCGAGCAAATCGGCGTAGATGGCTAGGTTCTGTCGATCGTAAAGAGTGACCTGACCGCTGGGCGCAACTTCCTGAAGCATGTCGAACTCATTATGTTCAGTATACAGGTTAATTTGACCTGCATAAGCTATGGGCAAATTTGCTGCAAGCGGGCTCAAGCTTCGGGATGTCGAGCCGAGAAACGCTTGCCCGAAATCTGCGGTTGTTAAGAGCTGCCCGAGGCATCTCTCAGGAGGCTTTGGCTGACGCCGCGTCTATTGCACGAAGTTATGTCAGCGCGTTGGAGCGCAGCCGTTATAGTGCGAGCATCGACCGGCTCGACAAGCTTGCGGCTCAACTCGGCGTCGAGACCCACGTGCTGCTGATGAAAGACCTCCCGTCGGATGCGCTGAAAAGATAGCCTGCGGCGTCACCAAGCCAAAACCGGCAACGGTCCCCTCGCGACCAACCTTTCACCCACGGCCAGGAGTCTGCGTATCGCCGACTTGCGATGCTCGCCGTCACCCGGCCAATCGCCGGGTCCAAGCAGCTCCGCGGCCATTTCCCTGAGCGATGCGCCGGCTGTACGGCCATCCCATGCGCGCAAGGCCAAGGCCGATCTTGCGAGCCGGGAACCCCCATTGCGCGGCCGAAGCGCAGTGCCCGCGAAGCGCTGTTCAAGTCGCCGGATGGTGTCGATTTGCGCAGCCAGTCGCCGATCCCGCGCAACCTTGTAGGTAAGCCCGATGGGCCCCCGCGCCAGACTCCCCGAGATTACACCCAGGCGAAACGCCTCGCCAGCGACCGTAACGCGGACATGCTCGCCGTCCGCGTCCGTGCGAATGAGGGGATCGAAACGCGCAATGTCGATGGCGTCCGGTGCGAGGGCCGAAGTCGCCATGACCGACAGCACGCACGGATCCACGGTCGCTGTCCACATAGGCGCGGCGCAAGTGCAATCCAGCCTCGGATTCTCAAGGAAAGTGCAGCCCCCAATCGGAAGCGGCGCCAAATTCGCCAACAGGCACTTCCGCAGCCGGCGCAACCGCTAAAGCAAATCGCTGGTAGGCCGGATCGCGGCGCAGCACTTCCCAAGCCAGGGCATCGCGGCCCAAGGCCGCGATGCCATCATAGGCCGCCCCGTCGCGCCAATCCGGCAGATGGGGGTGACTGGTCATCCTGCCGGCGCCTCAGCCCATCTCGCCCATCTGCGAGCGCACGAATAAGTCTGCCGCGTCAGCCTGGTCAGGCCGCAGCGCATCGATCGCGGGCAGAAAGTCGGGCACGTTATCCTGCAGCAGGATCGACGGGCACTGCCCCTCGACATTGCCCAGGTTCGGCCGATGCTGGGCATAACCGACGAGCGCTGCCCGGTCCGGCGAGACGCGCCGCGCGATCGCCGGCGGAGAGAC
>JBQCGM010000010.1:0-3582 GCA_051955585.1 Novosphingobium sp.
TCGGCCGAGGACGGCTGCATGACTGACTGGCACGTCATCCACCTCGGTCATCTCGCGCTGTCAGGAGCGGCCCTGCTGACGATCGAGGCGACCGGCGTGCTGCCGGAAGGCCGGATCAGCTACGGCGACACGGGCCTGTGGTCCGACGAGAATGAGGAAGCGATGGCGCGGGTGCTCGCCAGCGTCCGGCGCTGGTCCGACATGCCGATCGCGATTCAGCTTGGCCACGCCGGGCGCAAGGCCTCGACCGACAAGCCGTGGCATGGCGGAGCTCAGATTGCCCCAGGGGAACCGAATGGCTGGCAGACGGTGGCGCCCTCCCCCATCCCGTTCCTCGAGGGCGAGAATCCACCCGCCGAGCTCGACCGCGCCGGTCTCGATCGCGTGCGGCAGGGTTTCGTCGACGCCGCGGTTCGGGCCGCACGCCTGGATCTCGCCGCCGTCCAGCTACATGGCGCGCACGGCTATCTGCTGCACCAGTTCCTCTCGCCGCTGTCGAACCGGCGCACCGACGAATATGGTGGTAGCCTCGAGAACCGCATGCGCTTCCCGCTTGAAGTGTTCGACGCGGTCCGCGCCGCCTTCGCTGCCGAACGGCCCGTCACGATGCGCGTTTCGGCGACCGACTGGGTCGAGGGTGGCTGGGATATCGAGCAGACGATCGAGCTCGCCAAGGCACTGGAGGCCCACGGCTGCGCTGCGATCCACGTGTCGAGCGGTGGCCTCGACCCGCGCCAGAAGATCCCGGTTGGGCCGAGCTACCAGGTGCCGCTAGCTCGCGCGGTCAGGCGGTCAGTGGGGATACCGGTGGTCGCAGTCGGTCTCATCACCGAGTTCGAGCAGGCGGAGGCCATCGTCGGAACCGGCGATGCCGACATGGTCGCGCTCGCTCGCGGCATTCTCTACGATCCGCGCTGGCCCTGGCATGCGGCCGCAGCGCTCGGCGGCAAGGTGCAGGCGCCGCCGCAATATCTCCGCTCGCAGCCGCGCCAGCACAAGCACCTCTTCGACTGGGCGAGTGGTTGAGTAAACCGCTGTGAAGCTTGGCAATTTCTGCCAGCGCACCCATATCGCCATTGTGCCGCGTTGACCGGGTGCGGCTCCTCACGCTAAACTAGAACATAAACGGAACGAAGCCGATCCGATGCTGACCCATATTTCAGTCCGTGGCGCGCGCGAACACAACCTCAAGGGCGTGGATGTGGACATCCCGCGCGAGAGCCTGACGGTGATCACCGGGCTGTCCGGAAGCGGCAAGTCGAGCCTCGCCTTCGATACCATCTATGCCGAGGGCCAGCGGCGCTACGTGGAGAGCCTCTCCGCCTACGCGCGGCAGTTCCTGGAGATGATGCAGAAACCGGACGTCGAGCATATCGACGGCCTCTCGCCTGCCATCTCGATCGAGCAGAAGACCACCAGCCGCAACCCGCGCTCGACCGTCGCCACGGTCACCGAAATCTACGACTACATGCGTCTGCTCTGGGCGCGGGTCGGCATTCCTTATTCGCCCGCCACGGGCCTCCCGATCGAGGCGCAGCAGGTCAGCCAGATGGTCGACCGGGTGATGGCGCTCGCCGAGGGCAGCCGCCATTACCTGCTCGCGCCAGTCGTGCGCGGTCGGAAAGGCGAGTATCGCAAGGAGCTCGCCGAATGGCAGAAGGCGGGCTTCACGCGGGTCCGCATCGACGGCGTGTTCTACCCGATCGAAGAAGCTCCGGCGCTCGACAAGAAATACAAGCATGACATCGAAGTCGTGGTCGATCGCATCGTCGTGCGCGAGGGCATCGAGGCGCGGCTGGCCGACAGCTTCGAGACCGCGTTGAAGCTGGCGGAGGGACTGGTTTATCTCGACCCGGCCGATCCCGTTGAAGGCGCCGAGCCTGCCGCCAGGGGCATGAAGCTCGACTACGCCCCGCCAGGGCGCATCACCTTCTCCGAGAAATTCGCCTGCCCCGTGTCCGGCTTCACCATCGCCGAGATCGAGCCTCGCCTCTTCTCCTTCAACGCGCCGCAGGGCGCCTGCCCGGCCTGCGACGGGCTCGGCGAGAAACTGGTGTTCGACGAGGACCTGGTCGTCCCCAACCACGCGCTCAGCATCAAGAAGGGCGCGGTCGTGCCCTGGGCCAAGTCCAACCCGCCCAGCCCCTATTACATGCAGGTCCTCGCCAGCCTCGCCCGCGCTTACGACTTCGACCTCGACACTCCCTGGGCCAAGCTCCCCGAGGAGGCGCAACGCGTCATCCTCCACGGCACCGACGGCAAGTCCGTCACCCTCCGTTTCATCGACGGCAAGCGCAGCTACGAGGTCAAGAAGCCGTTCGAGGGCGTCATCGGCAACCTCAATCGCCGGATGCTCCAGACCGAGAGCGCATGGATGCGCGAGGAGCTCAGCCGCTACCAGGCCAGCCGCCCCTGCGAGGTGTGCCACGGCGCCCGCCTCAAGCCCGAGGCGCTCAGCGTCAAGATCGCCGGCGAGGACATCTCCATGTCCTCCCGCCGCAGCGTCGCCGACGCCTTCGCCTGGTTCGGCTCCCTCGCCGACAAGCTCACCCCGACCCAGCGCGAAATCGCCAAGGCGATCCTGAAAGAGATCAACGAGCGCCTCGGCTTCCTCCACAATGTCGGGCTCGACTATCTCAACCTCGACCGGACCAGCGGCACCCTGTCGGGCGGCGAGAGCCAGCGCATCCGCCTCGCCAGCCAGATCGGCTCCGGCCTCTCCGGCGTCCTCTACGTCCTCGACGAACCGAGCATCGGCCTCCACCAGAAGGACAACGACCGCCTCCTCGAGACGCTGAAGCGCCTCCGCGGTCTCGGCAACACCGTGCTGGTGGTCGAGCACGACGAGGACGCGATCCGGACCGCCGACCATGTCATCGACATGGGCCCCGGCGCCGGCGTCCACGGCGGCGAGGTCGTCTGCCAGGGCACGCTCGACGAGCTGATGGCCTGCACCGACAGCGTCACCGCCGATTACCTCTCCGGCCGCCGCGAGATCCCGCTCGGCAAGACCCGCCGCAAGGGCTCGGGCAAGTACCTCACCGTCCACGGCGCCACCGCCAACAACCTGCAGGGCGTCACCGCCGCCTTCCCGCTCGGCACCTTCACCTGCGTCACCGGCGTCAGCGGTTCCGGCAAGTCCTCGCTCACCATCGACACGCTCTACGCCGGCGCCGCCCGCGCCCTGAACGGCGCGCGCATCCCCTGCGGCCCGTGCGCCAAGATCACCGGGCTCGAGCAACTCGACAAGGTCATCGACATCGACCAGTCGCCGATCGGCCGCACCCCGCGCTCCAACCCCGCGACCTACACCGGCGCCTTCACCATGATCCGCGACTGGTTCGCCGGCCTGCCGGAGGCGAAGGCGCGCGGCTACAAGCCCGGCCGCTTCAGCTTCAACGTCAAGGGCGGCCGGTGCGAGGCGTGCCAGGGCGACGGCCGCATCAAGATCGAGATGCACTTCCTGCCCGACGTCTACGTCACCTGCGACGTCTGCCACGGCGCCCGCTACAACCGCGAGACTCTGGAGGTGAAGTTCAAGGGCCACTCCATCGCCGACGTGCTCGACATGAACGTCGAGGA
>JBQCGM010000011.1:0-24667 GCA_051955585.1 Novosphingobium sp.
GCGCGGTCAGCGCCGTCTCGGTCGTGCTCATCGGCCAGATGTGGAGGTCGTGGACCGCGGTCACGCCCGGCTGGTCGGCCAGGAAGGCGCGGACCTTCGCCTCGTCGATGCCGTCGGGCACGCCGAGCAGCCCCAGCTTCACCGAATCGCGCAGCAGCCCCCACGAGCCGATGCCGATCACGGCGGTGATGACCAGGCTGGTCACGGGGTCGATCCACTGCAGTCCGGTCGCCAAGATCGCCAGCCCGGCCAGGACCACCCCGGCCGAGACCGCCGCGTCGGCAATCAGGTGCTGGAAGGCGGCGCGCAGGTTGAGATCGTGCTTGCTCCCCTTGGCGAAGAGCACCGCCGAGAGGCCGTTGACCAAGATGCCCGCGGCGGCGACCACGGTCATGGTCAGGCCCTGGACGGGGGCGGGATCGGCGAAGCGGCGGATCGTCTCGATCAGGATAGCGCCGAGCGCCACCCACAGCAGTGCGGCGTTGGCCATGGCCGCGATGATCGACGAGCTCTTGAGGCCGTAGGTGAAGCGCGCCGAGGGCGGCCGCGCGGCGAGCACCGAGGCACCCCAGGCGAGCAGCAGCGACAGCACGTCGCCCAGGTTGTGCCCGGCATCCGCCAGCAGGGCCAGCGAGCCGCTGTAGAACCCCGCGGCGGTCTCGATCATGACGAAGGCCAAGTTGAGCGAGACGGCGACCGCGAAAGCCGTGCCGTGACCACCTTTCGTCGAGGGGTGGTCGTGATGATGGTGATGATGATGGTGTCCGGCGCCCATGTTCCGGCGATGCCA
Organism: Novosphingobium sp.; assembly: GCA_051955585.1. Taxonomy (GTDB): domain Bacteria; phylum Pseudomonadota; class Alphaproteobacteria; order Sphingomonadales; family Sphingomonadaceae; genus Novosphingobium. The sequence goes on from JBQCGM010000011.1 coordinate 791, forward strand.
TAGGCGCCGCGCGGCGGCAATCTGTCGGATTTGACCAAGCGTCGAAACGCGGTGGCATGCCACGCAGCGAGGCGATAGGTATCCGGGCATTCGAAGGGGAGTTCCATTTCATGACGATCATGCGCCGCTTTGCCGTACCGTTTCTGCTGGCCGCCGCAGCCGCTCCGCTGGCCCAGGCCCATGCCGCAGCCGGGACCTGCGCCGGCACCGATGCCGGACAGCTGATCCTCGGCACCGCGACGCGTGTCGATCCGGGCGCAGCACGCAGCTTCAACGTTACCTTGGCGGCCGGACAGGGGGTGATCGTCGATCTCTCCTCGCTCAAGCCCGCCGCGGCGCCGAGCGGTGACGACGACCACGACGACGAGGACGATGCCAAGGCGCCGCTGCGTGATCTCGCGCTGTGCGACACACGCGGCAATCGGCTGGCGCCGCTGGCCAGCGAAGTCTTCGCCAAGGGCGGCAGCGTGACCGCGATCCCCGATGGCCAGCGCCTGCGTTTCCTCGCGCCCACCGCGGGCCGCTACGTGATCGGCGTCGTGCCCAGCACCGAGCCGCGCGAGATCCTGGTGCGCGAACGCGTGCTCTCCGCGGGCAGCGGCGGGACCGTGGCGACCGCGCTCGGCAAGGTCGAGGAAGGCCGGGTCGCGTCCACCGCGCCGCAGGTATTTTCCTTTGCCGGCACCGCCGGCCAGTGGGTTGAGCTCAAGTCGACGTCGGAAAACGATACGCTGCTGCGCCTGGCCGGGCCCGACCGTCGCGGCGACTATTCCGAGCTCGCCGAGAACGATGACAGCGATGGACTCAACCCGGTGATCCGCCGCCGCCTGCCAGTGACCGGGACCTACTATCTTCAGGTCGATTCGCTCGGCGACGAGACCAAGGACTTCACCCTGACCCTGCGCGCGATCAAGGCTCCGCCACCGCCCCCGCCGCCGGCTGCATTGCGGGTGGGGGCACCGGTGCGCGACAAGCTGGCCAATGGTGACGAGGCCCGGCTCTACGTGCTGCCGGTCGTGGCCGGCCACTCCTATCGCCTGGAACTAACCGCCTCCTATGATGGCGTGGTGGCGATCGGCTTACCCAATCCGCTGGAGAGCGACGGTGACGACGACAAGGCGGGTTTCAGCGAGATCAAGTCGCAGGATTCGGGCACGACCGGAACAGAGCGCCTGAACTTCACCGCCCGTAGCACCGGCCAACTGCTGGTCCGGGTCAAGAGCTTCGGCATCGGCGAAACCGATGGGGCCTACACCCTGACGGCGATCGACCAGGCGGAATAGGAAGATCCGAATACGGGGCTTTCGACGGGTTCAGGCTGAGCTGTCGAAGCCCCGCGCGCTGCACCGTCAATCGTAAACGCAGCTGTCGTAGGCGCTGTTGCGCACGACATTGCTCCGCCGGGCGATCGTATTGCCGTGGCGCCGGGTAAAGCCCGTGGCGCCGGCGACGGCGCGCTTCTTGGGGCTGGGCAGCGCGGCGGCAATCCGTGCGGCCTCGACCTGGGTCAACCGGGCGGCGGAATGATGGTAATACCGCTGGGCCCCGGCCTCGACCCCGTAGGTGCCGATCCCGGTTTCGGCGACGTTGAGGTAGACCTCCATGATTCGCCGTTTCGACCAGAGGTTCTCGATCAGGAAGGTGAACCAGGTCTCCAATCCCTTGCGGACATAGCGGGTCCAGCCCGTGCCCTGCCAGAGGAAGACGTTCTTGGCGGTCTGCTGGCTGATGGTGGAGCCACCGCGCAGCTTGCCGCCATCGGCGTTGCGTTCCATCGCCTTTTCGATCGCATCGGTATCGAAGCCGTGGTGCGAACAGAACTTGCCGTCTTCTCCAGCGATCACCGCGGCCACCATCGTCCGGTCGATCCGGCTTAGCGGCGTCCAGTCCTTGGTGAAACCATTGGGATCCAGCACCATGGTGAGGGTGATCGGCGGGGGCACAAAACGGTACAAGAGGGTCAGGCCTACGCTCAAGACCAGGAACCAGATGATTAACCGGCCGATGAGCCAGCCGAAGCGATAGGCGAAGCCGTGGTGGGCGGTCGGGCGCGAGGGCCGGAAGAATTTGCGCATCGGGAGTCGATCTAGCGGGGAAGGGGCACTCCGCGCAATCGCGCGTAGCGCTGGCCGGCGCGTGTTGACCGTCGTGGGGGCAATGCCACCAAGCTGTTCCGCTACCGCCGCCGAACGCTGGTCGGCTCGTCTTGTTAACCATTTGCCAGGGGGCCTGTAAGCCGGGTTCTGTGACGCAGGTGGTATCCTAAGACCCGCCTGCGACGGCAGCCATTCCTCTTGGCGACGCATTGCTGCGGCGCTCCAGCGACCAACCCGGGCGATCCGGCGCGAAACACGCCTGCACCGAAGTGCGCGCCGCCCCTATTCGGTCTTGCTCCGGGTGGGGTTTGCCTTGCCGCCGCTGTTACCAGCCGCGCGGTGCGCTCTTACCGCACCCTTTCACCCTTACCTCAGGCCAAAGCCGGAGGCGGTCTGCTCTCTGTGGCACTTTCCCTGGACTCGCGCCCGGCGGGCGTTACCCGCCACCCTCGTTTCGTGGAGCCCGGACTTTCCTCGATACCATTGCTGATAGCGCGGCTGCCCGGCCCCCTGGCCCGTCAGTCCCTAGCACGCCCGAGGTCGCGTTCCAACAAAAGCTCGAAAAGCAGTGCGCCCACCTCGCCGTCCAGCTCACCGTCGATCCGTCGCGGACGCCAGCGGCGCTGGAAGGCGCGGATTGCGGCGCGGCCGTCGGCGATGTCGTAGCCCCAGCGCTCCAGCGCGAGGAAGAACTTGCTGGGCTCGTCGTAGATCAGGCTGATCCGGGGCTTGGGGGTAGGCAGGGCGAGCTTGTAGCGGGCGAGCAGCTCCCAATCGAACAGCTCGCCCGGATCGTCCTTGCGCGCCGGGGCGACATCGGAATGGCCGACGACGTTCTCAGGGGCGATGCCGTGGCGTTCCATGATCGCCGCGAGCAGCGGAATCAGCGCTTCCATCTGCGTGTCGGGAAACGGGCGGTACCCCCATTCGTGCCCGGGATTGACCAACTCGATCCCCACGCTGGCGGAATTGATATCGGTGATCCCGCGCCAATAGGAACGCCCGGCGTGCCAGGCGCGCTTGGCCTCATCGACCAGCCGGATGACCGTGCCGTCCTCGTCGATCATGTAGTGGGCGGATACTTCGGCCTTGGGGTCCCGCATCCGGTCCAGCGCTTCGGCGGCGGTCCGCATGCCCGTGTAGTGGAGCACGATCATGGACACCGGCAGCGCTCGCTCGTTCCAGTTGGGCGATGGCGCTTCGTGGTGAATCAGCTCATCCATCGGGACAGTCTAGCAGCCGACCTGCTAACGCGTCATTGCCGTCGCGCGGGACAACGATCACGCCACCGGCAGGACCGCACCCATGACCAGCGCGTCCTCGCCGAGCGCGTACTGGAGGCCGCCGCCGAGGCTGGCGGCGAGCTGCTGGATCATCGCGGCGGGTGCGGTCTTGCTGGAGAGCTCGGCGGCGGGCAGGCTGCCGTCGAGCGCGCGGCCGACCACCGGATCGAAGGCGATCCGCGGACCTGCGGCGCGCACGACGATCTCGCTGGCCCCTTCCCTGAGCTCCGCGCCGATGTCCAACGTGCCGCCGCGAACCAGCGCCTCGATCCCGATCAACGCGAGGTTGAGCAGGGTTTTCACCGCCGGCTTGGGCAGCGAATCGCCGGCCAGCGCCCATTGCACCTCGATCCGGCCATTGTTGCCGACCAGCGCGTCGATCACCGCGCGCGCCTCGGCCACCGGGACCATCTCGCCGAAGCCCCCCGCGGCACCGAAGGCAAGGCGGAAGAACTTGAGCTTGTCGGTCGAGATCCGCGCCGATTGCTCGAGCAGCTCGAAGCAGCGCTTGCGCATCTCCGGGTCCTTCTCGTCGGCAAGCAGCTCGAGCCCGTTCGACAGCGCGCCTACGGGACTCAGCATGTCGTGGCATAGGCGCGAGCAGAGCAGGCTGGCGAGTTCGATGGATTCGACGGACATTCAGGTGCGCTTCCCGTTGGAGTACCGGACCCAGCCCTTAACCATCTACCACCTCATAGGAAAGCGCCGCGAAGCCGCTAGGGGTATCCCTCCAGAATGCGACTTCGCCGCCCGCCACGATCGCCCAGATCGCGCCGTCGCCCCCCGCGTGCTCGCAGTCCGTGGCCGATGGCGCCGGGTGGCCGCTGGGATGCGAGTGGTAGTAGCCGAGGACTTTCGGCCCGCCGCCACGTGCGGCGCGGTGTGCGGAAATCAGGGCTTGCGGATCGATTTCGAATTGGCGCAGCGGATCGACGGCCACGTTGGCCGCGGGCGCCGCCCGCTCGATCGCCTCGTTGCCCAGCAGCAGGCCGCAGCACTCGGCCGGGACGGCGTTTGCCGATTCCGCAACCACTGTTGCAATAACGCTACTTGCGACCCGGATGCCCATGCCCATCTTCCCTATCACGGGGGGCGATCAGTTCGAAATGTCCGGGGACACCATCATTGCGGGAACGGTCGTGGAAGGCGGCCAGCGGCTCGACAAGGCGCTTGCCGAGGCGAGCGGCCTGTCGCGCGAGCGGGTCAAGGCCCTGCTCGGCGAAGGCCGCGTGACCCTGTCGGGCCAATTGGCCGCCCAGGGCTCGCTCAAGCTCCCCGCCGGGACCTCGTTCGAAATCGCAGTGCCCGAGGCGGCGCCGGCCGAGGCTGCGCCGCAGGACATCCCGCTGAGCGTGGCGTTCGAGGACGAGCACCTGATCGTGGTGGACAAGCCGGCCGGGCTGGTGGTTCATCCCGCCGCGGGAAATCTCGACGGGACGCTGGTCAACGCCTTGCTGCATCACTGCCAGGGGCAGCTTTCCGGCATCGGTGGCGTCGCCCGCCCGGGCATCGTCCACCGCATCGACAAGGACACCTCGGGGCTTTTGGTGGTCGCCAAGAGCGACGCCGCGCACGAAGGGCTGGCGAGGCAGTTCGCCGACCATTCGATCGAGCGGGTCTACCTTGCACTCACCGCCGGCCGGCCCAGGCCCGCTACGGGCACGGTGCGTGGGGCGATCGCCCGTTCGCCGGCGAACCGCAAGAAGATGGCGCTGGTCGAGGAGGGAAGGGGCAAGCACGCCGTCACCCATTACCGCACGCTGGAAACCCTGGACGCCGCCGCGCTGGTCGAGTGCCGGCTCGAGACCGGGCGGACCCACCAGGTCCGCGTTCATATGTCGTCAATCGGCAATGCGCTATTGGGAGACCCTGTCTATGGACGCACTCCGCCCCGACTCAGGCCGCTGCTTTCCGAGCTCGGCTTCCACCGTCAGGCGCTTCACGCCGCCTAACTGGGCTTCGTTCATCCCATTACCGCAAAGCGACTGCACTGGCGCAGCGAACTTCCTGCCGATTTGCGGGAACTGCTGAAAGCGCTGGGCGGTTCAATTGCCAAAGGTTCAAGTTGAGGTTTCTTATCCAATCGAAGCGCTTTGTGGCGGCAAATACAGATGCCTGATATAGGGTCTGCAAGCGTCCTGCCGACGAAGAAAGGTAAGGCGAAAGTGAGCGAGATGAACACCAAGGTTACGGTCCCGACCCTCGGCGGAGAACAGAGCCTCAACCGCTACCTGGCGGAGATCAAGAAGTTCCCGATCCTCACTCCGGATCAGGAATACATGCTCGCGAAGCGTTACGCGGAGCATCAGGATCCCGAGGCGGCCAAGCAGCTGGTCACCAGCCACCTGCGCCTCGTGGCCAAGATCGCCATGGGTTACCGCGGCTATGGCCTGCCGGTCAGCGAGCTGATCTCCGAAGGCAACATCGGCCTCATGCAGGGCGTCAAGAAGTTCGAGCCCGATCGCGGCTTCCGCCTCGCCACCTATGCGATGTGGTGGATCAAGGCCTCGATGCAGGAATTCATCCTCCGCTCGTGGAGCCTCGTGAAGATGGGTACCACCGCGGCGCAGAAGAAGCTGTTCTTCAATCTGCGGCGGATGAAGAAGAACATCGACGCCTTCGAGGACACCGATCTCCACCCCGACCAGGTCAAGCAGATCGCGACGACCTTGGGCGTCTCGGAGGCCGAGGTCGTCAACATGAACCGGCGGATGATGATGGGCGGCGATGCCTCGCTCAACGTCTCGCTGCGCGAGGACGGTGAAGGCGGCCAATGGCAGGATATCCTGCAGGACGACCGCCCGCTCCAGGACGCGACCGTGGCCGAGGCGCAGGAAGCCTCATACCGCCATGAGATGCTGACCGAGGCGATGCAGGGCCTGAACGAGCGCGAGCGCGAGATCCTGACCGAGCGCCGCTTGATCGAGGATCCCAAGACCCTCGAGGAGCTCAGCCAGGTCTACGGCGTCAGCCGCGAACGCGTCCGCCAGATCGAGGTCCGCGCCTTCGAGAAGCTGCAAAAGGGCATGCACCGCATCGCCGGCGAGCGCAGGCTGCTGCCGGCGGCTTGAACGCATGCCCATGGGGCAGCGATGGATCGCGGGGGCGCGGCGCAGGAGGCCGGCCGCGCCTTTACGCGCTTCAATATATCAAGGCCGGCCCACGCTAACGTAGCTGAACCCCGCTGCGCGGACTTCGGCCGGGGCGTAGACGTTACGCAGGTCGACCATGACCGGGGCCTTGAGCAGTTGCTTCACCCGGCCGAGGTCGAGCGCGCGGAAGGCGTCCCATTCGGTGACGATGACCACCGCGTCGGCGCCATCGATCGCGGCGTAGGCGCTGTCCTTCATTTCGACGTCCGGCATCAGCGGCGCGGCAAGGACCATCCCCTCGGGATCGTAGGCGGTGACGCTGACCCCGGCGTCGGCCAGGGCCTGGGCCACTGCGATCGAGGGCGCATCGCGCATGTCGTCGGTGTTGGGCTTGAAGGTCAGGCCGAGCAGGGCGACACGCTTTCCCCGTGGCTCTCCGCCCAGCGCATCGATCACCTTGCGGCCCATCGCCCGCTTGCGGCTGTCGTTGACCTTCGCCACCGCCTCGACGATCCGCACCGGGCTTTCGAAGTCCTCGGCAGTCTTGAGCAGGGCGAGGGTGTCCTTAGGGAAGCAGGAGCCGCCGTAGCCCGGCCCGGCGTGGAGAAACTTTGAACCGATCCGATTATCCAGCCCGATGCCGCGGCTGATGTCCTGGACGTCGGCGCCGACCTTTTCGCAGAGGTCCGCCATTTCGTTGATGAAGGTGATCTTGGTCGCGAGGAAGGCGTTCGCGGCATACTTGATCAGCTCGGCGCTGCGCCGGCTGGTGAACAGGATCGGCGCCTGGTTGAGGAACAGCGGGCGATAGACCTCGCGCATCACGCCGCGCGCCCACTCGTCGTCGGTGCCGATGACGATGCGGTCTGGGCGCTTGAAATCGCCGATCGCGGCGCCTTCGCGGAGGAACTCGGGGTTGGAGGCGACCGCGAAGCGCACATCCGGCTTGGCCTCGCCCAGGATGCGCTCGACCTCGTCGCCGGTGCCGACGGGTACGGTCGACTTGGTGACGATCACGGCAGGTTCGGTCAAATGCGCGCCGATCTCCTCGGCCACGGCGTAGACGAAGGAAAGATCGGCATGGCCATCACCGCGGCGCGAGGGGGTGCCGACCGCGATGAACACGGCCTGGGCCCCGATGATCCCGGTGGCTAGGTCGGTGGTGAAGGACAGGCGCCCCGCCTTGGCATTGCCGGTGACCAGCTCGGCAAGGCCGGGCTCGTAGATCGGCATGACCCCCGCATTGAGCGCGTCGATCTTGGCCGGATCCTTGTCGATGCAGACGACTTCGTGGCCGAAATCGGCGAAGCAGGCGCCCGATACCAGGCCGACGTAGCCCGAACCGACCATCGCGATCTTCATGAAATGCTCCTCGTTTCTACACTGATCCCGCCGTCTTGCTCACGGGTTTGCAGCAGCGTCCGCCCCGTGCCTTCCAGGCGCAGGGCGGTCAGCCTGCCGGTATAATAGGCGCCCGTGTCGATCCCGATGCGGTTCGGCCGGACATCGACCTCTTCGAAGATGGTATGGCCGTGAACCACAAACAGGCCGTGATCCTCGCGGCTCTCGGTAAAGGCGCCGCGAATCCAGCGCAGGTCGCGCGTTTCCTGCGCCGCGAGGTCCACGCCGGGGCGCACGCCGGCGTGGACGAACAGATAGCCGCCAATCGCGATGCTGTCTTCGAACGAGCGGATGAAGGCGAGGTCGTCTTCCGGCACGGCGCCGGCCATCAGCGCCTGGGCCTGCTCGACCTCCGCCGCGGTCAGCTCCACCGGGTCGACCGGGTAGCTCAGGATCGTCTCGCGCCCACCGAAGCGCAGGAAGTGGCGCATCAGCTCGGCGTTGGTGAAGCATTCGAGGAACATCTCCTCGTGATTGCCGGCGATGATGCGCACCGTACGGCGCCGCTGCCAATCGCGCGCCGCGGCGAGAACCCCGGCGCTGTCGCCACCGCGATCTATCAGATCGCCGAGCAGGATCACGGTGGTCTCAGCCGGTTCGCCGGCGGCATCGTCGGCATCGATCGCCGCAACCAGGGCAGCGAACAAGTCGCGCCTGCCGTGGACGTCGCCGATTGCATAGACCCGGGTCCCCGGCGGTACTGCGGGACGCGCGCTCTTGCCGAGCCATTGGCGGAACAGGGCGATCATCGCGGAAGCCGGCGATAGTCCGGCCATCCACGGCGCACAAGCCGGTGAACTACCGTTGCACAAAATCCACACTGTGTCCGAACATTGCTGCGTAACGAAACATTGCCCTTGTGCGCTGCAGCAATGACGCGCATTTGCTGTGGGGCAAGAGCAAGACGCGTCCGGGAAACGAGATGCGCGGCTCAAGCGCAGGCAGGGACGAAGCGACAATTCCATAAGGAAGATTGCCATGCTCACGTCCATTCGCGGTGTCCTCACCGCCACTCTTCTCGCCGGCACCGTTCTGGCCGCCACGCCCGCCCTCGCCGACGAGACCGCTCCGCCCAGCGCGATCACCGTCACCGGCAGCGCCGCGATCGTTTCGCAGTACCGTTTCCGCGGTCTCTCGCAGTCGGACAACAAGCCGGCGGTCCAGGCGTCGATCACCGTCAGCCACGAATCGGGCTTCTACATCTCGACCTGGGGCTCCAGCACCGCTGGTTTCCAGGCACCTTCGCCGATCACCCCCGGCGGCACCGAGATCGACGTCTACGGCGGCTGGACGAAGGCGCTGGGCGGCGTCAAGGTCGACGTCGGCGGTTACGGCTACCTTTATCCGAACGCGCCCTACTTCAACTACTATGAGATCTATGGTTCGGTTGCGGGCACCCTTGGTCCCGTCACTGCCAAGGCCGGCATCAACTATGCGCCGGGCCAGACCTACTTCAAGGACTTCGGCCTGACCGACCACAACGTCTACGTCTTCGGCGAGCTGAGTGGCGGCATCCCCGGCACGCCGGTCACGCTGCACAGCCATGTCGGCTACACGGACGGCGGCCTGGCCTACGTCAAGAACTACGTCGATTTCTCGGTCGGCGCGAGCGTGACCTGGAAGAACCTGACGCTCGACGCTTCGGTCGTCGGCACCAACATCAGCGATTCCGATGTGCTCGGCATCGACTACTTCAAGCGCCCGGCCAAGACCGTCGGCGTGGTCTCGCTGACCGCCAGCTTCTAAGCTTCGGTTTGCGCAGAGGAACAGGGCCCGCTCCGGTCGCCGGGGTGGGCCTTTTCCGTTCCGGGGCTTGATCGCGGCGGGACGAGTGCCCAAGAAGCGGCCATGACCCGCTATCTCCACACCATGATCCGCGTCACCGATCCCGAGGCGACCGTCCGTTTCTTCGAGCTCATCGGCCTGAGGGAAACCCGCCGCTTCGACAACGAGAAGGGACGCTTCACTCTGATCTTCCTCGCCGCGCCCGGGCAGGAGGACGCCGAGGTCGAGCTGACCTACAATTGGGATCCGGAGGAATATACCGGGGGCCGCAACTTCGGCCACCTGGCCTACCGGGTCGACGACATCTACGAAACCTGCCAGCGGCTGATGGACGCCGGCATCACCATCAACCGCCCTCCGCGCGACGGGCACATGGCTTTCGTGCGCACGCCCGACGGCATCTCGATCGAGCTGCTGCAGGACGGCAAGTTGGAAGCTGGGGAATTCGAACCGCGCGAGCCCTGGGCACGCATGCCGAACGGGGGGTCTTGGTGATTCAGCGCCGAATGACTTGAGATCCGGCGGTCTAACGCCGCCCGGCCAGCCGCAATACCAGATAGCCGAGCAGCGCCGAGAGCAGCGATCCGGCCAGAATCCCCAGCTTCGCCGCCTCGGCCAGATCGGGGTGGGCCGGGAAGGCGAGGGCGGCGATGAACAGGCTCATCGTGAAGCCGATCCCGCAGAGGATCGATACGCCCCATAGCTGCATCCAGCTCGCGCCTTGGGGCGGTGCGGCGAAGGCGGTGGCGCGCGAAAGCGCGATGGCACCGAGGATGCCGGCCTGCTTGCCCAGGAACAGGCCGAGCGCCACGGCGAGGGGCAGGGGCGAGAACAGCCCTGCCGGACCGGCTTCCCCGCCTTGGGCCCCAAGGCCGACCCCGGCGTTGGCCAGCCCGAACAGCGGCACGATCAGGTAGGCGCTCCACGGCGTCAGCGCATGCTCCAGCCGCAGCAGGAGGCTATCGCCGTGCCGGCCGGGCCGCAGGGGGATGGCGAGGGCGGCCAGCACCCCCGCGACCGTGGCATGAACCCCCGAATTCAGCACGCAGTACCATAGCGCCACGGCGAGCAGCAGAAAGGGCAGGGCGGCGCGGACCCGCAGCAGGCCGAGCAGTAGCATGGCGACAAACACGCCCACCGCCGCCGCCAGCCAGGTCAGGGCGATGCCTGAAGTATAGAACAGCGCGATGATCGCCACGGCGCCCAGGTCGTCGACGATCGCCACGGTCAGCAGGAACAGGCGCAGCGAAGGCGGTGCCCGGCTGCCGAGCAGGGCGAGCACGCCGAGCGCGAAGGCGATGTCGGTCGCCGCGGGGATCGCCCAGCCGCGCGCAAGCCCGCCGCCGCCCGCCACCGCGAGGTAGATCAGCGCGGGCGCGATCATTCCCGCCGCCGCCGCTAGGATCGGCAGGCGCCGACGCGGCGGGGTCGAAAGCTGGCCGTGAAGGAATTCGCGCTTGATCTCGAGTCCGATGGTGAAGAAGAACACCGCCATCAGCGCGTCGTTGATCCACAGGTGCAGAGTGTCCAGCTTGGCCAGCGGGGTCCAGCGGAGCGTACCGTGGAGCAGGTGGTGCCATGCCCCCGCGAGCGGCGAATTGGCCAAGGCCAGCGCCACCGCCGCAACGACGATCAGCAGAACGCCGGCGCCCGCTTCACCGCCCAAAAGCTGGGTCGCGGCAGTGCTGAGCCGATTGGCGGTATGGTTGCGAACGGGCATGCGGACCCCCGGAATTTTGCATGACATGAAGGCGTTGCGCGGGATCGTCAAACCCCATAGGCTGGACCGGGGTAAATTCGGGCGGGGGCCGAAGAAATGCCGATGGGAGAGCTGCCCGTGCAGGTGGCGCTGCATGGGCTGCAACTGGTCCAGCGTGAACTCATGCTCTTCGCCCTCTTCTGGTTCATCGTCGGCGCACTCGACGAACTGGCGATCGATCTCGTCTGGCTGTGGCTGCGCCTGACCGGCCGCGCGCGGACCCGTCGTATGCCGAGGTCGCAGGGCGCGGGGGCGCTGCAAGGCCGGGTGGCGCTATTCGTGCCCGCTTGGCGCGAGGCCGAAGTAATCGGCTGGATGATCTCCCATACGCTCGGCGCCTGGCCCCAGGCGGACCTGGCCGTCTACGTCGGATGCTATGCCAACGATCTCGCTACCGTCGAGGCCGCGATCGGCGGGATCGGCGGGGATCCCAGAGTTCGCCTGGTCGTGCTCGACCGCGGTATTATGTAGCAAACGCACCAAGGCAAAGATAGATGTAATCGCCTGTAGTGCGTAATGTCACCGCATGGCAAACCTCACCATTCGCGGGCTCATCAAGAAGCGGGCCGAGATCGCCGGGCGCATTCATGCGATCCATGAGGAAGCCGCCCGCCTGGTCGCGGCACTGGACCATATCGACCAGACCTTGCGCCTGTTCGATCCCGAGATCGACTTCGAAGATATGCCGGTCAAGGCGCTGCCGCCGCCGAATGCGGCCTTCCGGGGCGAGTTTCAGCGATCCTTGCTGGAAATGCTGCGCGGCTCTCAGCGCTGGCAGACGACCGACGAGCTAGCCGTCAAGGTCATGGTGCAGCGGCGCATGAACGATGCCGACAGGGCCTTGCGAGTGCTGACTAGGAAGCGCGTAGGCCACGCTCTTAAGCGGTTGGAGCGGAAGGGAGTGGTGGCGGCGCGGAAGGCCGGAAAGGGCGCGCTGCTGGCGTGGAAGATCACCAAGCCCGACGCCCAGCTAGAAGGCGGGTGGCGGAATGGGAGTTGAAACTCGTACCCCGACGATGGACCGAGACGCCCGGCTCACGGCGATACCGCCGTAGCGTCGTTCAGGCTCCGTACTGGCACAATCTCGTAATTCCGCTTGTACGCGACATGATGTGCTGTCAGCTTTCCTATAGGGGGCTGGTAACGGAACTTTATTGACTCCCCGGTAGTTGTTCCGACATAGCCCGGTTCGGCTGCTGGTTACATCGTATATGCAACGTTTGTAATCATTTGGAGAGTACACCATGAACACCACCACAAGCGATCCGCTGCGCGTCATCGCTTATCGTGAGGGGGATGCGTGGGTCGCACAAGTCGTAGAGTACGACATTGCGGCCCAGGGATGCGATTTTGAGACGGCTATGCGCCGCCTTCGGGCAACCGTTCGTGCGGAGTGCAAGCACACCCGCGCTAAGCACGGTACGGATTTTGCGGGCATTGGCCCCGCGCCGGCCGTATTCGCCGAATGGTTCGATGCCGCTCATCAGTCGCTGATGACCGACCATCTCGAGTTGCGTATCGCTGCATAATTCGGAGGCAGGGGGTGGCCTACCCATTTGGGGGTCACCCCCGCTTCAACGACTATCTCGAATGGGCGCGGACCGAAAAGGGCTGCGTCTACCAGAGCGGTTATTCCAAGCTCGACGGTAAGATCGAAACGATGGTCTGCATCGAGAACCCGGCCAACGGGAAGCATGTCATCTATTTCGCGCCCATCACCGAGTTTCTCCCACCTAGTGCTGTCGCCCATCTTGATCGGCGCCTAGGACTGGATTCGCCGTTTGCGAAGATCAAGGGTTACGATTAGGCGCACCGCTGCCAGTACCCCTTCCACTGGCGCGACACCCGCGAAGCCATAGCCGACCACACAACGCGGTGCGCCTGCGTACCGTTATCGACGCGGCGGTTGTCCTCGCGCCAAACCATCTCACGCGCGTAGCTGCCAAGGTACGGCCCGGCGATGTGGTGGTGCGTACCGATCTCGGCGCGGCGCAGGCGCGAAAAGTAGCTCTCGGCTTGGTTGGTGCACACACCCTCGTCCATGAACGCGACCGAGTGATTGACGCGCTTCGTGTCCCAACCGGCATGCAGCGCATCCCAACCCGCGCCCTCGTCGGCATAGATCGTCGACAGCGTACCAACGTGGTCGCGAACCATCGGAACGGCATCGCCTTCCTTGGCGACGACGAACGCCAGCGAACGGCCCTTGCGCTCGCGCATGACGACGACGCACTGGCGCTTGCCCGACGAGTTGGACTTGAGGCGGCGATCCTTGCGATCCTCTTTCCGGTTCTCCGGCTTCACGTGGCCGCCGAAGTACCCGCCGTCGATCTCGACAACGCCGTTGAGGGTAACGTTCGCCTGTTCGCGCGCCATCGCTTCGCGCAGCTTGTGCGAGAGAACGAACGCGGTCTTGTACTGGCAATCCAGATCGCGGCTAACTTGCAGGGCCGAGACGCCCTTCGCGCCGTTCACGAAAATCACGATAGCGGCGAGCAGATCGGTGAAGCTCATTTTGCGCGACGCGAAGATCGTGCCGCTGGTGACGCTGAACTGGTGATAGCAGGCAACGCACTTGAATTTGCGGCGCGAAGTGATGTTGTAGGTTTCGGTGCAGCCGCAGCGCGGGCACATGGCCTCGCCGTCCGTCTCGGGCCAGCGCAGCTCGCAGAACGTCTGATACGCCTTGTCCTCGCCCATGCGGAACACGGCCTTGAGGCTCAGTGTGCGGGCGGCGGCGGAGAGGAGAAAGTGCTGCATGTCATCGTTTCCAGTGCTTATGCACTGTATATGATGATATCATGCATCCTTGTCAATGGCAAATGCACGCTATATGATGACATATCGCATCATAGGAGCGCGCTGTGCCGGTCAAGGAAAAGGAATGGGAAGATCGTGTCAAAGGGATGCTCAAGGGCGAATTGAAGCGCCGGGGCGTCACCTATGCCGAGCTGGTCGGGAAGCTGGCTGACATAGGCGTTCACGATACCGAGCCGAACATTCGCAACAAGATCAGCCGGGGGAAGTTTACAGCAGTCTTTCTGATTCAGTGTATGGAAGCAATCGGCGTTCAGCAGCTTCAAATGTAATGTCGCCATTAACAAAGGCCAGCAGGCTTTCCTCAGCATCCCATCGGTCACAGAATTCGTTTTCAGGGTCTTTTTCACAAATCGTGGAATAGTCGATTATCAAGCCTCGCACATTGCGTCCGTAACCTGCTGCATGTGCGGCGGAAATTGCTTTGTAAGTTGTCTTGGCAAGCGTGCGCGCCATTCCTTGATCCGCATCACGACAGCTATCTAGCCCCATCTGAACTAGATGCTGCATTAATTTAACTCTAGCCTTTGCGCGGTGCTTGGCGAGGCGCGCTAGAATTAGCCGCTCGGGCTTTGACAGCTCAAGTTTCAGCCCACCAATTTCCGCGCCATGGTCCTTCCAAATCGAGTAGGGTGCCCAGAACAAGCGAATGACGAAAAAGGCGAGCGCCGCCATCCCGATATATGCCAGTACCAAGGCTGGAGTTTCCGCTGGCAAGGTAATCCCAAAAACCGTGCCGACTGCCGGGACGGCAGATGCCGCCAAGATTTGAAGCGCGTCAGTCAAGCGTGGCGTAGCCGTGAAGGCGCGCTTCAAGACTTCCCAAAGGTAGATGAAATACATGGCCGAATCCCCCCGGATAGGCCATCGTATCGCAGACGATTACGCCTGTCACGTTATCCTGTGACATGGGTAATCGCCTTGGTGCGTTTGCTACATAATACCGCTCGACCGCGCCGGGCCGACGACCAAGGCCGATTGTCTGAACCGTCTCTACGCCGCGCTTCTTGCCGACGAACTGCGAAGGGGAGAGCGGTTTCGCGGGGTGATCCTCCACGATGCCGAGGACATGGTCCACCCCGACGCGCTCGACCTGATCTCGCGCGCTTTCGACGAGGTTCATTTCGTCCAGCTGCCGGTTCGGCCCGAACCACAGCGCGGTTCGCGCTGGGTGGCGGGGCACTACGCCGACGAGTTCGGCGAAGCTCACGCCAAGGCGCTGGTGGTACGCGACGCCTTGGGTGCGGCGATCCCGGCTGCGGGGGTGGGCTGCGGCTTCCGCCGCGACGTGTTGGACAAGCTTGCGGAGTTCCGCGGCGCGGCTGGCGGAGAGGGACCTTTCGCCGCCGAGTGTCTGACCGAGGACTACGAACTCGGCTGGCTGATCAGCCGGGCCGGCGGCCGCAGCCGCTTCCTGCGGGTCCGAGACGAGCACGGCGAACTGGTAGCGACCCGCGCCTGCTTCCCGGCGACGATCCAGGCCGCGGTGCGGCAAAAGACCCGCTGGATTCACGGCATCGCCTTTCAGTCCTGGGATCGGCTTGGTTGGGCGCGGCGGCCGGTCGACATCTGGATGGCACTGCGCGATCGCCGCGGGCCGCTGACGGCGCTGGTGTTGGCGGCTGCCTACCTGCTCGTGGGAATCTGGACGGTCCTGGCGCTGGCACGTGCCGCCGGGTGGGAGCACGACGTCCGGCTTTCGCCGCATTGGCAGCTGATGCTGTGGGCAAGCTTCATCGCGTTCGCCTGGCGTACGGCGGTCCGCATGGTCTTCACCGCGCGGGAATACGGTCTGGTCGACGGGCTACGCGCCGGACCGCGGATCGTCATCGGCAATGCCGTCGCCATCCTCGCCAGCCGCCGCGCGATCGCCGCCTATGTCCGCTCGCTCCAGGGGAAGCGGGTAACCTGGGACAAGACCGTCCACACGCTGCATCCGGCCCAGCCGGAAATACGCGACATGCCGCAAGCGGCGGGGATTTGACCGCCCTCCAGCAGCGTCGCCGGGGCGAGCCGCTGCTCGTACTTGGATTGATCGGACTGTGCTGGATCGGCGCGCGCATCGCGACCTGGCAGGTGGCCGACGGCACGGCGCCGATCCGGGCCGATCCGGCGGAGCGTCCGGCGCCGGTTGACGCGCGCGCCGAGCCGTCTCGGCAACCTCCGGGTGTGCCGCCCGCCAAGGCTTGGCCGCCGGAGGTTCCGATGCGGGCGGCGGGCGATGGGTTGGCAATCACGGCTTCCGCCTACGCTGCGGCCGCATCGCCGGTGCCGGTCGCCCCCGGCCTCGCCGGCGGGCATGCGATGATGTGGTTGGCTGCCGTGGCGCGGATGCCCGGCCCCGAGGCGTTGACTGAGGCGGTTCGGCTGGCGCCACCCGCGATCCTGGCTGCGCCGTCACCGCCGCCGGCGGTGCCTGCCTTGCCGGGCGAGCGGCGCGGGCCGAGTGAACGCCGCTGGACGGGCGACGCCTGGGCCCTCGTGCGCGGTGGCGGCGGAACGAGCGCGGTCGCCCCGGGGGTGGCAACCTATGGCGGCAGCCAGGTCGGGGCGGTCTTGCGCTATCGCCTCGCGCCGGGCAGCCCCCATCGACCAACGGCCTACGTCCGCGCCAGCGCTGCCCTGGGCGGTTCGGTAGAGCGTGAGGTCGCGCTGGGCCTCTCGATCCGCCCCGTCGTCGGGCTGCCGGTGATGCTCGCCGCCGAGGGCCGTGTCGGGGTACTATCGGGCCGAGCCATGGCGCGACCCGCCGTCATGGCGGTGACTGAGCTCCCATCCTTGACACTACCGGGCAAGACCCGCGCCGAATTCTACGCCCAGGCCGGCTATGTCGGCGGCGCGAGCAGCACGCCCTTTGCCGACGGCCAACTGCGGATCGACGGGCGGGTAGCCCGGGCCGGCAAGCTCGAACTGCGGGCCGGGGGCGGAACCTGGGGCGGTGCTCAGCACGGCGCCTCGCGGCTCGATGTCGGGCCCACCGCCACGATCGCCATCGCGCAAGGCTCTGCCGCCGCGCGGATTGGTCTCGATTGGCGCTTTCGCGTCGCCGGCGCGGCCGCGCCCACCTCTGGTCCGGCGCTTACCGTTTCCGCAGGTTTTTAGGTCGGCTTCCTTTCTTCGCCGCGCCCGCTGGGCTAGCCGTGGATCCAGGATGGACGTCTATCTCCCCATCGCCAACCTGTCGGTCAATGGCCTGGTGATCATCGCGCTCGGTGTGCTTACCGGGGTGCTCTCGGGCATGTTCGGGGTCGGCGGCGGGTTCCTTACGACGCCGCTCCTGATCTTCTACGGCGTGCCTCCGACCGTTGCCGCCGCTTCCGCGGCGAGCCAGGTGACCGGGGCGAGCGTCTCGGGTGTCTTCGCCCACAATCGCCGCGGCGGGGTCGATCACCAGATCGGCTTGGTCATGGTGGCCGGCGGGATTCTGGGCACCGGAATGGGTGCGGTGCTGTTCCGCATGTTCCAGGAACTCGGCCAGATCGATACCGTGATCAACATCCTCTACGTCGTGCTCCTCGGGGGGATCGGCGCGGTCATGGCGCGCGAATCCATCCAGTCGCTGCGCTCCTCGCGTAGCGGCGTGTCGATCCCGGCGCGCAAGCGGCGCCACCACCCGATGGTCGCGGCCTTGCCGGGGCGCTGGCGGTTCTACAGGTCGGGGCTCTACATTTCCCCGCTGGCGCCGCTGCTGCTGGGCGTGGCCACCGGTATCCTGACAATGCTGATGGGCATCGGCGGCGGCTTCGTGCTCGTTCCGGCGATGCTCTATATCCTGGGAATGAGCGCCAATGTCGTCGTCGGCACCTCGCTGTTCCAGATCCTGTTCGTGACCATGGCGACCACCATGATGCACGCGTTGACGACCAAGGCGGTCGACATGGTGCTGGCCGTGTTCCTGTTGCTGGGCTCGGTCTCGGGTGCGCAGATCGGGGCCAAGCTGGCGCAGTCGACCAATCCGGTGCGGCTGCGCCTAGTGATGGCGGTGATCGTCCTGCTTGTCGCCTTCCGCATGGCCCTGGGGTTGGGCTGGCGGCCCGACGAGATCTATTCGGTGGCCCCCCTGTGAAGCGGCTGCTCGCCTTGCTCGTCCTTGTGTTCCTGGGCGGAGCGCGCGAGCCGATCCTGGTGCCCGAGGTATCCCAGCACGAGATCCAGGTCCGCCAGG
The DNA here is from genome assembly GCA_051955585.1 of Novosphingobium sp. GTDB lineage: Bacteria > Pseudomonadota > Alphaproteobacteria > Sphingomonadales > Sphingomonadaceae > Novosphingobium. The sequence continues at coordinate 19,189 of JBQCGM010000011.1, forward strand.
GCTTCACCGGTGCCGAACTGTTGCTGTTCGGCGCGATCCTGACGCCCGAGGGCGCGCGGGCCGGGCGCGACTTCGACATCGTCGTGGTGCTCAAGGGACCGACCCAATCCATCGTACTGCGCGAGAAGCGGAAGGTCGCCGGAGTCTGGATCAATGCCGCCAGCACCGGCTTCCGCTCGGCCCCCAGCTTCTTCGCGGTCGCTTCCTCGCGCCCGGTGCGGGAGATCGTGGACGACAAGACCGCGGCGATCTACGAGCTCGGCCTGCCCTGGCTTCAGCTCTCGCCGATCGGGGCGATCGAGCCCAAGGAACAGACCCGCTTCGCCGCCGGCCTAGTGGACCTGATGGCGCGCAAGGGGCTCTACCAGCAGGCCGAGGGCGCCGTGAAGGTCAGCGAACAGGTCCTCTACCAGGCGCGGATCGCGCTGCCTTCCAGCGTCCAGACGGGCACCTATACGGCCGAGACATTCGCCATCTCACGCGGCCGTGTCGTCGCCTCGGCAACTAGCAAGGTCGAGGTCCGCAAGCTCGGCTTCGAATTGGCGATCGCCGATTTCGCCGAGCGCTATTCTTTCTTCTACGGCTTGGCCGCCGTGGCCGTTTCGGTCCTGATGGGCTGGGCCGCGGGGCGCTTGTTCGCGCTCGTTTAGGCCTATCTTAACCGGTCGCGCTTAGTCCTCTAGGCTCGAGTTTCCGCCGCTGACGAGGGGCAGTCACGGGCAATGTCGGACATGAGCATGAACCCTTTCGGAGCGGCGCGGCCCGCGAGCGTGGATGAACTGGCCGCCGAAGGCCTGGCCCGCGCGGTGGACAACAGCCGCGAGCCGATCGGCGTCGTGCTCGAAATCGCCGGCTCGGGCAGCCAGATCGCGCTCGACCTGCAGCGCCTCCAGGAATGCGCGCGCGATCAGGATCCTTCGATCGCCCTATCGGGCCAGGTCGGCAGCCAGATCAAGATCCGCGTCGGCAACGGCTGGCTGCTCGCATCGGTGCGGACCCAGCGCCAGGATTCCAAGACCACCGGCGGCATCCTCGCCAACATCGACTTCCTGGGCGAGGGCGACGAAGAGCGGCTGACGGGACGCATCCACGGCTTCCGCCGCGGGGTTACCTCCTATCCGATCCCCGGCGCACTGGTCTATCCGGCGACCTCCAAGGACCTGCGTGAGATCTACGCCGGCGACGGCCGCAGCGCGATCCAGATCGGCACGGTCTTCCCGACCAAGGACATCCGGGCCGGCATCTACATCGACGCCTTCCTCGGCAAGCATTTCGCGCTGCTCGGCTCGACCGGCACCGGCAAGTCGACCAGCGCCGCGCTGATCCTGCACCGCATCTGCGAGGCCGCGCCGCACGGCCACGTGGTGATGGTCGATCCCCACGGCGAATATGCCTCGGCCTTCCGCAGTACCGGCATCATCCTCGATGTCTCGAACCTGCAGATGCCCTATTGGCTGATGAACTTCGAGGAGCACTGTGAGGTGTTCCTTACCTCCAGCGGCAACGACCGACAGGAGGATTCGGACGTCCTCGCCAAGTGCCTGCTCCAGGCGCGGGCGAAGAACCGGCTGGCCGAATCGATGGGCAAGATCACCGTCGATACGCCGATTCCCTACCTCCTCTCGGACCTGACGAGCATCCTCCAGAACGAGATGGGCAAGCTCGACAAGGCGACCTCCACCGCGCCCTACATGCGCGTGAAGAGCAAGATCGACGAATTGAAGGCCGATCCGCGCTACCAGTTCATGTTCTCCGGCATGCTGGTCGGCGATACGATGGCGGACTTCATCGCCAAGATCTTCCGCATGCCGACCGACGGCAAGCCGATTTCGATCATCGACGTCTCGGGCGTGCCGTCGGATATCACCTCGACCGTGGTCGCGCTGCTCAGTCGCATGGTTTTCGACTTCGCGATCTGGGCGCGCGAGGAAAAGCCGCGGCCGGTCCTGCTGGTCTGCGAAGAGGCCCACCGCTACGTCCCCAACGAGAAGAATGCGGACGGTTCCTCGGTTGGCCGCATCCTGAGTCGGGTCGCCAAGGAAGGCCGCAAGTACGGCATCTCGCTCGGCTTGATCACCCAGCGGCCCTCGGACCTGGCCGAAGGCGTGCTTTCGCAGTGCGGCACGATCATCTCGATGCGCCTCAACAACGATCGCGACCAGGCCTTCGTCAAGGCCGCCATGCCCGAAGGCGCGCGCGGCTTCCTCGATTCGATTCCCGCCTTGCGCAACCGCGAATGCATCATCTGCGGTGAGGGCGTTTCGATCCCGATCCGCGTCTCGTTCGACAATCTCGAGGAGTTCAAGCGCCCCGCTTCGGCCGATCCGTCATTCAGCGACCTGTGGCAGGCCAGCGGCGGCGAGGAAGACATGGTCCAGCGGACCGTCCAGCGCTGGCGTGCCCAGGGGCGCTGAGCCCTCGGGCGGTCAGTGCGGAGCCACTTCGGCGACCGGCGCTCCCGCTCCCGGAAACGCCTGCTCCTTGCGGTGCTGCCAGGAACCGTAGCGGTAGATGAACCAGATCGCGCCTGCCGAGATCAGCGAACTCGCCGGGAACGACCACCACAGCGCGTCGGCGCCGAGCGTCGGGTAGAGCCCGAAATAGAAGCCTAGCCGCACCGGGTAGAGCGTGATCGCCTGGATGATCATCGGTGCGATCACGACGCCGTAGGCGCGCAGGGTGCCGCCCTGGACCATCATCGCCCCCATCACGATGTACGACCAGGTCACCAGGTACTGGATGTGCTGGGCGATCGGCAGGGCCTCGCTCTGGCCGCCGAGGAACAGCGCCAGCAGCGGGTGCGAGGCGGCGACGACGGCCACGCTGAGCAGACCGGTCATCGCCAGGTTGGCCCACATGCCGACGCGGGTGATCTCGGCCACGCGCTCGTGGTGCCCGGCGCCGATGTTCTGCGCGACCATCGCGCTGATCGCCATCGAGATCGCGAAGGCCGGCATCTGCAGGTAGTTCCACAGCTGCAGCGAGGCGCCGTAGGCGGCCGTGGTGTGCATGCCCTCGCGGTTGACCAGGCCGATCACGACGAGCTGGGCCGAGGACATCAGCAGCATCTGCGTGCCCATCGGCATGCCCTTGCCCACGATATAGGTCAGTTCCGAGCGGGTCGGGATCAGGTAGCGCAGCTCGCGCCCCTTGAGCCGGATCGGGAGATTGTGGGCGTAGGTGCGCCAGAGAATCAGCGCGATGCCGGCGAAGTTGGCGAGGCCGCTGGCCAGGGCCGAGCCGGCGATGCCCAGCGCCGGGATCGGCCCAAGCCCGAGGATCAGCAGCGGGTTGAGCGCGATGTCGAGCACGACCACCAGGATCATCGAATAGAGCGGCGTCTTCGCATCGCCCACGCCGCGCAGCGCCATGCCGAGCATGAACGAGACCATGCCGAAGGGCAGGGTGATGAAGATCACCTGCAGATAGGCCTCGGCCTCGGCGAAACTGGCCGCCGGGGTGGCCATCAGGTGCAGCAGCCTGGTCGAGAAGGCCCAGCCGAGCACGCTGGCGATCACCGAGACCCTGGTGCTGAAGCCCACGCCGCTGCCGAAGGTCCGCCGCGCCGCGTCGATGTTGCGGTGGCCGAAGTACTGGCCAACGCGGACCGTGGTCGCGTTGCCCAAGCCGAAGACCGCCGCGATCATCAGGAACATGATCATGTTGGCATTTGCCGTGGCCGCCAGGGCGCTCTCGCCGATCAGCCGGCCGACCCAGATCGCGTTGATCGACCCATTCAGGGTCTGGATGATGTTGCCGATCAGCATCGGGATCGCGAACTTGATCATCGTGCCGAAGATCGGCCCCTGCGTGAGGTCGCCCTTCATCGCCGGCCGAGCCGGGGCCGGCCCTGCGGCGGCGTCATCCTGACCTAGGTCACTATTCATGTGCCCCTAGTGTCGCCGTAGAGATGAATGTGCAAGCGGTCGCTGAGATTATACCCCCGCGCGGCGCATTCCGATGCCAACCATCGCAGCCGCGTGCGCAGGGTGTCGCTGTCGCGGCCTTCGGGCATCAGGAAGATCCGCTCGGGCGGGATGGCGTGGGCTTCGGCCAAGGCCGCGACCTGGGCAAGGTCTTCGCGACTGGCGACCACGAACTTGAACCAGGCCCGCGGCTCGGCGGCCCAGGCGGCAAGGCGTTCGGGCGGCAGGGCCAGATCGGCCGGGTTGCCGCTGTGCGAGAGCTTGGGACTGACGTTATACTGCGCGATCAGCGGATCGAGCGCGGGGTGGGGAGGAACCGTGCCATTGGTCTCGACCTCGACCCGAAGTCCGGGCAGCAGCGCCAGCATCCGGGCGAGGGCGGCGCCCTGGAGCAGCGGCTCACCGCCGGTGATCACCAACCGGGTCCCGCCGAAGGCGGCGATCCGCTCCGCCGCCTCCGCTTCGTCGAGCGTCACCTGGTTGGCGCCGCGCTCGAAGGCCAGGCCGTCGTCGTGCGGCCGGTTATCGCCGGTGAAGCGCCAGGTATAGGCGGTGTCGCACCAGCGGCAGGCCAGATTGCAGCGCGACAGGCGGACGAAAGTGCAGGGCTTGCCCAGCGACGGGCCTTCGCCCTGGAGCGAGTGGAAGATCTCGGGTTCGCCGGGGGTCTGGGCGGCCAGGGTTAGCATGGACAAGCGACCAAGTGGACGATCCGCACAGTGTCCTGGGCAAAAATGCGTAACCCCGCGTCATGCCCCGTCAGCCGGTGTAAGCCCCCGTCAGGAGGCGTCAGCCGAACTTGGTCGGGAATCGAGACAGCGCGGGGTTCCATGCCCAGCCTTTGACAGGCCCGGGCGATGTAGGAAAGCATACAACGACCTCTCCTTCGGCGGCGGCCAGCATCGTCATTGCGAGCGGCGCAGTCGCGCGGCAATCCAGGGCGTAGTGGCGCCGCCCTGGATTGCCGCGTCGCTACGCTCCTCGCAATGACGAGTGCGGCTGACGCTTCCCCTAGCGGGAAGTCACCCCAACCGCGCCAGCGCCGCGGCCAGGCGCTCGGCCTCGGCGGCATGGGCGGCATGGTCGGCGCGGGCCTTCTCGACCGCCTCGGGCTTGGCCTTCTCGGCGAAGGCGGGGTTGGACAGCCGCCCTTTGAGCGACTTGGCCTCCTTCTGCGAGACGGCGAGCGCCTTTTCGAGCCGGGCCTTCTCCGCGGCGATGTCGATCACGCCTTCGAGGGGGATGACGATGTTCGCATCCCCGGCGCCGATCTGCATCGCCGCGCCGGCCGGGGCCGCCTCGAAGCGGATCGCGTTCAGGCGGGCCAAGCGGTCGATCGCCGCGGCATTGCGTTCGACGATCCCACGCGTCGCCGCGCTGGCCTCGGGGAGGTAGGCGTCGAGCCGCGCGCCCGGCGCGATGCCGAGCTCGTTCTTGGCGGTGCGCAGATTGCCGACCAGCGCGATCAGCCACTCGACCTCGCGCTTGGCTTCGGCATCGACGCTCGCCTGCGGCTCGGGCCACTTGGCGGTGATCAGCGGATAGTCGGCCCG
>JBQCGM010000012.1:0-19500 GCA_051955585.1 Novosphingobium sp.
GAAGAACCAATCATGCGCGTTTACTACGATCGCGACGCCGATCTGAACCTGATCTCGAACAAGAAGATCGCCATCCTCGGCTATGGCTCGCAGGGCCACGCCCATGCGCAGAACCTGCGCGACAGCGGCGTCAAGGAAGTCGCCATCGCGCTGCGCGAAGGTTCGGCCACGGCCAAGAAGGCGGAAGGCGCCGGCTTCAAGGTGCTGTCGAACCAGGAAGCGGCCAAGTGGGCCGACATCCTGATGATCCTGGCGCCCGACGAGCACCAGGCCGCGATCTACGCCGATGACCTCCACGCCAACCTCAAGCCCGGCGCCGCCCTGGCCTTCGCCCACGGCCTCAACGTCCACTTCGGCCTGATCGAGCCGCGCGCCGACGTCGACGTGATCATGATCGCGCCGAAGGGCCCGGGCCACACCGTTCGCGGCGAGTACCAGCGCGGCGGCGGCGTGCCCTGCCTGATCGCGATCCACCAGGACGCCACCGGCAACGCCCACGACATCGCCCTCGCCTATGCCTCGGGCGTCGGCGGCGGCCGCTCGGGCATCATCGAGACGAACTTCCGCGAGGAATGCGAGACCGACCTGTTCGGCGAGCAGGCCGTGCTCTGCGGCGGCGCCACGGCGCTGGTCCAGGCCGGCTTCGAAACGCTGGTCGAGGCTGGCTACGCCCCCGAGATGGCCTATTTCGAGTGCCTCCACGAGCTGAAGCTGATCGTCGACCTGATGTATGAAGGCGGCATCGCCAACATGCGCTACTCGATCTCGAACACCGCCGAATACGGCGACATCAAGACCGGCCCGCGCATCATCACCGAGGAAACCAAGAAGGAAATGAAGCGCGTGCTGGAAGACATCCAGTCGGGCCGCTTCGTGAAGGACTTCGTCCTCGACAACCGCGCCGGCCAGCCCGAGCTGAAGGCGAGCCGCAAGGCCGCCCAGCGTCACCCGATCGAAGAGACCGGCTCGAAGCTGCGCGCCAGGCTGCCCGGGATCAAGGCCCACGCCCTGGTCGACAAGGCAAAGAACTGAGCCAGTCAAATCCGCCCCGAGCTCGTCTGGGGGTGGGGGACCGCTCCGCGCAGCGGAGTGGTGGAGGGGCCAGGCGGCGCCATTTGCCCCTCCGTCAGTCGCCTGCGGCGCCTGCCACCTCCCCGAGACAAGCTCGGGGAGGATCTGATCCTCGGAACCGTCGCCGGCTTTCCGGGTTGCACCGCCCGAGGGATCGCGCATCATGGCGCCGATCGTATTCGGAGGCCGCGATGCACGCCATTTCCAAGAAGACCCTGATAGCCGCCGGCGCTGCTTTGGCGCTCGCCGCGCCATTGCTCGCCCAGCAGGGCGCGCCCCTGCAGAAGCCCGGCGCTGCCGATCCGGCCCGCGTCACCGGCGGGACCTACAAGGTCGACAACGAGCACACCCTGGTGCGCTGGACCGTCGATCACCTCGGCATCACCCCCTACACCGGCATCTTCGGCCAGGTCACCGGCAGCCTGGTGCTCGATCCGAAGAACCCGGCCGCAGCCAAGGTCGACATCGTCATCCCGGTGAGCAAGGTCACCACCGCCAGCCCCGGCCTGACGGCTCACCTGCTCAAGGCCGCGGAAGCCGGCGGCAAGCCCGACTTCTTCGGCGCCACCCCGGCAAACGCCCGATTCGTCTCGACCGCAGTGCGCCCCACCAGCGGCAACCGCGCGGCGATCACCGGCAACCTCACGCTGAACGGCGTGACCAAGCCCGTCACCCTCGACACGACGTTCTACGGCGCCGCCAAGCTCCCGCAGCAGATGGGCGGCGGCGAAGGCATCGGCTTCGAAGCCAAGGCGACGATCAAGCGCAGTGATTTCGGCATCTCGACCGGCATCCCCCTGGTTTCCGACGAAGTGAAGCTCGACATCATCGCGGCCTTCTCGAAGTGAGCCGGGCGATCCTCCTCGCCGCGCCGCTGGCCCTGCTCGCCGGTTGCGCTGGTTCGGCCGGGCCGTGCAATCCCAGCGCCACCCCGGCTTTTCCGCCCCCGGCCGAGGAATGCGGGGCGGCGCAGTTCCTCCACTATGCCGGGGCTGAACTGACGCCGGCGATCCGGTCGGAAATCAGCGCCGGCCGCAGCGAACGCGAGGTCCGCTTCATCGCTCCCGGCGACGCCGTGACCCAGGATTTCCGCGCCGACCGCCTCAACGTGACGCTCGACGATCAGAACCGCATCGCGCGGCTCTACTGCGGCTGAGGCTTTACAGACCGGCCCGCAATCCCCATAGGCTTCGGGCATGATCACTCGGCTTGACCTTACCCTGCGACTTATCCGCCCTTGGGCGTGAGCTGACGCGTCGTCTGCCCGGCGCGCGCGGCGCCCAGGGGACAACCACTAGACAGTCGCAATCAAGCCCATAGAGATACCGTCATGCCCATGCTGAAAGATCCCTCGGTCAAGTACCGGCCCTTCCCGCAAATCCAGCTGCCCGACCGCCAGTGGCCGTCGAAGGTCATCGACAAGGCCCCGCGCTGGCTCTCGACCGACCTGCGCGACGGCAACCAGTCGCTGATCGATCCGATGGGCGCGGAAAAGAAGACGCGCTTCTTCGACCTGCTGGTCAAGATCGGGCTCAAGGAGATCGAGGTCGGCTTTCCCGCCGCCGGATCGACCGAGTTCGATTTCATCCAGGGCCTGGTCCGCGAGGGCCGCATTCCCGACGACGTCCTGGTCCAGGTGCTGACCCAGTCGCGCGAGGACCTGATCAAGACCTCGTTCGAAAGCCTGGAGGGCGCCCGCGCCGCGATCGTCCACCTCTACAACGCGGTTTCGCCGCTATGGCGGACGGTCGTGTTTGGGCTGGAGCAGCCGCAGATCAAGGAGATCGCGGTAAACGGCGCCAAAGTCCTGCGCGACCAGGCCGCCCGCTTCCCCGGCACCGACTGGCACTTCGAATATTCGCCCGAGACCTTCTCCACCGCCGAGCTCGATTTCAGCCTGGAGTGCTGCGAGGCGGTGATGGACGTGCTGCGTCCGACCCCGGACCATCCGATCATCCTCAACCTGCCGGCCACGGTCGAGGCGGCTACGCCGAACGTCTATGCCGACCAGATCGAGTATTTCTGCCGCAACCTGCCCAACCGCGAGAGCGCGGTGATCTCGCTGCACACCCACAACGACCGCGGCACCGGCGTCGCGGCGGCCGAGCTGGGCCTGATGGCCGGAGCCGACCGCGTCGAGGGCTGCCTGTTCGGGAACGGCGAGCGCACGGGCAACTGCTGCCTGGTGACGGTGGGCCTGAACCTCTACACCCAGGGCGTCGATCCCGAGCTGGACTTCTCCGACATCGACGAGATCATCCAGACGGTCGAATACTGCAACCAGCTGCCGGTGCCGGAGCGCCATCCCTATTCTGGCGAACTGGTCTTCACCGCCTTCTCCGGATCGCACCAGGACGCGATCAAGAAGGGCTTCGCCGCGCAGGAGCAGCGCAACGACCAGCTCTGGGCCGTGCCCTACCTGCCGATCGATCCCGCCGATCTTGGCCGCTCCTACGAAGCCGTCATCCGGGTCAACTCGCAGTCGGGCAAGGGCGGCTTCGCCTGGGTGATCGAACAGGACCAGGGCCTCAAGCTGCCCAAGCGGATGCAGGCGCACTTCTCCAAGCACGTCCAGGAGCTGGCCGACGAGCTGGGCCGCGAGCTGCAGGCGGGCGACATCTGGGAGGTGTTCCAGCGGGTCTATCGCCTCAGCGGCGAGCAGCACCTCCAGCTGGTCGACTATGAGGAAACCAAGGGCACCGACGGCACCCGGATCTTCGCGGGCCGGATCGGCGTCGACGGGCAGGAACAGTCGGTCTCTGGCCGCGGCAATGGGCTGATCTCCTCGGTCCTGGCGACCTTGAAGGACAGCTTCGGCGTCGAGCTCGAGGTCCGCGACTACACCGAACACGCGATGACCGCCGGCACCGACGCCCGCGCCGCGGCCTATGTCGAATGCACCGCGCCGGACGGCAGGATCGTCTGGGGCGTCGGCATCGACGAGGACGTCGCCACCGCCAGCGTCCGCGCCGTGCTCAGCGCCGCGAACTCGGTCGGCCCGAAGGCCTGACAAGGCAAGGGGGCCGGAACCGGTCCCCTTGCCCCTACGTTGGTCTCGCGAACAGCAAGCGAGGCCCCGATGACCCAACCGACGCATACCATCGAACGCATCGCCCGCGTCCTCGCCGGCGAGCGGCTGAGCAGCAATGCCGAAGGCGCCGAACCTTCGGCAGGCGACATCATCAATGCGCGCTGGCCCGAGTTCACGCTCGAGGCCGAAGCCGTGCTCAAGAGCCTGCGCGACCCGCCGCCGGAGATCTCAGCCTTGGGTGAAGGTGCTGCCTGGTCCCGAGCAATCGCCGCGGCGCTCGGCGAGCCGGAAGGCGAGGAGCAGCAGCCGAAGGGCAAACTCGAGGAGCTCAAGGGCAGCGTCGAGCACTTCCTGAAAGCGCCGTCGTAACCCCCTTTTCGTCATCCCCGCGAAGGCGGAGGCCCATCTCGCATAGCCTGCTTCAAGCACGACCTGGAGATGGATTCCCGCCTTTGCGGCAATGACGAAAGGTTGCCAGGCTCGCTCAACCCGCCTTCTTGGGCAGGGCGATCTCGGCCGAGCCGGTCGCCAGGATGGTGCCCTTCTGGTTCGCCATCTTGTGCTTGACGTGGACCAGGTGCCGGCCTTCGGCGTCGACCGACTTCTCGGTGACTTCGGCGGTCTGGATCGTGATGTCGCCGGTCAGGGCGGGGCCGCGGTAGTTCGAGATCGCGTGGACGACCCAGCCATGCTCGCCGGCCCAGCCTGCGAGATAGTCGATCCCCCAGGCGCCCATCGAAGCGCCGTAGCCGTAGCCGCGCGGCATGCCGATGCGGCGCGCCCAACCCGGGAACAGGTGCCCGCGCGACGGGCCGTAATAGGCGCCGTCGGTCTGGAAGGGGTCGATCTTCATCATGTCGGGATCGTTCTCCCAGACGCCCATCGCCGGCGAGAAGCCCATGCCGGCAAGGTCCTGCTTGCGCAGGTTCATCGTGCCCCAGTTGTTGACGATATAGGCGCGCCATTCGGTGGCGAAGCTCGCCAGCGAATGCGGGCCGAAGACGCGCTCGGGCAGCTCGTCGCCGACGTTCACGTCATCCCACCAACGCTCCTTGTGGCCGAGGTCGTGCATCATTTGCACCCAGGCGAAGCGACGCTTGATCAGTTCGGCCTCTTCCTCGTCGGTCCAGGTCGGCTCCTCGAACTCCTCGGTGTTGACCGTCTCGCCGCCGGCATGGGCGAGGTAGCGGATCGAGGTCGAGCGCTGCTTGAGGATCAGCTCGCCGTTCTGGTTGGTGAAGTTGTTGTCGCCGCGCTGGAAGCAGGTCGGGCCGGCGAACTTGGTTTCCTTGACCACGTAGTCGAACGGCACGCGCTCATTGGAGATGAGGTCGCCCGGCTGGACGCGGGGGCCGTAGAACCAGTGCTCGTCGCCGCCGAACAGCAGGTGCGAATTGGGTATGTTGCCGACACAGGCCGGGGCGGCGCCGTGGCCGTCGTCGGTGGCGATGCAGAACGACTGCGGCGCGATCAGCTTGCCGAAGCGGCTCTCGGCGGCGAAATCGGGGTCGTAGTGCAGCAGGTTGGGATAGTGCATCGCGTGGACCCAGCGGCGGATGTCGTTGGGGGCGATGACCTCGCGCAGCGACGAGGACGCGACGGGCTTGCCGAGGTACTGGTCGATGTCCGACGTATCGAGCGTCTGTGCAGTCATTCGTGAATTCCTCTCCGCTGCCGGCGTGAATGGGTATCGGATCGCCATTGGCCAGATGCCGGGCAAAGGCAATGCCCCAAGTCGCGCTCGACAGGCATGGCCGGCGTGCTAAGAGCGGTTTAATCGCTCGCTTAAACGGACGCCAGATGCCCCTTCCCGCCCTGTTTTCCGCGCTTCGCCTGCCGGTCATCGCCTCACCGATGTTCATCGTCTCGGGGCCCGAGCTGGTCATCGCCCAGTGCAAGGCGGGAATCGTCGGCAGTTTCCCGGCGCTGAACGCCCGCCCGGCGAGCCAGCTCGACGAATGGCTGCACCGGATCACCGAGGAACTCGCCGCTCACGACCGCGCCCATCCCGACCGGCCCGCAGCGCCTTTCGCGGTCACCCAGATCGTCCATCGCAGCAACGACCGGCTCGAGGCGGACCTCGCCACTTGCGAGAAGTGGCGCGTGCCATTGCTGATCACTTCGCTCGGCGCGCGCGAGGACGTCAACGCCGCGGCCCATGCCTGGGGCGGAATCGTACTGCACGACGTGATCGACGACACATTCGCCCGCAAGGCCATTGAAAAGGGGGCGGACGGCCTGATCCCGGTCGCCGCCGGGGCCGGCGGGCACGCCGGAGGACAGTCACCCTTCGCCCTGATGCAGGAAATCCGCTCGTGGTTCGATGGACTGGTCGCGCTATCCGGGGCGATTGCCCATGGCCGCTCGATCCTGGCTGCTCAAGCGCTGGGGGCGGATTTCGCCTATATGGGCAGCCCCTGGATCGCCACGCCGGAAGCCAATGCCCCAGAGACCTACAAGGCGGCGATCGTGGCGGGCCGCGCGTCGGACATCGTCTATACCAACCTCTTCACCGGGGTTCACGGCAACTACCTGAAGCCCTCGATCCTCGCCGCCGGGCTCGACCCCGACAACCTACCGGTCAGCGATCCGAGCAAGATGAACTTCGGCTCGGAGGGGGATGCCAAAGCCTGGCGCGACATCTGGGGCTCGGGCCAGGGCATCGGCGCAGTGAACCAAGTCGAACCCGTGGCAAACCGGGTCGAGCGGCTTGCCGACGAATATGCCGCGGCCAAAGTGCAACTTGCGAAGCGGATCGGCTAGAATTTCATCCACTTGGGTGGAGCGGGCGGGCCACAACCGTCCAGCGGAGCTGAAATCGAACTAGGAGCTCTCCGGCCAAATAGGCACCGGCCAGGCGCAGCTTACGATCGGCGGCCGATCCGTAGCGGACGTCCGGCGAGCGCAGGTTCGACGCCGAGGAGCGAGCGGTCACAATCGAGAAGCTCGTTCGCCGTATCGATCGCGCCCCGCTCGACCAGGCGGCGGATCGCCCGCGCCGCGAGCTTCCTCGCTTCGCCGGGCGGGAGCTCGGCGTCCAGCTCGATTCGCAGCTCGTGCCCAGTGAAAAAGGCCAGCCCTTCGCTGCGCCAGCCTCCATCGACGTCGCGCACCAGCGCAACGAGGCCGAGCGACGGAAAAGGACCGCCATCGAGCCAGGCGCCGATCATCCGAACGAACGGCGCGGCCTTGGTCACCGTGCCCGCCGGATGCCAGCAGACCGCCTGGACATGACCCAGCTGGGCCAGCAGACTAGCCAATGCGGTGATGGTTCTGACGACGGGCGGCAGTGCCGCTCCGCCGATAATGTGCGGCGAGGGCATCAGCCGCACCGCCTCTAGCCCTTGGGGCAGTTCCACGCCGTCGAGGCCGAAGGCATGGCCGCGGAAAGGCACCGTCTCCGGTGGCGCAGGCGCCAGGCCGGCCAGGTCGAAGCTCAATCCGTCGACGAGCAGCTCGAGCCACCCTTCGGAATCGGCAGGCTGATGGCCTAGGGCAAAGCTCCCCGGGCAATCGCCGGCGGCCACGAGCCGTGCTTTCAAGTCGCGGACGTCCGTCGCGGTGGGCCGATGACCCCGCGCAAAAAGCAATGACAGGCCCGGTTCGGCCTCCGCCCCTTCCAAGGTTCCGACAGTGGTGATCTTTGTCCCCGCCACATGCGAAGCTCTTGCCCGTTTTTCCGGCGGCGTCGAGTCCGCCGCGACGCGAATTGCCGCATGAAGGGAGCCGGTTGTCAGAATAGGCCGAGCGCCAGCCCTTCCGCCAACGCCGCGCCAAGGTCGCGGCAACGTTCGAGATCGCTGGACGGAACGTGCTTCGGGGCAAGAATCGTTTCGGGCGTCTGTGCGCCGAGGTTGACGATCAGCCCGTCCGCCACGCGCCGCAGCCGCCAGCCCATGACGATCCGGTCGATCTGGGCCTGGGCCCCTCGTCCATCCGAACCGGCCGCGATCGCAGTAGCATAGGCGCGGCCTTCGATCCGGCCGAGCAGGGGATAGTAGGCGCGGTCGAACATTTCCTTCATCGCGCCGCTCATGGTCGCGAGGTTCTCCGGACAGACGAAGAGATAGCCCCCAGCCATCAGCAACTCCTCCGGCTCGGCGCTGTCGGCCGCGCTCAGCCGGCCACGCCCGGCTGTCCCTGCCAGGGCGGCCTCGGCCATTGCCAGCGCTGCGCCGGTACGGCTGTGCCAAACTATCAGCAGCTCGCTCATGGCCCCAGCCAACCACGCCGCGCCGGCCTTGGCAATTGTCGGAAATGACGGCGCAGCGCTTTGCCCCGCGCGCACGATGGTTTAGGCGGAGGCGATGGCCTCCCACACATCCTCCGTCTTCGGCATCGACCAGTCCCTGACCGGCCGCACCTGGCGCTGGCGGCGCGGCAACATGGACCTTGCGAACAGCTACGGCTGTGGGCTCGAGACGGATCTGGTGGACCAACTGCTTCTCGCCCGCGGCGTGGCGGCGGACGATCTCGCCCGCCACCGCACGCCCTCGCTGCGCGAGTTCCTGCCCGATCCGTCGGAGTTCCGCGACATGGACGCCGCCGCCCAGCGCCTCGCCCAGGCGGTGCTGACTGGTGAGATCGTCACCATCTACGGCGACTACGACGTCGACGGAGCGACCAGCGCCGCGCTGCTCATTCGGCTGCTGCGGATGCTGGACCACGACGCCGGCTACTACATTCCCGACCGGCTGCTCGAAGGCTACGGCCCCTCGGGCGAGGCGCTGGTCAAGTTGGCTGGGCAAGGCTCCAGCCTCATCGTTACGGTCGATTGCGGCGCCATGGCGCACGAGGCGCTGGCGATGGCCCACCAGGCCGGCGTCGACGTGATCGTGGTCGATCATCACAAGTGCTCCAGCGAGCTTCCGATCGCCGCCGCCCTCGTCAATCCCAACCGCCTGGATGAAAGCGATGTCGGCGCAGCCCACGGCCACCTCGCCGCGGTCGGGGTGGCCTTCGTCCTCGCCGTGGCCACAGTGCGCCGCCTGCGCGGCGTGGGCTATTTCGAGACGCGGCGCGAACCCGATCTCTTCGCTTTGCTCGATCTGGTCGCCCTCGGGACCGTCGCGGACGTCGCGCAGCTCAAGGGACTCAATCGCGCAATGGTCGCGCAAGGGCTGAAGGTCATGGCCCGGCGCGCCAACATCGGCATGTCGGCACTGATCGACGCGAGCCGGCTCAAGCGCGCGCCGACCTGCAGCGACCTCGGCTTTGCCCTTGGCCCGCGGATCAACGCAGGCGGCCGCGTAGGTGAGGCGACGCTCGGCGTACGCCTGCTGACAACCGAGGACCCCGAGGAAGCCCGTACGATAGCGGCCCAGCTTTCCGCCCTCAACGAGGAGCGCAGGGCGATCGAGCAGGCCGTTCAGGAAGCCGCCGAAGCCCAGCTTCCGGGGCAGCACAATCGAGCGGTCCTCGTCCTTGCGGGTAAGGGCTGGCACCCCGGGGTGATCGGCATCGTCGCCGGCCGGATCAAGGAAAAGACCGGCAAGCCGACGCTCGTCATCGCACTCGATACCGAGGACGGCCACGGAAAGGGCTCGGGACGCTCGATCGCCGGAGTCGATCTCGGCGCCGCCATCATCGCTGCACGCGCGGCCGGGTTGCTGGTGGCCGGCGGGGGGCACGCGATGGCGGCCGGCTTGACCATCGCCGCCGACCCGGTCGGCCGGCTAAGCGACTGGCTCGACGCCAAGCTCGGTACCGACGTCACCGCGGCCAGCGCCGCGCAATCGGTCCTGCTCGATCTTGCCCTCGCTCCCGGCGGCCTGGCGCCGGGGTTGCTCGAACCGCTGGAGAGCGCCGGCCCCTACGGCATGGGCTGGCCGGCACCGCGGATCGCGGTCGGCCCGCTGCGGATGGTGAAGGCCGATATCGTCGGCAACGACCACGTCCGCATGATCGTGCGCGGCAACGACGGTGCCAGCTTCAAGGCGATGGCCTTCCGTGCCGCCGAGAGCGACATGGGCCAGGCCCTGCTCCACGGGGCAAGGGACCGGAAATTCTGGCTGGTCGGCCGCGCCAAGCTCGACGACTGGGGCAGCCGGCCGGCTGCGGAACTCCATGTCGAGGATGCCGCCTGGGCCGATTAATCAGTTTCGTATTCCGAAACACTTGACCCCCCGCCCACGCTTCCCTAATGGCCCGGGCCTGCCATCGGCGCGAGCCGGCATGGCCCCTTCGTCTAGCGGTTAGGACGCGGCCCTTTCACGGCTGAAACACGGGTTCGATTCCCGTAGGGGTCACCACCTTCACCGGCTTGGCCGGTAGGCATGCCGACAAACCAGTGGCCCCTTCGTCTAGCGGTCAGGACGCGGCCCTCTCACGGCTGAAACACGGGTTCGATTCCCGTAGGGGTCACCATTCAAGCGCTTCGGCGCCGCGGCGATCAATCCAGCATCCACAGGATTGCCCAAGCGAGCCCGGTAGCCGCCAGGAACAGAGGCCATGACCAGTACATCTGGTGATGCTGGACCGTGAAATGGATGATGTTGAGTATCCCGCCCGATGATCCTCCAGAGCTGATCAGCGTCGACACGATCCAGGTCAACAGGGCGCCTGGGATCAGCGCCTTGAACAACGCAATCATGATTCCTCCTCACCGCCGTGCGGTGAATGGTAGACGCAGAAGACCCGGCGGCCAATACCCCCGCTGCGCCTGAACGATAGTCGGCGGAAATGTCATCCAGCCGTCATATTTCCTCCCCACTTCCCACTGGCGGGCACCACGCTCGACGATTACAAGCGGACGAGATGATGCCCGGCAAGCGCGAAACACCCTGGCCCGGCATGGTCCTGGCCGCTGCTGCGGCGGCCGTGATGCTTGGTGCGGGGGTCGAACCTGTCCTGACGCTTGGCGTGCTGGTCGTCTGGTGGGGCTCGCTTTGGCTTGCCCGCCCCCAACCCAAAGCAGCCGAATCGGCGGACCCCCGCACCGTCCAGGCACGCGATCTCATGGCTGAAACGATCGAACCTCTCGATCTGCCGCTGGTCCTGTTCGATCGCGAGCGGATCATCGCTGCCAATGCCGCGGCTCGCACGGCCCTCGGCCCGCACATCATCAATCAGGATGCCCGGATCGCCCTGCGCCACCCCGAGGCCGTGCGCTTGCTTGACCTGCCTGCGGAGGGCGGCACGGTGACGATCCGCGGCCTGACCGGTGGGCGCAGTCTGTGGCAACTTACCCGCCAGAGGATCGACGATCGCTATTGGGTGATCGAACTGCTGGACCGTACCACCGAGGCCGATATCGGACGCGCGCACACGGACTTCGTCGCCAATGCCAGCCACGAGCTGCGCACGCCGCTTTCCGCGATAATCGGCTACGTCGAGACGATGGTCGACGAGCCCGACAAGGTCGACAAGGAGACCGCGGCGCGTTTCCATGAGACGGTCCTGCGCGAGGCGAGGCGAATGCAGAGCCTCGTTGCCGACCTCATGTCGCTGTCCCAGCTCGAGGCCGAAAAACACGATGCGCCGACCGACGAGGTCGAGCTCGGCCAACTCGCGGCGCGGGTGGTCGGGGAACTGGCGACGACCAGCGGCGCAGAGCGCTTCGAATTGCACCGCCCCGCCGGCAAGATCAGCGTCACCGGCGATGCCAAGCAGCTCGAACAGCTGCTCCGCAACCTGATCGAGAACGCGCTCAAGTACGGCGAGGACGACGCGCCGATCAACATCGAGATCGCGGCCGGCGACGACAAGATGGCGCGGATGACCGTGACCGACCGCGGCGCCGGGATCGCCCCCGAACACCTGCCCCATCTGACCCGCCGATTTTATCGTACCGACCCGAGCCGCAGCCGGGCGGGCGGTGGCACCGGGCTCGGCCTCGCCATCGTCAAGCACATCGTTGAGCGCCACCGCGGCAAGCTCGATATCGCTTCCACTCTGGGCATCGGCACGACTGTGACTGTTCTGTTACCGCAGATTGCGAAGCAGTCCGATGTTTTGTCATAAACCTGTCATGGAACTTCACCAGAGCGGCAGCCAGCACTCCAACGGGAGGTATGTGCCCATGAAGAAGACAGCCCTTATCCTCGCCACGGCCACGGCGGCCACGGCCCTGCTTTCGGCCTGCGGCGGCGCGCAGAATTCCTCGCGCGACCAGATCCGCGCGGTCGGCTCCTCGACCGTCTATCCCTTCGCCAAGGTCGTCGCGGATTCGCTCGCCAAGTCGAACACCGAGTTCAAGTCGCCGATCATCGAATCGACCGGCACGGGCGCCGGCATGAAGCTGTTCTGCGCCGGCGTCGGCGCCCAGCACCCGGACATCGAAAACGCCTCGCGCCGCATCAAGAAGTCCGAATACGACGACTGCGCCAAGAACGGCGTGAAGGACATCGTCGAGATCCAGGTCGGCCTCGACGGCATCGCCTTCGCCGAAGCCAAGGGCGGCCCTGGCCTCGCCCTGACCCCGGTCGACGTCTACAAGGCGCTGGCGGCCAATCCCTTCGGCAAGCCGAATACCGCCAAGACCTGGAAGGACGTCAATCCGGCCTTCCCGGCCGAACCGATCCTGATTTATGGTCCGCCCTCGACCTCGGGCACCCGCGACGCGCTCAAGGAGCTGATCCTGGTCAAAGGCTGCGAGAGCGATCCGGCGATGAAGGCGCTCAAGGATAGCAACAAGGAACAACATGACAAAATCTGCGGCGAAGTCCGCAGCGACGGTGCCTATGTCGACGCCGGAGAAAACGACAACCTGATCGTGCAGAAGCTGGAAGCCAATCCCAAGGCGATCGGGGTGTTCGGCTTCTCCTACCTCGAAGAGAATGCCGACAAGCTGAAGGGCCTGACGATGGGTGGCGTGACGCCGACCTATGCGACGATCTCGGACTTTAGCTACCCGGGCGCTCGCCCGCTCTACATCTACGTCAAGGCCGCGCACCTCAGCGCGATCAAGGGCCTCAAGGAATTTGTCGCCGAATGGGCGAAACTCTGGGGCAAGGATGGCGTGCTGGCCAAGGCCGGCATGGTCGTCTCGCCAGACGACGTCCAGGCCAAGAACGCCGGCATCGCCAGCAGCCTTACGCTGCTCGATCCTTCGACCCTCAAGTAAGCTCTAAGGACCGCGAAGACCGTGAGCCCAGCCATTCCCTTCCTGCTCGCCCTCGGGCTGGGACTGATCGGCTGGCTCACGGCCCGCTCGCGGGCATGGGCCCTGCGCGGCAAGCCCGTCGACGGCCCGGCCGGCCGCCTCCACTCGCTGCCCGGCTATCACGGCTGGTACGTAGCGATCTGGGCGGCTGTCCCGGCGATCCTCTTTGCCCTCGCCTGGAACGCGATCAGCCCGGTGCTGATCATCGACCGGGTCCTGGCCAGCCCCGGCGCGGCGAGCCTGCCGGCTTTCGGCTTCGAACGCGACGCGATCCTCTCAGAGGCCCGCTCGATCGCCACGGGGCAGTCGTTCGGAGCCTTCAACCCGGCCGCGACGGCGCTGGTCGAGCCTTATCGCTCGGGCCTTCAATACTATGGCTCGATCGGCGTGATCGCGACGCTGCTCCTCGGCTTCGCCGGCGGTGCCTGGGCCTTTACGCGCCTTCGCGGCCAGTTCCCGGCGCGGACCAAGGTCGAACGGATGGTGATGATCGGGTTGCTGCTCGCCTCGCTCGTCGCGATTCTGACCACCTTCGGCATCCTCGCCTCGCTGCTGTTCGAGACTGGTCGGTTCTTTTCCATCGTTCCGGCAAGCGACTTCCTCTTCGGCACCCATTGGGGTCCTGATCCCATGGCCGAGCCAGGCGCCACCGTCGGCGACCGCTACGGCGCCCTCCCGCTGTTCTGGGGCACGATCTACATCGGCGCGATCATCGCCATGATCGTGGCGATCCCGCTCGGCCTGATGAGCGCAATCTACCTCACCCAATATGCCACCCCGACTTTGCGCAAGGTGATGAAGCCGCTGCTCGAGATCCTCGCCGGCGTGCCGACCGTGGTCTACGGCTACTTCGCCGCGCTGACCGTGGCTCCGGCGATCCGCGACTTCGGCCATGCCGTCGGCATCGCCAGCGCCTCGTCGGAGAGCGCGCTCGCGGCCGGCGTGGTCATGGGCATCATGATCATTCCCTTCGTCTCCTCGATGGCCGACGATTCGATCTCCGCAGTTCCGCAGGCGATGCGCGACGGCAGCCTGGCGATGGGCGCGACGACCAGCGAGACGATCCGCAAGGTGCTGATCCCCGCCGCCCTGCCCGGCATCGTCGCGGGCGTCATGCTCGCGGTCAGCCGCGCGATCGGCGAAACGATGATCGTCGTCATGGCCGCAGGCGCCACCGCGCGGCTCACCGCCAATCCGTTCGAATCGATGACCACGGTCACCTTCCAGATCGTCGCCATGCTGACTGGGGAGGGCTCGTTCGACCATCCCGCGACGCTCTCTGCCTTCGCGCTCGGCATGGTGCTGTTCCTCGTTACCCTCACCCTCAACTTCATCGCCCTGCGCGTCGTGAAGCGGTTCCGCGAAGCCTATGAATAGTTCTCCTTCCCGCACCGCCGAACGGTCGGCCGCGCGGCTCAAGAGCCGCTACCGCTCCGAGCGCCTGTTCCGGGCCTTCGGTCTGGGCGCCGTGCTGTTCTCGGGCCTGGTCCTGGCCTTCCTCCTGTTCACGATGACGTCGAACGGCATCGGCGGGTTCAAGCGTGCAGAACTCAGGACCACGATCGACTTCACTTCCGGCGTGCTCAATGTCAGCCCGCAGCAATTGTCGGGCACCGGCGCGGTGCGGACCCTGGAGACGGCTGGCCTACCCGAAGTCATCGAGATGGCGGTCGCCAAGTCGGCCGGCGACCAGGCCGCAAAGGAACTCCAGGACGGCGCCTGGCGCGAGGTGGCGGAAAAGATCGCGGCCGATCCCGCCCTGCTCCAAGGCAAGCTCGAGGCCTCGCTGCCCGTCGGCGACGATCTTGCCGCCGCCCTGCGCGGCGACGCCCATCCCGAGCTGCAGCCGCTGGCGCGCAAGCTGAAGGACGAGGGCCTGCTGGTCCGTGCGTGGGACCTCGGCTTCCTCAGCCGCACCGATGCGACCAAGCCCCAGGCGGTCGGCATCTGGGGGGCGCTCAAGGGCTCGATCCTGACCATGCTGGTGACCCTGGCCCTGGCCTTCCCGATCGGCGTGCTCTCAGCGGTGTACCTCGAAGAATACGCGCCCAAGAACAAGTGGACCGACATCATCGAGGTGTCGATCAACAACCTCGCCGCGGTCCCGTCGATCATCTTCGGCCTGCTCGGCTTGGCCGTCTTCCTGACGATCTTTCCCAACTATCGCTCGGCGCCGCTGATCGGCGGCATGACCCTGGCGCTTATGACCATGCCGGTCATCGTCATCTCGGGCCGTAACGCGATCAAGGCGGTGCCGCCCTCGATTCGCGACGCGGCGCTCGCGGTCGGCGCCAGCCCGGTGCAGACCGTGTTCCACCACGTCCTGCCACTCGCCCTGCCCGGCATCCTGACCGGCACGATCATCGGCATGGCGCGCGCCCTGGGCGAGACCGCGCCGCTGCTGATGATCGGCATGCGCGCTTTCGTCGCCTCGGCACCGGACGGCTTCACTTCGCCCTCCAGCGTTCTGCCCGTGCAGATCTTCCTGTGGTCCGACGAGATCGACCGCGGCTTCGTCGAGCGGACATCCGCCGCGATTATCGTCCTGCTCCTCTTCCTGCTGGTGATGAATGGCCTCGCCATCTATCTCCGCAACAAGTTCGAGAAAAAGTGGTGAAAGCTGACATAGCCCCGGCCCCGTCCAAATTGGCGGAACCCAAGATCCGCACCCGTGACGTCTCCGTCTTCTACGGCGAGAAGCGCGCGATCGACCATGTCTCGATCGACATCGAGACCGAGTTCGTCACCGCCTTCATCGGTCCGTCGGGCTGCGGAAAGTCCACCTTCCTGCGCTCGCTCAACCGGATGAACGACACCATCGCCGCCGCGCGCGTCGAAGGCGAGATCCTGCTCGACGGCGAGGACATCTACCGCTCGGGCATGGACGTGGTCCAACTGCGCGCGCGGGTCGGCATGGTCTTCCAGAAGCCCAACCCTTTCCCCAAGTCGATCTACGAGAACGTCGCCTACGGCCCGCGCATTCACGGCCTGGCCGACAGCAAGGGCGAGATGGACGGCATCGTCGAGCGCTCGCTGCGCCGCGCCGGCCTGTGGGACGAGGTCAAGGACCGCTTGGGCGACAGCGGCACCGCACTCTCGGGCGGCCAGCAGCAGCGCCTGTGCATCGCCCGCGCCATCGCGGTCGATCCCGAGGTGATCCTGATGGACGAGCCCTGCTCTGCGCTCGATCCGATCGCCACGGCCCGCATCGAGGAACTGATCGACGAGCTGCGCGGCCGCTATGCGATCGTAATCGTGACGCACTCGATGCAGCAGGCCGCCCGCGTCTCGCAGCGCACCGCCTTCTTCCACCTCGGCAACATGGTGGAATACGGCGAAACCTCGCAGATCTTCACCAATCCGCGCGAGGAGCGGACCAAGGACTACATCACCGGAAGGTACGGGTAAGATGGCTTTAGAACACACCGTAAAGGCCTTCGACGAGGACATCACCCGGCTGCGCGGGCTGATCGCCGAGATGGGCGGCCTGGCCGAGGTCTCGATCGGCGAGGCGATGGACGCACTGGTCAAGGGCTCGGACGACCTGGCCCAGGCCGTGATCGGTCGCGACAAGCGGATCGACGAGCTGGAGAGCGAGGTCGACAAGCTCGCGGTCCGGGTCATCGCCCTGCGCGCGCCGATGGCCGACGACCTGCGCGAGGTCATCGCCGCGCTCAAGATCGCCGGCGTCATCGAGCGCATCGGCGACTATGCCAAGAACATCGCCAAGCGCACCGGCCAGATCGAGGGCCGCAAGAAATTCGAGCCGCTGACCCTGATCCCGGCCATGGCCGAGGTCGCCGCCGACATGGTCCACGACGTGCTGACCGCCTATGCGGCGCGCGATCCGGGCCTTGCCCGCGAGGTGATCGAACGCGATCAGAAGGTCGATGCCTTCTACAACTCGATCTTTCGCAACCTGGTCAGCCACATGATGGAGAACCCGGCGACGATCAGCAGCGCCGCGCAGCTCCTCTTCGTCGCCCGCAACCTCGAGCGGATCGGCGACCACGCCACCAATGTCGCCGAGATGGTCTACTACGCCGCCACCGGCGACTATCTCGCCGACCGGGAAGACCGGACGGAGATTTCATGAGCCAACCCCGCCTGCTGCTGGTCGAGGACGATCCGGCACTAGCCGAGCTCCTCGAATTCCGCTTCAAGTCCGAAGGCTACAACGTCAGCGTCACCGGCGACGGCGACGAGGCGCTGTTGCTCGCTTCCGAGGAAGCTCCCGACCTCGTCGTGCTCGATTGGATGATCGAGGGTACAAGCGGGATCGAGGTCTGCCGCCGCCTGCGCCGCGACAAGACCACGGCCCATGTGCCGATCATCATGCTGACCGCCCGCGGCGCCGAGGACGACCTGATCCGGGGCCTGGAGACCGGCGCCGACGACTACCTGACCAAGCCGTTCTCCCCGCGCGAACTGCTGGCCCGCGTGGCTACGATCATGCGGCGGATTCGCCCAGCGCTCGCCGGCGAGACGCTGACCGTCGGCGACCTCTCGCTCGACGCCACCGCCCACCGCGTCACCCGCCGGGGCACATCGGTGGCGCTGGGCCCGACCGAATACCGCCTGCTCAAGTTCTTCATGGAGCACCCCGGCCGGGTCTTCTCGCGCGGGCAGTTGCTCGACGCGGTCTGGGGAACCGACAGCGACATCGAGCTGCGCACGGTCGACGTCCACATCCGCCGCCTGCGCAAGGGCATCGAGCTGAGCGATGCGCCCGATCCGGTGCGGACGGTGCGCTCGGCCGGCTATGCGCTGGAAGCGGTCTAGCTAACCAGCTCCGCCAACCTGCCCGCTACCTTGCGCAGGTCGGCGGCGAATTTCCTTTCCTCCGCCGCCTTGCCCTCGTCCTGCAACCGCAGCAGGTAGGACGGGTGGGTGGTGATCCACAGCTCGCTCCCGTCGCCGAGCGGCAGCGGCTCCCCGCGCACCTTCTGCACCGATACCGTCTTGCCGAGCATGCCCCGCGCCGCGCTCGCGCCGAGCGCCAGGACGAGCTTGGGCCGGACCAGCTTGCGCTCGCCCTCGACCCACCAGCGGCAGGTGTCGATCTCTCCTGCCGTGGGCGACTGGTGCAGGCGCCGCTTGCCCCGCGGCACGAACTTGAAGTGCTTGACCGCATTGGTGACATAGGCCCGTGCCTGGTCGATCCCGGCATGCTCGAGATGCGAGCGCAGCAGACGTCCTGCGGGTCCGACGAAGGGCCGGCCCATCTGTTCCTCGACGTCGCCCGGCTGCTCGCCGACGACCATCAAGCCCGCGCGCTTCGGCCCCTCGCCCATGACCGCCTGGGTGCCGTTGCAGCCGATCGGGCAGCGGCGGCAGGCCTGGATCTGCGCCGCGATTTCCTCGAGCGAGGCCGGCGGCGCATCCTCGAACAGCGTCTTGCCCTGATCCACCATCGTCGCCTCGCGCGCCTGCGCCCCGGCGACCAGCTCGGGAATGAGCACCGCCTCGGGCATGTTCTTCCAGTACTTGCGGGGCATCTCCTTGAGCATCGCCCCGACCTTCAAACGCGCGGGATTGAAGATCGACGCATAATACTTGCGCCACAGCGCCTCCATGTCGTCCCCAAAGGGCGCATCGGCGCGGCTGGCAGGCGGGCCCTCGCTCAAGCTCTCCCCGTCCCAGTGCAGCGCTCCCTCGGGCGTGAGGATCGACCAGCGCATCGTGGTGAAGCGGTTGACGAAGAAGGCCGCATTGGCGTGCAGGATATCGTGCTCGGGCTCGAACCAGGCGACGTAGCGCTTGCCTCCTCCATCTTCGACTTCGCGAAAGCGGACGAAGGCACGCATCTTGTGGATGTCGCGCCGCACCGCCCGGGCGAGACCGTGCAGCTTGCGGACCTCGGGATCGGTGGCGTCTTCCATCAGCCGCGGATTGGCCTGGAGGCGCCAGAGCAGGCGATAGAGCAGGCCGAAGCGCTGCGGATCGGAATGGAGCGCAGCCTTGCGGGCCTGTTCAATGAACGGACGGCTGACATTCGGGCGCGGAGCCTCGGCCGGCGGCTTGGGCAAAAGATCATCGTCCGCCGCGAAAAGATCGCCGCCGCCGCCCGGCTGGGTCCAGACGATCCGGTCGGGCGAGATCCCGGCCATCACCGCCTGCCGGGCAAGGTCCCGCCAGGCGTTGAAATCGTCCACGGGAGTTTGAATAGAAAGCCCATGCCCCCGTATTTCGTCATTGCGCGCTTAGCGAAGCAATCCAGGGCGTGGACGCACTGCGCCCTGGATTGCTTCGCTACGCTCGCAATGACGAGGCATATAAGAGTTTGCCAATCCCC
>JBQCGM010000013.1:0-21456 GCA_051955585.1 Novosphingobium sp.
CGGCAGTTCATCCTGAGCCTGCCGAAGGGCTCGA
Source organism: Novosphingobium sp. (assembly GCA_051955585.1). Lineage (GTDB taxonomy): Bacteria > Pseudomonadota > Alphaproteobacteria > Sphingomonadales > Sphingomonadaceae > Novosphingobium. Next base: position 35 of record JBQCGM010000013.1, read on the forward strand.
CACGAACGGAGGAGGCTTGGGTTCGATCTGTCCTAAGGCGGTCTAGCTAGCGTCCGAGGCTCGCGCCACCGCCCAAAAATCGCCCCTCCGCTGAATCGGAGCCAACTCGCACTTGCAACCTTGCCCGGGGAAGATACTGCACGTGCCGATCAGACGAGCCGACGGAGTCCCGAGAGAGGAACCATGACCCAACCAAGCACCAACACCGCATCTCCGGATGCCGCCGCCCAGCTCGACATCTTCCGCCGCATGGTGCGGATCGAGCGCAACGACGATGCCATCCGCACCGCGATCCGCCGCGGCCGGATCACCGCGCCGTATTATTCGGCGCGCGGCCAGGAATGCATTCCCGCCACGATCTCGCACCTGATGACCAACGAGGACCAGATCTGCACGATCTACCGCGGCATCCACGACATGGTCGCCAAGGACATGCCGCTGAATCCGCTCTGGGCCGAGATCATGGGCAAGGTCGACGGCACCTGCAAGGGCAAGGGCGGACCGATGCACCTGACTCATCCGGAAAGCGGCGTGATGGTCACCACCGGCATCGTCGGGTCCTCGATGCCGATCGCCAACGGCCTCGGCTGGGCCGCCAAGCTCGACGGCTCGAAGCGCATCGTGGTCGCCTATTTCGGTGACGGTGCCTCGAACATCGGCGCCTTCCACGAAGCGCTGAACCTGGCTTCGGTGTGGAAGCTGCCCGTGCTGTTCATCTGCCAGAACAACGGCTTCGCCGAGCACACCCGCTACGAGCATGCGACCTCGGTCGATCAGATCTCCAAGCGCGCGATCGGCTATGGCATGCCGGGCTACACGGTGGACGGCAACGATCCGCTGGACCTCTACGCCCACTTCCACGCCGCGGTCGAACGCGCCCGCGCCGGCGAGGGGCCGACCCTGCTCGAGTGCAAGACCTTCCGCTTCCACGGCCACGTGCTGGGCGACGACGACTTCTACATGTCGAAGGAAGAAAAGGCGGCCGCGATGGAAGCCGATCCGCTGCCGCGCTTCCGCGCCAAGCTGATCGCCGACGGCGTCGCCACCGAGGAAGAGCTCGCCAAGCTGACCGCGGATATCGAGGCCGAGATCGCCGCCGCGCAGGAATTCGGCGCCAATAGCCCCACCCCGTCGACGGACGAACTGCGCCGCGACGTCTTCGCCGAGGAGATGCCGGCATGACCGAGACCGTCAAGATGAACGGCATCCAGGCGATCAACGCCGCGATGCACGAAGCCATGGCCGCCGATCCCAAGATCCTGGTCCTGGGCGAGGATATCGGCGATCGCGAGGGTGGCGGCGTGACCGGCACGATGAAGGGCCTGTCCGACAAGTTCGGCACCGACCGCGTGAAGACCACCCCGATCAGCGAGCAGGCGATCATCGGCGCCGCGATCGGCGCGGCGATGGCCGGCTACAAGCCGGTGGCCGAGATCATGCTGATGAACTTCACCACGGTCGCCATGGACATGATCTTCAACCACGCGGCCAAGCTGCGCTTCATGTCGGGCGGGCAGACCTCGGTGCCGATCGTGATCCGCACCCTGACCGGCGCCGGCTGGCAGACCGCCGGCCAGCACTGCGACCACCTCGAAGGCTGGTTCGCCCATGCCGCCGGCATCAAGGTGGTCGCCCCGTCGAATGCCGCCGACATGAAGGGCCTGCTGCTCTCGGCAATCCAGGATCCCGATCCGGTGATGTTCATCGAGACCGGCATGACCCTGTTCTCGCCCGGCGAGGTCGCAGCCGACCAGGGCCCGATCCCGCTCGGCAAGGCGAGCGTCCCGGTGCCCGGCACCGACCTGACCATCGTCACCTGGTCGACCCAGGTCATCCGCTGCATGATGGCGCTGGAAGGCCTCGCCGCCGCCGGCATCTCGGCCGAGATCGTCGACCTGCGCACGATCTCGCCGTGGGACAAGGAAACCGTCCTGGCCTCGGTCCGCAAGACGGGCCGCTGCCTGGTGATCCACGAAGCGGTCCGCGACTTCGGTCCGGGCGGCGAGATCGCCGCGACCGTCTCGGAAGAGCTGTTCGGCGAGCTCAAGGCCCCGGTGAAACGCCTCGGCGCGCCGAAGTGCGCGGTGCCTTTCGCCAAGGTCCTGGAAGACGCCTATCTGATCCAGCCGGATCAGATCATCGCGGCGGCCAAGGAAGTGGTTGGGAAGTGAGCGGGGTTGGGCCCGCCTACGGCCGGGCCCACACCACTTGCGACATCGGATAGGTGACCAGGACCTCACCGTCCCTGAGCTCGGCGCTGAAGCCCAGCCGGTCTTGCCCCTCGGCGGCGTCCTGCCGCATCAATTCCAGCAGTTCCTCGCGCGTCGCTTCCTTCGGGAAGGACGTCGCGAGCACCGCATCGTAGGGCATCGGTCCGGTCAGGGTCGTATGGACCTCAGGCGCGCCCCGGCCGGCCGGGGCGCCGCGCGCGATGAGTTCGTCGATCGAGTGCGCGTGACCATGCGAAGGATCGCGCAGCAACTCCATCCGATCGTATTCGCCGGTCTTGCCGGCGGCGGGAGTGACGTCGCTCACGACCACGCGGCCGCCAGGGCGACAGACGCGGACCATTTCGGCGAGAACCTGTGACGGCGTCTCGAAGTGGTGAAACGCGGCGCTGCAGATGACGATCGAAAAGGCGCCATCGGCGAACGGCATGGCTATCGCATTGCCCTGGACGAAAGCGGCGTTGCCGATGCCGCTGGCCGCCAGCGCGGTGCGCGCTTGTTCGAGCATGCCGGGGGTAAGGTCCAGCCCCGTGACCTCGCGAACGTGCGGCGCCAGGTCGAGCGTGATCCGCCCCGGCCCGCAGGCGACGTCAAGCACCTGATCATCCGCCCCCGCGCCGATCGCAACCCGCAACTGCGCGTTGCGATCGGCGTGGGCCAGCTGGCGGCTAAGGGCGGCGTATCCGGGGGCCTGTCGGTCGTGCTGCTCGACGATCGTCCGGTTGTGGCTCGACAGTTCCGTCATCGCGTGCTCCCATTGCTTGGAGAGACGAGAAGGTGCTCAAGGAGCGGGAAAAATGGAAGGCAGGCTGCGCGGCAAGGTGATAGTTATCGCTGGAGCGGGCGGTATCGGCAGCGAACTCGCCCGCCGCTACGCGGCAGAGGGCGCCGCGGTCGTCGTTGGCGATATCGAGGAATACGACGCCAGGACGCTTGCGACGGAAATTGCCGAGGCGGGCGGAACGGCGCTTGGCGCGCATCTCGACGGGAGCGACGATGCCTCTGTCAAGGCGCTGGTCGATCTCGCCGTCGGCGCGTTCGGGGGCCTCGACGGATTTCACGCCAATTATGCCTCCTTTGCCGAAGGCGGGGAGCGAAACATCGTCGATCTCCCGCTCGATGCCTATGACGAGGTCATGCGCGTCAACGCTCGCGGTTTCGTGCTCTGCACGCGCCACGCCGTGCCGGCCATGCTGGCGCGCGGCGGCGGATCGCTGATCTTCACCACGTCGGGGTCGGCCTATGCCGGAGAGCCGGTACGCGCGGCCTATGCCATGAGCAAGGCGGCGATCCACGCCCTGGTCCGCCATGTCGCCCGCGCTTTCGGGCAACATGGCATCCGCGCCAACGCGATCGCGCCGGGCGTCATCGCCCATGGGCGCTTCGAGGAAGTGCTGCCCGACGAGGTCAAGCGGACCCTCAAGGAAACGAACCTCGTCAAGCAGTTCGGCAAGCCCGCGGACATCGCCGCGATGAGCGCGCTGTTGATGGCAGACGAAGGGGCCTTCATCACCGGCCAGGTGATCAGCGTCGATGGCGGCGGATCGATGCGGGCATGATTATTCCCGCGTAGCGGAAACGGTCCCGCTCAGGGATGGCGGATCAGGGCTGGGCCAGGCGCTTGACCGATCCCAGTTCTTCGACCGAGAAGGGATCGAGCAGCATGACCCCGGCGATGTTGTCCCTGGTCCAGCGCACCACCCCTTCGGCCTCATGCCCGCTGCTGAGTACCACGCGGACGCGAAGCCCCGGGTGGAATTCCTGCGTGCTCGCGATCTTCATGCCGCGCACGGACACGTCGGAAACGACGCTCTGGCACGACCCGCCCGGATAGGCGACCTTGGCAGGGAGGTGGGTTGCGAGCCGCGGCGCCCGCGGCGGCTTACGGTTCTGCCCATGGCCGAGCACGCTCATGCAATCGATCGGCGCGTCGAACTCGATTCCATAGTCGTGCCCTCTGACCCACGCGACCCTTCCCGAGACGACGTCGTCGGACGAAAAGGCAACGCTGACCCGCTCGCCCAGCTGCAGTTCCATGTGCAGTTCGAGCCTGGCACCGCCGTCGGATATGTTCCTGCACCGACCGAGTCCCTCGTCGCCGGCATGTTGGACCTTGACGAGGCGGTAGACTGTCATGAAGCGGAGGTCGCCGCGGCGGTCGGGGGACAGGACTTGCAATTCTGTAGGCGCAGCAGCGTGTCGCATCTCTTGCCGGGGTTGCATAGTTTCAGCCTCCCATTTCGCTGTGGTGCCAAATAAGACTATGTGTAACCTGTTCCGGACAACCGGAATAATTGTGGTAAATCCTCAGTTAATAATCGATCTAGGGCTAACGCAGACCTATATTATAAAGTAATGATCCAAAAATCATTGTATAAAATCGCAGATTAGGCGGATTGCCGCTCGTGTGGAACGTCTGGTCTTCCCGAGGATGGGCGCCAACGGCATCTCGCGCTCCCGGGCGGAAGGGGCCTGGAGGCGCTGGCCCAGCGAATTCGGGTAGGTCGCGATTGACCGGATCACTCGCGCTGTTTAACCGGCTGATTAAATCGCCGGCGGGAGACAGGCTCCTGGCTCGGCGCGAACAGAGGATCACATCGCATGAAGCTCGACAGTTCCATCGCCGCGGTCGTCACCGGCGGGGCCTCAGGCCTGGGTGAAGCCACCGCGCGCGCACTCGCGGCCAAGGGCGTCAAAGTCGCCATCTTCGACATGAACGCCGAGCGCGGCGAGGCTGTCGCCGCCGAGATCGGCGGTTTGTTCTGCAACGTCAACGTCACCTCGGACGAAAGCGTCGACGCCGGCTTCGCCAAGGCCCGCGCCGCCCACGGCCAGGAGCGCGTCCTGGTCAACTGCGCCGGAATCGCCACGGCCATCAAGACCGTCGGCCGCGACCGCGAGACCAAGGCGGTGAAGCCTTATCCGATGGCCGAGTTCGAGAAGGTCATCGCGATCAACCTCGTCGGCACGTTCCGCTGCATCGCCAAGTCCTCGGCCGGCATGCTGACGCTCGATCCGATCGACGCCGACGGCCAGCGCGGTGCGATCGTCAATACCGCCTCGGTCGCGGCGCAGGACGGCCAGATCGGCCAGGCCGCCTATACCGCCTCGAAGGCCGGCGTGCTCGGCATGACCCTGCCGATCGCCCGCGACCTGATGAACGAGGGCGTGCGGGTCAACACGATCCTGCCCGGCATCTTCGAGACCCCGATGATGAAGTCGCTGCCCGAGCCGGCCCAGGTCGCCTTGGCCGCCGCGGTGCCGTTCCCCAAGCGCCTCGGCAAGCCCGAGGAATACGGCAAGCTCGCGCTGTTCCTGATCGAGCACGACTACATCAACGCCGAATACGTGCGCATGGACGGCGCGATCCGCATGGGTCCGAAATAAGCGGCGCATGACCCCCTCGGCATGACCACGCTCGAACTCACGGCTCCTCCGGGCGCGCGCGAGCAACTGCTCGACACCGCGAGCGAGATCATGCGCGAGGGGGACATCGTCGACGTCTCGCTGTCCGAGCTCTCCAACCGCTCGGGGCTGAACTCGGCCCTGGTCAAGTACTACTTCGGCAACAAGGCCGGGCTGCTGAAAGCCCTGCTCGAGCGCGACATGGCCTATATCCTGCGCGCCGTGGACACGCTGCTCGCCAAGGACATGGAGCCCGAGGCCAAGCTGCGGCTGCATATGGACGCAGTGGTCAATACCTTCTTCCGCACGCCCTACATCCACCGCCTGCTGATGCGCCTGATCCGCGAGGGTGATACCGGCGAGGCGCAGCGCCTGGCCGACAGTTACCTCAAGCCGCTGCTGCGGGCCTACGAGCGGCTGATCAGCGACGGGGTGGAGAAGGGCGTGTTCCGGGCCGTCGATCCGCAGCTGTTCTATTTCACCGTGATCGGCGCGGCTGACCGGTTCTTCTCTGCGCGGCTGGTGCTCAAGCATTGTTCCGACACCGACGTCCTCGACGAGTCGCTGCGCGACCGGTACCGTGCCCACCTCAACGACTTCGTAGTGGCGGGGATCCTGGTTTGAGCACCTGGCATATCGGGGTGGTCGGCGGTTCGGGCCTGGCGGCGGGCATCGGGCTGGACTACTCTCAGGAGATCGCGGTCCAGAGCCCGTTTGGCGAGCCTTCGGGTCCGGTGACAGTGGGCACCTTGGGCGGGGTGCGTTTCACATTCCTGGCCCGGCATGGCGCGGGGCATCGATTGCCGCCAAGCCACGTGAACTACCGCGCCAACATCGATGTGCTTCGCCGCTGCGGGGTGACCGACATCCTGGCGCTCTCCGCCATCGGTTCGCTACGTGAGGAGCTGGCGCCCGGCCAGTTCGTCGCCGCGGACCAGTTCATCGACCATACCCATGGCCGCGAGCGCTCCTTTTTCGGGCCCGGCCTGGTCGGCCACGTGGGCTTGGCCGATCCGGTCTGCCCACGGCTGTCGGGCTTGGCCGCCGAAGCTGCGGAGGCCGCCGGAGCGACCGTCCACCGCGGCGGCTGCTATATCGCCATAGACGGTCCGCAGTTCTCGACCCGTGCCGAAAGCCGGCTCTACCGCCAATGGGGTGCGGACGTGATCGGCATGACGGCCATGCCCGAGGCCAGGCTCGCCCGCGAGGCAGGGCTGCCCTATGCGATCCTGGCCATGGTCACCGACTATGATTCCTGGCGCGGGGAAGTCGCGGGCGTCGAGGCGCATGACGTGCTTGCCGTGATGGCGGCCAACGTAGGTCTGGCCCGCGAGGCGGTGCGGCGCCTGGCCGCAGGACTGCCGGCCACGCGCGAGCCGAGTGCGATCGACGGCTTTCCCGTCGATGCGATCTTCACCGCGCCTGCGGAGCGCGACCGCGTCCTTGCCGCAAAGCTTGGTCTCTAACGGCTGACGGCCCCTCCCGCTGGTGAGTGGGAGGGGCCGTCGCGCTCTCGAACTTTTGAATCCTACCCTAGCCGCCGCCGGGCTTGGCCGCGAAGGCGTCCGAGATCGAGCAGCCGGCCGGGCCGAGGATGACGATGAACAGCACCGGCAGGATGAACAGGATCAGCGGCACGGTCATGATCGCCGGCAGGCGCGCGGCTTTTTCCTCGGCACGCATCATGCGCTCGTTGCGGAATTCGGCCGAAAGCACCCGGAGCGCCGAGGCGAGCGGGGTGCCGTAGCGTTCGGTCTGGATCATGGTTGTGACCACCCCCTTCACGGCATCGAGGTTGACCCGGTAGGCGAGATTTTCGAAAGCCTGCCGGCGTTCGGACAGGAACGACAGTTCGATTGCGGTTAGGGCATATTCGTCGCCCAGCTCCGGGTAGGCGCGACCCAATTCCTTGGCGACGCGATTGAAGGCGGCGTCGACGGTCAGTCCGGCCTCTGCGCAGATCACCATGAGGTCGAGCGCGTCCGGCAACCCTTTGCGGATCGCATCGGTGCGTTTGGAGACGAGGTTGTCCAGGTAGAGATCAGGGGCCTTGTAGCCCAGGACCACCGCGGCGGCGAAGGCCATGAAGCGCTTGAAACTGCCCCATTCGGGGAAATAGTCGATCCAATAGATCACCGCAGCGGCCAAGCTGCCAAGCAGGATCGGCATGACCACGCGGCCGAGGATGACGGCGACCGCCAGCTCCTTCTTGCGGATGCCGGCCTGGGCCAGCTTCTGCTGAACCTGCTGGACCTGGCTGTCCTGGATCATCTTCAGCGACGCCATCGAATCGCGCAGCTTGTCGGCCTGCTCGGTCTTGCGGACCAAGCTGGCGCGCTTCTTTGCCGATGCGGCTACGATACCGGCCTTGAGCTGCTCGCGGCGGTCGTTGAGCGCCTTGACCCGGCGGGCCATGGGATCGCGGACGGTGATGGCGGCATAGATCGCGAACATCACGGTAACCGCGGCAACCGCGGCCAGGAGGGTGCCGACGAGAATGACGTCGAAGCCGAGAAGGGTCGGTCCAGGCGGGGTGTTCAACATGATGAAGCTCTGTCCCTGCTCAGATTTCGAAACTGACCATCTTGGCCATGATGAAGGCGCCGATCGACATCCACACCAGGCCGCCGAGGCCGGTCACGATCAGCCGGTCGTCGGTGAAGAAACCACTGAGATATCCGGGGTTGATCCACCAGATCATGGCGAAGACGATGAACGGCAGCGAGCCGACGATATAGGCAGAGGCCTTGGATTCGGAGCTCATCGCCCGGATCTTGAGCTTCATCTGGGCGCGTCCCCGCAGGACGCTTCCCAGGTTGGAGAGCGTCTCGGCCAGGTTGCCGCCGGTTTCGCGCTGGATGGCAAGGGTGATGACGAAGAACTGGAACTCCGGCGTATTGATGCGATCGGCAGTCTCCTGGAGCGCGTCCTCCATGGTCTTGCCGATCTTGATCCGCTCGGTGACGAGCTTGAACTCGGCGCCCACCGGACCAGGGATCTCGGTCGAGATGATGCCCAGGGTTTCGGTCACCGGAAGGCCGGAACGCAGTCCGCGGACGAGCAGATCGATTGCATCGGGAAACTTCGTGGTGAAATCGTTGATCCGCTTCTTCACGAAGTAACCAACGACCATATGCGGTAGGCCCGCGCCCACGAACAGGCCGACCACCAACGACAGCAGCAGCGCGCCCGAGTTCAGAAATACCACCACCCCGACGGCCAGGGCCAGGCCGGTCGAGGCGTAGACATACTGGGAAATCGTCCATGGCTTGCCGGTACGGTGCAGGCGCAAGGAAAGGGCGGCGATGCGCGATTCGGAGCCCGCGATGTGGTGCAACCTGGGCTTGCGCGCGGCCACGGCCTTGCGCAGCTGCGCTTCGACCCGATCGTCCTGGCTATCGGAATGGCGATAGCGCACGGCCTTGAGCCGGCGCGCGCCTTCCTTGGCCGGCGAAGGGCCCACGAAAGTCGAGTACATCAACCACAGATAGCCGCCAAGGCCGATGGCTATGAGCAGGATCTGGATAAGGCTCATCAGCGTTGGGGCCTTCCTTCAGGGCTCGCGGAGGGGCCACAATGGCCGCGCCGCAGGCGCTCAATTCACTTGCGCGGGCTTCTTGTCCTTCTTCGGAAGCATCGATTTGAGGTCGAGTTTGCCGAGGAGGGACTTCTTGACGGGTTCGGCCGTCGAACTGGCTTTCTCGACATCGGAGATGCCCATCACGGCCTGGCCGATGTCGCGAATGATTCCGCCCGCCTTGGTCGTTCGGTTGGCTTCCGCGAAGGTCTGGCCGAGCTTTGCACAATTGACGGCGGCCTTGACGTCGAATGGGATCGTGAAGTCGATCTTACGCTCGATCGAGGCTTCGAAATCGGCCTTGCTGATCTCCTGCAGGCCCGAATGCACGCGGTTGGCGACGACGATCGGCTGGACGTGGGCCGCATTGCTTTTCAGCCATGACAGCAGGCGGATCGAATCCCGGGCGGAGGCGAGGGTCATTTCCGTTACCAGCGTGACGACGTTCACGTCGGCGAGCAGGTGGGGGAAGTTGATGAGCATGTTGCGCGGCAGGTCGATGACCGTCATCTCGAAGGCTTGGCGGAACTCTTCCTCGAGCTGCAGGAATGCGCTGCCGTCGGTCAGCAGAGGCGAGTTGATCGGCGCTTCGGCCGAAAGGATCGCCAGGTGATCGTTGGCGCGGATCATGGCGCGTTCGATGAACAGGCCGTCGATGCGGCTGGGGTTCTCGATGGCGTCGGTCAGGCCGCGGCCTGGTTCCAGATCCAGCGACAGCGCGCCGGTGCCGAAGTGCACGTCGAGATCGAGCAGTGCGGTCGGCAGCTTGTAATCGACGCTGAACAGCCAAGCGAGCGAGGTCGCCAGGGTCGATGCCCCCACCCCGCCGCGCGTGCCGACCACCGCGGTCGAAATGTGGCGCTTCGCCGCCGAAGCGTCCTGATGCTTGGGCGCGGCGAAGATCGCCTGGGCATTGACCAGCGCGTCGCGTAGCTGCCCGGGCGCCAACGGCTTGAGCAGGTAATCGTGGATCCCGCTCGCCAGGAGGTCGCGATAGAGCCGCACGTCGTTGACCTGGCCGATCGCGATCACGACCGTGCCGGGCTCGCAGACTTCGGCCAAGGCGTTGATATCGCTCAGCGGATCGCCGCTTTCCGACATGTCGACCATCAGAATGTTCGGGCTCGCCGAAATCGACAGGGACTGAACCGCATTGCGCAGGCCACCCTTGTTGCACTTCTCGGGCTGCCAGCCCATTTCGATGACCACCGGACGCAGCACGTCCAGCGCCGCATCGTCGCAGATGAAGGCGGAGAAGACGTCGCGGTTACCCTGTGCGCCGGGTTTCCAAGGTGCATTCATGACTCTAGGCTCCCGGGTTACTTGGTGGCGTTTTCTTTGACGGTGTTGCCGTTACCGGTCGGCGCGGCCGCGCGGTAGGCGTCGATCGCCTTGTTTGAGCTCATTACGGTAGTCTCGCCCACGGCGGTCGAGCCCCTCACGAGGTCCTCGGGATTGGCGACCATCGCGGCCAGGTTGCCGTTGGTGGCGCAGCCGAAGTTGGTGCTCGTCTCGTTCATCAGCGCGTTTTCGGAATTCTTTGACCAGTCCGAGCAACCGGGCACCGAAGCCGTGCTGCGGGTCACGACGATCCGGGCCGTGCCGGGATTGACGTAGCCGGGGGTGACCGGCGCGCCGTCGCTGAGCAGGATGCCGTAGCGCGAAGCGATGGCCTCCACCGCGGCGCGGGTCGCGCCTGAGGCCAGCGGATCGTCAATCGCGATGCGATCACCATAGCGCAGGTCCATGGCGTCGAACCAGCCGGAGAGCCGGCGCTGTTCGGGGAGCGACATGCCGCCAGATCCGGTCGCGACGTCGAGCGTGTAGTTGGTTCGCTCGACCACCGGCTGGTGGATCGATTCCAACGTGTTGTTGTTCTTGGCGGTCAGGCCGGCGCAGCCGCCGAGCGAGACGACCATCGAGGCGGCGAGGGCGGCGGCGCCGGCCGTGCGGATCGAAAGGTTACGCATCGTCACTTCCCTCAATTCAGGCTGAAGCCGGGACCGACGTCACCGGCCTTGGCGTGCTTGCGGCTCTTGCGCTCCTCGCGCTTGGCGTCCTCCTTGCTCGCACGCTGTTGCGGCTGGGCCGGAGCGGCCGTTTCGGCAGCGCCGACCCGGGGGCCGGGCGCGGTCGCTTCCGGAGCCGATTCCGGCTTGGGGCGATCCAGGCCGCTCTTGCCGTCGCTGATCTTGTTGCCGAGAAGCTTTTGGATCTCGTTGGCGGTCTGATAGCCGTCTGTCGGCAATTTGATGTCGTTCGCGTTGACCGGGTTGACCAGATAGGGGGTGACGATGATCACCAGTTCGGTCTCGCCCTTGCGAAAGTTGGTCGACTTGAAAAGATTGCCCAGGATCGGCACGTCGGCGGCACCCGGGGTGCGCTTAAGCGCGTTCTGGGCGTTGTTCGAAAGCAGGCCGGCGATCATGAAGCTCTGGCCCGAGCCGAGCTCCACCGTGGTTTCCGCGCGCCGTACGGTGAGCGCCGGGACGGACGTGCCCGCCATGACGACCGCGTTTTGCGCGGAAATCTCCGAAACCTCGGGGCGCACCCGCAGGGAGATCCGACCGTTCGCAAGTACGGTGGGCGTGTAGGACAGGCTGACGCCGTATTTCTTGTATTCCACCGAGGTCGCGCCGAGCCCTTGCGACAGCGGGATCGGAAATTCGCCGCCGGCGAGGAAATCGGCGGTCTCGCCCGAAAGGGCCGTGAGGTTGGGCTGGGATAGCGTGGTGACCAGGCCGATCTGTTCGCCAAGGTCTAGCGCGGCGAGGATGTCGAGGCCGAAAAGCTTGCCGGCACCGGCAAAAGTGCTGCCGATCGCCACGGGATTGATGCTCGTTCCCGGGAGCAAGGCGACCGCACCCGAAATCGGGTCGATGCCGTACTGCGACGGGTTGGTCCCAACGCCCAGCACTCGTCCGGAATTCCACTGCGAGGAAAAGTCGGAACGGCCCTGGCCAACCCCGAATTTGAATCCGCCGCTGCCGTCCATCGTCTTGAGGTTCACCCCGATGTCGCGCACCAGCGAGCGGCTAACTTCGGCGATGCGAACCTGCAGGTTGACTTGCAACGGCGTCGCGGTTTTCAGGCGGCTGATGACGTTGGCGCCATTGCCCATGAAGGCGGTGACGAGGCGTTGAGCTTCGGCCGCATCCTCGGGCGCGCCCACGGTGCCGGTCAGCAGGACGGTATTGGTCCCCATCGTGGCGACCGCGATCTTGGCGTCGGGCATGGCAACACGCAGCATCTGATCGACCGAGTCGATGTTCGATCCCACCCGGACGGTCGAGGACCATACGATTGCGCCTGCCGAGTTGCTGGCATAGACCGTCGTCACACCGCCCGATTTGCCGAAGATGTAGAGCTGACGGCCCGACTTCACCTGGACATCGGCGACCCGATCGTCGGCGACGAAGATGTCGGAGATCGTACCGGGCATGGTGACGAGCTGGCCGCGACCGATCGATAGCGGGAGATCGCCGGTGGGGCGGGTGACCGACTGGGCGGCGGCCTGGCTTGGCGTGAGGCCCAGCGGCGCCGCGGCGCAGGCCGCAGTCAGCAAGGTGTGGATCAGGCGGCGGTTCATGGGCTTGCCCCTAGAAGCGGCGTCGGCGACGCCGGATGTGATCGTGAACGGGTTGCTGCGGGCCATCGCTTCAGTGTCCCACCGGCTCTTCGGTCGTGGTCTTGCCGCGGGTCACGCGGATCACCGGGACCACCCGCACCGGAACGGTGCGTGGCGAGGGGCCGGACGGACCGCTGGCCGCCATGCCCACGGGCACGTTGACCGGGGCGGCCGCGATGGTCCGGCGCTGGAAGCGCGAGACGTCGCCGCCGGTGACGAAGCTGGTGGCGCCCTCGATCGGACGGTTCATCGCCTGGGTCAGGAGACGGTCCTCTTCGAGCTTGCTCGCCCCCGTCGGAACTTTGACCGTGCCGCTGGCGATCGCGCGTTCCAGTTCGGACTGGTTGTCGGCGATCGAGCGCAGCGAGAGGCTGAGCGAGCCGATCGTTTCGGCGACCTGGATCTTCTCGGCGATCCGCGGCGTCACCTCGAGGGTGACGGTCTTGGACTGGCGGACGATCGACTTGCCGTCGACGATCTCGGTGTCGGTCGACTGGTCGGTGGCCAGGATGCGGAGGTTGCGCAGGATCGTCTCGGTGGTCTTGAGATCACCCGGGACGGCCTGGGTCAGCAGCAGGTCGACGTGATCCCCCGGGAAAATGAAGCCGGCAACGCCGGTCTTCTGCGATACGGTGATGGTGATTGCGCGCATGCCCGGTCCGAGGGCCGCAGCAAGGAAGCCGCGATCGCCGGGCGAGACGAGCGAGCCCTGGGTAACCGGCTGGCCGGCGGTGATGGGATTGCGCACGACCGTTCCGATCAGCTTGGCCAGGTCGGCCTCGCCCTCGATGAAATAGGCGTCCTGGACCATTTCCTGCGGCCAGGCCTGGAAGGAAATCGAATCCTGCGTGACGATCGTGCCGACGGGAAGGGCCCGCTGCGCGACGAGGACCTTCGGGCCTTGGGATACCGGCGGAGCGACCGCAGCGGCCTCCGGGGCCGAACTGCCGGACAGCATGCTACGCGCCGCGAGGCCCGTGCCGATCGCGATGATCAGCGCGCCGATCAGCAGCAACAGCTTTTTCTTATCCATGGCCGTGCAAGCCCCCCTAGAGAAATCTCGTCGTAGAATTCGGTCGTTTCAGGCCCTTGGATCGGGCAAAATGGTTAAAATCTGGTCACCCAGCCAATCCGCTCTGTTGAAATTGCGGAAGATAGGTCTGTCCGATCACGACCAGGGCCGCCGCGGCGATCGCGACTCCGTAGGGAATCGCCAGGCGGTCGCGCTGGCGGCGGGCGATATGCCAGGCGCCGAAGGCCAGGGTCAGCAGGCCGCCGATGATGGCCATGGCGATGACCAGCTCAAGGAACAGGGCCGGCCGCACCCACAGCGCGAGCGCGGCCAGCAACTTGACGTCGCCGCCTCCCATCCAGCGCAGTGCGAAGAAGCCGGCCAGGATGACCAGGCTTGCCAGAGCGACGCCAATCTGCCAGGCGATCTCGCCGAACGAGAGGCCGCCGGCCCACCAGAACAATGGTGCGCCAAGCGCGATCGCGGCGTTGAGCTTGTTCGAAATCTGGCGCGAACGCAGGTCGGTAAAAGCCGCGAACAGTAACGCAATTGCCAATGCCGCCAGCAATCCGTAGGAAAAATAGTCGCCCTGCATGGTGCCCCCCAAGTATCCTTGGCAAGTGTCCTCGGGGGCAGGTCTACGGGGGCACTGCTTACCAAATAGTAACCAACAGTCTGAGCCTCCCACTAGCCAATGACGCGCGCTGAAACGCAGGCCGGGTTCGATCGCCGGAAGATTCCAGAGAGAGCGACCGAGACGCGCTGGGCCTTGCCCGACGGCCATTCCTTGCGGCGGATCGACTGGCCGGCCGCCGACAAGCCGCGCGGTTCGCTGCTGTTCCTGCCGGGGCGCGGGGACTTCTATGAGAAGTACCTCGAAACATTGGATTATTGGGCGGGCCTCGGCTGGCGGGTGACAGCGGCCGACTGGCGCGGACAGGGCATGTCCGGCAGGCTCGGCATCGACGCGGTGACCGGCCATGTCGCCGACTTCTCGATCTGGGGGGACGATCTCGCCGCGCTGTGGACCGCCTGGCGCGCTGAAACGCCCGGCCCCCACGTGCTGGTGGCCCACTCGATGGGCGGGCAGATCGTTCTGCGCGCGCTGGCCGAGGGTCGGATCGACCCGGACGCCGTGGTCCTGAGCGCCCCCATGCTCGACGTCGCCGGACCGCCGCTGCCGCGCTGGCTGCTCCACGGCGCGGCGCGGCTGATGACCGCGCTCGGCGATCCGCGCCGTCCAGCCTGGAAGTGGAGCGAGAAGCCTGGCCAGGTTCCCGCCGACCGGATTGCGCTGCTGACCAACGACGCCGCGCGCTACGCCGACGAACTGTGGTGGCGGGAGAACCGCCCAGAACTGGTCATGGGGCCGGCCTCGTGGGGCTGGGTCGAGCGCGCCTTCGCCTCGATGCGCGGCCTCGAGCGGCCCGGCGTGCTCGAGCGGATCCGTACGCCGGTCCTCCTGCTGGCGGCCGAGCGCGACCGCCTGGTTGGCCTGGGCGGGATCCTGCGCGCAGCGGCACGGCTGCCGCAAGGCGAACTGATCCGCTTCGGCCCCGAGGCGCGGCACGAGGTGCTGCGCGAGGCGGACGCGGTGCGCGGCCGCGCCCTTGCCGCGATCGACGAATTCTTCGATCGCCGCGCGCCGGCCGAACGCCCGTGACTGGGCGCTGCGACATCGCGGTGATCGGCGCGGGCATGGCCGGCGCTTCGCTGGCGGCAGAACTGGCCGAAAGCGCCAGCGTGGTCCTGCTCGAGACCGAGAGCGCCCCGGGCTACCATGCCACCGGGCGCTCCGCGGCCTTCTGGACCGAGAGCTACGGCGGCCCCGGAGTACAGCCCTTGACCGCCGCATCGGGTCCGTGGCTGCGCGAGCATGGCTTCCTGGCAGACCGGGGGGCGCTGACCAACGCGCGCGCTGGTCAGGAAGCCGCGCTCGCTCGGTTCGCTGCAGGCTTTTCCACGCTCGGCGTCGCGATCGAGCAAGTCGACCATGCGGCGATGGCGGGGCTGGTCCCCGGTCTGCGTCCGGAGTGGACGTGCGGCGCTCTGGAACCCAGTTGCTGCGACATCGACGTCGCGGCCTTGCATCAACACTACCTGGCGCAAGCACGCCGGGCCGGGGCCCAACTCCTGTGTTCGGCCCAGCTGATCGCGGTGGTGGCTCAGGGTCCGGAATGGCGGCTGAGCCTGAGCGATGGCCGGGAGCTGAGTGCCCAGGTGGTCGTCAACGCGGCAGGCGCCTGGGCCGATCAGATCGCGCGTCTCGCCGGCGTCGAGCCGCTCGGCATTACGCCCTTCCGGCGGACCGTCGCCCAGGTTCGTACCGCACCTGCCGCGCCCGACCGGTTGCCGCTGGTGCTCGATCTGGGCGAGGCGTTCTATTTCAAACCCGAGTCCGGCCGGCTCTGGCTCAGCCCGCACGACGAGACCCCGAGCCCGGCCTGCGACGCCGCGGCCGAGGAGATCGACGTCGCGACTGCGATCGACCGCCTCGGCGGCGTGGTGGACTGGGAGGTCGAACGGGTCGAGCATAGCTGGGCCGGCCTGCGCAGCTTCGCACCGGACCGTCTGCCGGTCTATGGCTTCGCACCGGACCAGCCGGCGTTCTTCTGGTTCGCCGGACAGGGCGGCTTCGGCATCCAGACTGCGCCTGCGGCTGCGAGGTTGGCGGCGCGGCTACTGCTCGGCCAAGCGGGCGGCGAGGTCGATCCAGCGCCCTATTCGCCGACACGTTTCGGCTAGCCAAGCGCAGGTCTTGATCTAGATTGGCCTACTGGGGGCGACACTGGAGACTATCGATGGCACATCGTTTCGAGATCAGGAAGAACAAGGCCGGCGAGTTCGTGGCCTATTTCCTCTACAACAGCGAAAGCATCTTCTGGACCGAGGGCTACGCCAACAAGGCGGGGGCGAAGAATGCGATCGAATCGATCCTGAAGAACGGCCCAGGGGCCGAAGTGGTCGATACGACGGCGGGCTAAGGGCCATCCTGCCGATGCCGATTTGAAAATGTCAGTTCGTGTCGCGCGCAGTCGAGATACCTTGCGCCTGGTGTTTCCACTTCGCTCGACACGAACGGCGGAGATAAATCCGCTCGGCCCAGACCGAGTCTAACGTCCCACCGTCAATGCCGCATCGCTAGCGAGCTTGTCCGCTCGCTCGTTCTCGGGATGGCCGTCGTGGCCCTTGACCCAGACCCATTCGACGTTGTGCGGCTGGGCCGCTTCGATCAGGTCGTGCCACAGGTCCGAATTGCGGACCGGTTGTCTGCTGGCGTTGATCCAGCCCTTCTTCTTCCAGCCGTGGACCCATTTGGTGATCCCGTCGATCACGTAGCGGCTGTCGGTGTGGAGCACGACGTCGCAAGGCTCGATCAGCGCGCTCAGGCCGCGGATGGCGGCGGTCATCTCCATGCGGTTGTTGGTGGTCGCCGGATCGGAGCCGGACAGTTCCTTCTCGTGCTTGCCCATCCGCAAGATCGCGCCCCAGCCGCCCGGACCGGGATTGCCCTTGCAGGCGCCGTCCGTGAAGATCTCAACGCGCTTGAGGGGTCTGTCGCTCATCGCGCGAAGATGCCCGAATTGGCGCGATCCGCATAGAAGCTGAGGCGCCGGGCAAAGGCGAGCGGATCCTTGCGCGTGACGAGCGCCCCGGCGGGCGTGTTGAGCCAGTCGTAGGCTCGGGTCATAAGGAAGCGCATCGCGGCGCCGCGAGCCAGGATGGGAAGAGCGGCGCGTTCGGCGCCGGACAGCGGACGGACGCTCTCGTAGCCTTCCAGCAGCGCGGCCGAGGTCGCGGGATCGAATCGCTCGCCCGAAGGATCGAAGCACCAGGCGGCATGGGTCACGGCGACATCGTAGGCGGTAATGTCGGTGCAGGCGAAGTAGAAGTCGATCAGGCCGCTGACCTGGTTGCCGAGCATTAGCACATTGTCGGGGAACAGGTCGGCATGGATCACCGAGCGGGGAAGGCCGGCGGGCCAGTCGCGCTCCAGCGCAAGAAGCTCGCGCTCAACCAGGCCGGACAATTCGGGGGCGATCGAGGCGAAGCCGTCCGCACCGCATTCATCGGCGAACCAGCGCCACTGCGCCAGACCCATGGCGTTGCTCCGGCTTGCCGGAAAGTTGCGGACGGAAAGATGGATCCGCGCCAGCGCCTCCCCCACGGCGCGCGCTTGGGCCGGGGTCGGATCGCTGACCGAAACGCCGGGCAGGAACTCGATCAGTGCGACCGCCTTCTCGCCGACGAAGCGGAAGGACTTGCCGTCGCGGCCGTGGATCGTCGCCGGCACGGGGCAGCCTTGATCGGCCAGAAAGTCCAGCAGATCGAGGAAGAACGGAAGCTCGGCGAGGTCGGTCCGCGCTTCGTACATCGTCAGAATGAAGCGGGCGCTGGCACCGTCCTGCCCGGCCGTCTCGATCAGCCAGTTGCTGTTCGAGACCCCCTCGGCGATGCCCTTGGCAGAACGCAGCTCGCCGACGTCGAACTCCGCGATCAGGTCGGCCAGGGCTTCGGCGCCGAGCTGGGTATAGACGGCCATTCGAAAACGAAGCTCAGGCGGTGAGTTCGCGCGGCAGCTTGAAGATCATCTTCTCTTCGGTCGCGACCACGGTCTCTTCCGAGATCGTGCGGAATTCGGCCAGCCGGGCAACGACTTCGCGCACCAGCTTCTCGGGCGCCGAGGCGCCGGCGGTCAATCCCAAGGTCTCGACCCCTTCCAGCCAGGCGGGATCGACCTCATAGCCGCGCTGGACCATGACCGCCTTCGTGCCGCACCGCTCGGAGACCTCGACCAGGCGCAGCGAGTTCGAACTGTTCGGCGCACCGACCACGATCACCAGGTCGCACTTGTCGGCGATGGCCTTGACCGCCTTCTGGCGGTTGGAGGTAGCGTAGCAGATGTCCTCGGCGCGGGGGCCCTTGATCTGCGGGAAGCGGGCGCGCAGCGCGCTCACGATCTCGGCGGTGTCGTCCACGGAGAGAGTGGTCTGGGTCAGGAAGGCGAGCGGCGATTCGGTGTCGAAAGGCAGCCTGGCGATGTCTTCCACGGTCTCGACCAGGGTGATCATGCCTTGGGGCACCTGGCCCAGCGTCCCGATCACTTCGGGATGGCCTTGGTGACCGATGAAGATGATGTGGCGCCCGGCCTCGATCTGCCGTTCGGCCTGGCGGTGGACCTTGCTGACCAGCGGGCAGGTGGCGTCGAGCCAGCCGAGGCCGCGGCGGGTCGCTTCCTCGGGGATGATCTTGGGTACGCCGTGGGCGCTGAAGATCACGTGCTCGTTGTCGGGCACCTCGTCGAGTTCCTCGACGAAAATCGCGCCCTTTTCCTTCAGCCCGTCGACCACGAAGCGGTTGTGGACGATCTCGTGCCGTACATAGACCGGCTTCTGGTACTTTTCGATCGCCTTTTCGACGATGTCGATTGCCCGATCGACACCCGCGCAGAAACCGCGCGGGGCGGTGATCAGCAGGCGTAGCGGCGGTCTTGCCGGGGGAGGAAAGGGAGCGTTCATGTCGGCCCCTCTAGCGCTTTGCGCCAGGCGCCGCTAGGGCAGGCGCGAGGATTATGTAGGGATCTCGCCGAATGACCGCTCGCACTCGCCTGTTCTGCGCCGTTGCCCTTGCTGCCCTCGGCGCGGCCGCGCTTTCCGGCTGCAAGACCAAGGGCGAGATCGTGGTGCAAGAGGGTGTCGGCATCACCGCCGTGCGCGGGGCTTGTCCGGCGGTCGGCATTCCCGACAATACCGGCGACATCACTCTGTTCCGCACGCCGGGCGCGACCGACGCGAATTCGATCGACGTGGTCGCGGCGCTCACCAACCTGCGCTCGCGCTGTGACGACGGTACCAAGGATCAGACCGCCAAGGTCTACGCCGCGGTCGACTTTGACGTGCAGGCTCGCCGCACCGACACCCGCGGCGCGCGTCAGGTTTCACTGCCCTATTTCATCACAGTCCTGCGTGGCGGTCGCGCGGTGGTGACCAAGCGAGTCGGGACGGTCGTGTTGAACTTTGCCGACGGCCAGGAACGCGCCCAGGCGCATGGCCAGGGCGGCGCCTATATCGACCGGTCGGAAGCGACCTTGCCGGAGGAGGTCCGCCAGCGGATCACCCGCAAGCGCAAGGCCGGCGACCAGGACGCCGCGATCGATCCGCTGACCGAACCCGAAGTCCGCGCCGCGGTCCAGCGTGCCACCTTCGAGGTGCTGGTCGGCTTCCAGCTCGACGAGAGCCAGCTGCGATACAACGTCACGCGCTAGGTTTGCTTCCGGCCGCAAACCGGCTAACCGCGCGGCCATGTCACAAGTTCAGACCATTCACGCGGCCCTCGCGGCCCAGATCGCCACCGCGCTCGATGCGCTCGAAGCCGCCGGGACACTGCCCACGGGCCTGAACCGCGCCGCCGTGACGGTCGAGCCGCCGCGCGATCCGTCGCACGGCGACCTGGCGACCAACGCCGCGATGGTCCTGGCCAAGCCCGCCGGGACCAATCCGCGCGCCCTGGCCGATGCGCTGGTCGCCGAGCTGGTGAAGCTGCCGCACGTCACCGAGGCGCAGATCGCCGGTCCCGGGTTCATCAATCTCCGGCTCGACGAAAGCGCCTGGCTGGACGAACTGCGGGCGATTGCCGCGCTGGGGGCCGACTACGGCCGCTCGACCGTCGGCGGCGGGACCACGGTCAACGTCGAATATGTCTCGGCCAATCCGACCGGGCCGATGCACATGGGCCACTGCCGCGGCGCGGTGGTCGGCGATGCGCTGGCCAGCCTTCTCGAGTTCGCCGGACACAAGGTGATCCGCGAATACTACGTCAACGATGCGGGCGGTCAGGTCGACGTGCTCGCCCGTTCGGCGCACCTGCGCTACCGCGAGGCGCTGGGCGAGACGGTGGAGATTCCCGAGGGACTCTATCCGGGAGATTACCTGACCCCGATCGGGCAGGAGCTCGCGCAGGAATTCGGCGACAGGTTCGCCCAGGCGCCCGAAGCCGACTGGCTGGTCCTGTTCCGCCAGAAGACCGTCGCGGCGATGCTGGTGATGATCAAGGCGGACCTGGCGCTGCTCGGGATCGAGCACGACCTGTTCTCATCCGAGGCCGAGCTCCAGGCATCGGGCAAGCCGGCCGAGGCCGAGGCCTGGCTGCGCGCGCACGATCTCGTCTACGACGGCGTGCTGGAGGCGCCCAAGGGCAAGACGCCCGAGGACTGGGAGCCGGTCGAGCTGCCGCTGTTCCGCTCGACCCGGTTCGGCGACGACCAGGACCGGCCGATCAAGAAAAGCGACGGAAGCTGGACCTATTTCGGCGCGGACCTCGCCTATCATTACCAGAAGGCGCAGGGCGCCGATGCGCTGGTCGATATCTGGGGCGCCGACCACGCGGGCACGGTCAAGCGGATCAAGGCCGCCGTCGCCGCGATGACTGGCGAGGATGGGCAAAATGGCAAAGGCGGGCCGACGCCGTTTGAGGTCAAGCTGGTGCAGATGGTCCAGCTGCTGCGCGGCGGCGAGCCGGTGAAGATGTCGAAGCGCGCGGGCACCTTCGTCACCTTGGCGGACGTGGTGCGCG
>JBQCGM010000014.1:0-11447 GCA_051955585.1 Novosphingobium sp.
CCCAGCCCGATCACGCGGCCGAGGGTGGAATCCCGGGGGGGGCGGCTCGGCGGCTTCACGCCCGCCGGGGGGGACGCGGCGCTTTAGGCCCCAATAGCGACATGGCGCGGCGCGACGCGCCGCGGCAATCCAGGGCGTCGATGCGCTGGGCTCTGGATGGCCGGGGCGCTTCGCCCCTCGCAATGACGAAGGGAAACCGGAGCGGTTGCGCTCCTGCTCACTTCGGCACGTAGAACCGGCCGGACACGCCCACCCGCGCGATCCGGTAGTGCCGGTCGAGCGCGTCGAACACGTCGTCCTCGAAGTTCACGAACCGCGCCGGGTAGGATTGCACCCCCGGCGGATCGTTCGGGCTGCGGGCAGGCAGGTCGCTGATCTGCACCACGGCGATCTCGCGGCGCGCCAGCATGCCGGTCAGGGTGTCCTTGGGCAGGTGGCCGAACCGCATCGCCTGGGTGGCGTTGAAGCTGTCGTAGAATAGCGGCTTGCCGGCGCGCAGGCAGAGCAGCTGCGACTGGCAGACGACCTTGCCCTGCTGCGCCGCCAGCCAGGCGGTGTCCTCGCGGAACAGCCGCTCGCGGTCGGCCATCTCGCCCGCCATGTCGACGCCGAAGCGCCCCAGCGCCTGGGGGGCGAAGAACAGCGCGCCGGCATTGGCGAGCAGGGCGAACAGCGCCAGCCAGCGCGGCGCGAAGCCACGGTCGCGCAGCTCGATCGCCCCCAATCCGGCGCCGATGGCCAGGGCGATGGTGATGTCGAAGAACACGTTGATGTCGGTCCCGGCCCCGCCGCTCCAGGCTGCACCCAGCGCGATGGCGGCGATCAGGTAGGCGAGGACGAGCCCGGCCGGCCGCCGCCGCCGCGCGGCGTAGAGCCCGGCGCCGACCACGGCGATCGGTGCCTGGTAGCGGGCGAGGATCTCGACCGTGAACCGGAAGGCGCGATCGACTTCCCACGAGCGGGGCGCGAGGATCTGCCCCAGCGCCGCCGGCGCCAGCACCGCAAGCAGCCCGAAGGCGAGCGTGCCGAGCACCAGGCCGCTGCCCAGCCAGGCGGCGCGGGCCCGGCCCGTGCCGCGCAGCAGCACGTCGGCGGTGATCAGCAGCGGGACCAGGACCAGGTTGTGCTTGGTCATCACGCTGACCGTGACGAGCAGGGCGGTCAGCAGCGTGCGCCGGACCGACGGCGCGCCGCCGAGATGGATGGCGAGGGCCCAGCTCGCGAAGGCCTGGCCCAGGAGCTGGGGATCGTCCATGCCGAGGTAGTCGGTGGCGAAGCAGGCGAACAGCATGACGCAGGTCGCCACGGCGAGCAGCCGCTCCCACTTGCCGCCCCCGGCCACGCGGACGATGTGTCCGCCGGCCAGCGCGATCGCCCCCAGGGC
The DNA here is from genome assembly GCA_051955585.1 of Novosphingobium sp. GTDB lineage: Bacteria > Pseudomonadota > Alphaproteobacteria > Sphingomonadales > Sphingomonadaceae > Novosphingobium. Next base: position 1,385 of record JBQCGM010000014.1, read on the forward strand.
CGCCAGCGAGACCAGGCGGCCGGCCAGGACCGGATCGCCCAGCAGCGCACCCAGCGCGCCGACGAGGAAGAACGACACCGGGGGATAGTTGTTGGCGAAAAAGGGCCCGTAGCCGGAATAGAGCGGCTGTCCGGCAACCGCGCGCAACTGGAAATAGCCGTTCCAGCCTTCGTTGAAATCGATCTCGAAGTCGAAGAACGAGCGGATCAGCGGATAGAGCGCGAGGATCGACGCGAGCGTGAGCAGGCTGAGCACGGTCGTGCGGAAGGGGCCCTCCTGGCTCGTCATATCATCCCTCCAACTCGATCGCGCGTGCGGGCGCGGCGGTGTTTGCGACAGAAATGGACCCTGAAACAAGTTCGGGGTGACGAGTTTTCGGGGAAACGGCGCGTTAGGCGCGCCTTGCCGTGACGATGTAGTTCAGCGCCAGGCTGTCCGACAGGTGCAGGCCCTTGCCCGGCGACCAGGCGATGCCGCGCGGCTCGCCCATCGCCAGGCCGGCTCCGGCAAGCAGTTCGCGCAGCTCGTCGGGGGTGGCGAAGTCGTCCCAGTGATGCGTGCCGCGGGGGATCGCGCCGACGAGCTCGGCTCCTTCGATCAGCAGCAGCCGCGATTGCGGGGTGCGATTCGGGGTGGAGAGGATCATCAGGCCGTCCGGGGCCAGCGCCGCCGCCAGCGCGCCGACGAAGGCCGCCTTGTCGGCGACGTGCTCGAGCACTTCCATCGAAGTGACCAGGTCGAAGCCCTCCAGGCCGAGCTCGGCGACATCCCCATGCCGGTACTCGATGGTCAGCGCCGAACCTTCGGCATGGAGGCGCGCGGCGGCAATGTTTTCCTCGGCTGCGTCCACGCCCGTGACTCTCGCGCCGAGCCGGGCCAGCGGCTCGCAGAGCAGCCCGGCGCCGCAGCCGACGTCCAGCGCCGTCTTGCCCGCCAGCGGCTTGAGCCCGCGCGAATCGCCGTGCCAGTGCGCATCGATCGCATCGCGCACGAAAGCCAGCCGCACCGGGTTCAGCCTGTGCAGCATCGCGGAAGAACCCGCGGGATTCCACCATTCCGCCGCCAGCTTGCCGAAATGGGCGGCTTCGTCGGGCCGGATAGTTGCAATAGCCATCCCGCATCCCTAACAGGGCGCCCGCTTGGGGCCTAGGCCCCCTCAGTGATTTGCAGGAGCTCTTTCCCTTGGCCCGCATCGTGATGAAATTCGGCGGCACCTCGATGGCCGGCACCGAGCGCATCCGCCGCGTCGCCGGCATCGTGAAGCGGCAGCAGGAAGCCGGTCACGAGGTCGCCGTGGTGGTCTCGGCGATGTCGGGCGAGACCGACCGCCTCGTGGGCTTCTGCCGCGAGGCGAACCCGCTCTACGATCCGGCCGAATACGACGTGGTCGTGGCCAGCGGCGAGCAGGTGACCTCGGGCCTCTTGGCGATGCATCTCCAGGCGCTGGGCTGCAAGGCGCGCTCTTGGCTGGGCTGGCAGCTGCCGATCCTGACCGACGATGCGCACGCCAAGGCGCGCATCGGCACGATCGATTGCCCCGAGATGCTGGCCTCGATGGCCGCGGGCGAGATCGCGGTGATCCCGGGCTTCCAGGGCCGTACCGCCGATGGGCGCGTCACCACGCTGGGCCGCGGCGGTTCCGACACGTCGGCCGTGGCCGTGGCGGCGGCGGTCAAGGCCGACCGCTGCGACATCTATACCGACGTCGACGGGGTCTACACCACCGACCCGCGGATCGTCGCCAAGGCGCGCAAGCTCAGCCATGTCACCTACGAGGAAATGCTCGAGCTCGCCTCGGTCGGCTCGAAGGTGCTGCAGACCCGCTCGGTCAGCCTCGCCATGAAGGAAGGCGTGCGCGTCCAGGTGCTGTCGTCGTTCATCGACGACGATGCCCCGGCCGCCGACACGCTGCCCGGCACGATGATCGTCGGTGACGAGGAACTCGCCAAGATTTCAGAGGATTCGGAAATGGAAAGCCAGCTGATCACCGGCATCGCCGCCGACAAGAACGAGGCCAAGGTCACCCTGACCCGCGTCGCCGACAAGCCGGGCGCCGTCGCCAATATCTTCGGCCCGCTCGCCGCGGCCAGTATCAACGTCGACATGATCATCCAGAACGTCGCCAAGGACAAGGGCGAGACCGACGTGACCTTCACCGTCCCGGCCGCCGACCTCGCGCGCACCCTGGCGTTGATCGAGGGCCAGCAGCAGGCGATCGGCTACACCCGCCTGATCAGCGACGACAAGGTGGCGAAGATCTCGGTCGTGGGTGTCGGCATGCGCAGCCACGCGGGTGTGGCCTCGACCATGTTCCAGACCCTTGCCGACCGCGGGATCAACATCCAGGCGATCTCGACGAGCGAGATCAAGGTTTCGGTGCTGATCGACGCTGACGAGACCGAACTCGCGGTCCGGGTGCTGCATACCGCCTACGGCCTCGACGGCGATTGACGCCGAGGACCGGCCGGGCGCCGATCCTCGGCTGCGGGGAAACGCGGAGGCAGTCCTAACGGGTCGTTCACCCAGTTCGCGTTAATGCGCCGCCTGAAATTATTTCAGGTTGCAGGCATCATGGGCGTTTTCGTCCCCGATCACCTATTCAAGGATATCGTCCACGCCGACCGGCGGCGCTGGCGCGGACCCCGCGGCCTGGCGGTGGATTCGCTGATGGCCTCGACGCGCCGCGAGTTGTCGCTCCTCAGCGCCGACCTGATGGGGGCGCAGGCGCTGGTCGGCCAGTTCGGTCCCGGCGACGGTTCGCGCCCCCCGGCCCGTGCCGACCGGCGGCTGTTTCGCAACATCATCGAAAACTCGACGGAACTCTACATGGTGCTCGATCCGCGCGCCGGCCTGCACATCGTCGACATCAACGAAGCCTATGCCGCCCAAACCCTGGTCAGCCGCCGCCGCACGCCGGGCGAAAAGCTGTTCGACGTCTTTCCCGACAATCCGGACCTGCACGACGCCGACGGAGTGGGGAACCTGTTCGAATCGCTCCAGCGCACCGCCCAGAGCGGGCGGCCGCACACCATGGCGGTGCAGCGCTACGACGTGCAGGATGCCGACGGCCGGTTCGTCGAGAAGCACTGGAGGTGCACGAACATCCCGATCTTCGACGATAAGGGGCGCCTGACCTTCCTGCTCCATCACGCCCAGGACGTGACGCCGGAATAGCTATTCCGTCGTCTTGCCGTCGAAGTGTTCGTGCGCTTGCGCGGCCTCGGCGCTGGTCTTGTGGACCGTGCCATCGATGTGTTCCGGGGGGCCGTAGATCGTATAGAGCTTGAGCACCTCACCGCCGCTGGCGATCACGTTGTGGCGCGCGCCCTGGGGGACGATGATTCCGTCATCGGCCTTCACCTGGTGCGCGACGCCGTCGATCTCGATCGTGCCGGTGCCGGCTTCGACGCGGAAGAACTGGTCGCGGTCGTCGTGGACCTCCTCGCCGATCTCGTCGCCCGGCTGGATCGCCATCAGCACCAGCTGGAGGTTGTGACCGGTGTAGAGGACCTTGCGGAACAGGGCGTTCTCCTCGGTCAGCTTCTCGATGTTGTCGACGAATCCTTTCATCAGCGCGTTCCTCCTTTGCCAGGGGTCAATGCCGGGCAGGACAGGCCGTTCCGGCGAAAAAGCGAAGGACCGCCGCCGCAGGGGAGCACGGCGACGGCCCAGCTCGACGAGCCGCGGATGTACCCGAGGCGAGGCGCTCAAGCCGCCAGGTCAAAGCGATCCGCGTTCATCACCTTGGTCCAGGCCTTGACGAAGTCGGCGACGAACTTCCCGCCGGCGTCGGCCGAAGCGTAGACCTCGGACAAGGCGCGCAATTGCGAGTTGGAGCCGAAGACCAGGTCGGTCCGGGTGGCAGTCCACTTTTCCTCGCCGCTGGCGCGATCGGTGCCGACGAAGGTCTCGTCGCCCCAGTCGCCTCTTGGGCCGTCGACCTGCTTCCAGGCCGTGTTCATGTCGAGCAGGCCCACGAAGAAGTCGTTGGTCAGCTGGCCGACGCGGTTCGTGAACACGCCGTGCCGCGAACCCCCGTGGTTGATCCCCAGCACGCGCAGGCCGCCGACCAGCACGGTCATCTCCGGCCCGGTCAGGCCGAGCAATTGCGCCCGGTCGACCAGCAGCTCCTCGGTCGGCACGTTGTAGCGGACCTGCAGGTAGTTGCGGAAGCCGTCGGCCTTGGGTTCGAGCACGGCGAAGCCGGCGACGTCGGTCTGCTCCTGCGCAGCGTCGCTGCGGCCTGGGGTGAAGGGCACGGTCACGTTGTGGCCGGCCGCCCTGGCCGCCTGCTCGATCCCGACCGAGCCGCCGAGCACGATCAGGTCGGCGATCGAGACGTTGCCCGCGTCGGCCGCGATGCCTTCGTATACCTTCAGCACCCGCGCCAATTCGGCCGGTTCGTTGACCTCCCAGTCCTTCTGCGGGGCCAGGCGGATGCGCGCGCCGTTGGCGCCGCCGCGGTGGTCGGAGCCGCGATAGGTCACGGCCGAGGCCCAGGCGGTGCGGACCAGGTCGGCGACCGACAGCCCGGACTCGGCGATCCGCGCCTTGAGTCCGGCGATGTCCCCCTCGCCGAGCCGGGGATGGCGCGGCTGCGGGATCGGATCCTGCCAGATCAGGTCTTCATCCGGTACCTCGGGGCCGAGGTAGCGTGCCTTGGGGCCCATGTCGCGGTGGGTCAGCTTGAACCAGGCGCGGGCGAACTGGTCGGCGAAATAGGCCGGATCGGCGCGGAAGCGCTCCATGATAGCGCGATACTTCGGATCGACCTTCATTGCCATGTCGGCGCTGGTCATCATCGTCGGCACGCGCTTGTCGGGGCTGTGCGCACCGGGGGCCAGCGTCTCTTCGGGATTGCCGACCGGTTGCCACTGGTGCGCGCCCGCCGGGCTGGTGACGATCTCGTAGTCGTGGTCCAGCAGCATGTCGAAGAACGACATGTCCCACTTGGTCGGGGTCGGCGTCCAGGCGCCCTCGATGCCGCTGGTGATCGTGTGATCGCCGAAGCCGCTCTCGTGGCCCGAAATCCAGCCCAGGCCCTGCTGCGCGATGTCCGCGCCCTCGGGCTCGAGGCCGACCTTGGAGGCATCGCCGCCGCCGTGGGCCTTGCCGAAGGTATGGCCGCCCGCGGTCAGCGCCGCGGTCTCGACGTCGTCCATCCCCATCCGGGCGAAGGTCTCGCGAATGTCGTCGGCCGATTCCTGCGCGATCATCGCGCCGCCGCGGCCCTCGGGATTGACGTAGATCAGGCCCATCTGGATCGCCGCGAGCGGCTCCTCCAGCGCCATCTGCTTGTCGGGCTGGATGCGGGTCTCGTTGCCTTCCTGGCCGACCCATTGCTCCTCGGTGCCCCAGTAGACGTCCTTCTCCGGCTCCCAGACGTCCTTGCGGCCGCCGGCGAAGCCGAAGATCGGCCCGCCCATCGATTCGATCGCGACGTTGCCGGCCAGGATCATCAGGTCTGCCCAGGACAGCTTACGCCCATACTTCTGCTTGATCGGCCAGAGCAGGCGGCGCGCCTTGTCGAGATTGGCATTGTCGGGCCAGCTATTGAGCGGGGCGAAGCGCTGCTGCCCCGCGCTGGCGCCGCCGCGCCCGTCGCCGGTGCGGTAGGTGCCGGCGGAGTGCCAGGCCATGCGGATGAAGAAGGGGCCGTAGTGGCCGTAGTCGGCAGGCCACCAGGGCTGGCTGTCGGTCATCAGCGCGGTGAGGTCGGCCTTGACCGCGGCGAGGTCGAGCGTCTTGAATTCGGCGGGGTAGTCGAAGTCGTCGCCCATCGGATCGCCCGACTTCCCCTGCTGGTGCAGGATGTCGAGCGTCATCTGGTTGGGCCACCAATCGCGGTTGGTGCGGCCCAGCAGCGAGCGCAGCGCGGGACGCTCCTTGGCCGGATCGCTGATCGGGCTGCCGTGAGGATTGGCCTGGGCCTGGCCGTGATTGACCGGGCAACCGCCGGAAGCTCCCTGCGTGCTGGCGTCCATCGTCTGTCTCCCTCGTCTTGGGGTCTTGGAAATCGGTAACGCCTGACTACGCCCCGGGTTTGATTTGCAAAAACGATCAAACCTCATGACAAATGCCGGCTTTTTCGATTAATCGCCGCGAACTTGCCGGGGGAGGCCGCAGGCCCTAAGCGACAGCGCAATGACGCAGCATCCCAAGACCCAGCATCTCATGGCGCGCGGCGCCGCCTTCCTCGGCAGCGAGACGGCCATTCTCTGCGGCGCGATGTCGTGGGTGTCCGAACGCAACCTCGTCGCGGCGATCAGCAACGCCGGCGGCTTCGGCGTGATCGCCTGCGGGGCCATGACCCCCGACCTGCTCGATGCGGAGATCGCGGCGACCAAGGCGCTGACCGCCAAGCCCTTCGGCGTGAACCTGATCACCATGCATCCCGGTCTGTTCGACCTGATCGCGGTCTGCGCCAGGCACGGTATCGGCCTGGTCGTCCTGGCCGGCGGCATCCCGCCGAAGGGCTCGATCGAGGCGCTGAAGGAGGGCGGCGCCAAGGTCATCTGCATTCCGCCGACGCTAGCCCTGGCCAAGAAGTACCTGCGCTCCGGTGCCGACGCCCTGGTGATCGAGGGCAGCGAGGCCGGCGGCCACATCGGCCCGGTCGCGACCTCGATCCTGGCGCAGGAAATCCTGCCCGAACTGGCCGACGAGCACCTGATCTTCGTCGCCGGCGGGATCGGCCGGGGCGAGGCGATCGCCGGCTACCTCGAGATGGGCGCCGCCGGCGTCCAGCTCGGCACCCGCTTCGCCTGCGCGACGGAATCGATCGCCCATCCGGACTTCAAGAAGGCCTTCTTCCGCGCCAATGCGCGCGACGCGGTCGCCTCGGTCCAGGTCGATCCGCGCCTGCCGGTTATCCCGGTCCGCGCGCTCAAGAACAAGGGCACCGAGGAATTCACCGCCAAGCAGGTCGAGGTCGCCAAGCTGCTCGACGCGGGCGAGGTCGACATGATGGAGGCGCAGCTCCAGATCGAGCATTTCTGGGCCGGCGCCCTGCGCCGCGCGTTGATCGAGGGCGACGTCGAGAACGGCTCGATCATGGCCGGCCAGTCGGTCGGCATGGTCACCAGGGAAGAGCCCGTCGCGGATATCATCGCCGAACTGCTGGCCGAGAGCGAGGCCGCGCTGAATCGCAGATAAGGAAACAGTCACCGGTCTCGTCATTGCGAGCGCAGCGAAGCAATCCAGGGCCGCGCGCACTACGCCCTGGATTGCCGCGGACCTTCGGTCCTCGCAATGACGAAGGGGTGTGAAGGGGGTATAGGTTGATGAGCGAAGTCCAGATCCTGACCCTGTCCTGCCGCGACCGCACGGGGATCACCGCGCGGGTCACCGGCTATCTGTTCGACAAGGGCTGCAACATCATCGAGGCGCAGCAGTTCGATGATTTGGATGGCGGCGACTTCTTCATGCGCGTCGCCTTCGATCCCGGCCCGGCCGATCCCGAGGCGGTGCGGGCCGGCTTCGTACCGCTCGCCGGCGAGCTCGGCATGCGCTGGAACATGCGCAGCCGCGATAGGCTGCGCAAGGTGCTGCTGCTGGTCTCCAAGTTCGACCACTGCCTGGCCGACCTGCTCTACCGCGTGCGCATCGGCGAGCTGGCGATGGAGGTGGTCGGCATCGTCTGCAACCACCCGCGCGAGGCGCTGACCCATTCGGCGATCGGCGACGTGCCCTTCCACTACCTGCCGATCACCAAGGACACCAAGCCCGAACAGGAAGCCCAGATCCGCGAGATCGTGCGCGAGAGCGGGGCCGAACTGGTCGTCCTGGCGCGCTACATGCAGATCCTCTCGGATGAGATGTCGGCCTTCCTCTCGGGCCGCTGCATCAACATCCATCACTCGTTCCTGCCCGGCTTCAAGGGCGCCAAGCCCTATCACCAGGCCCATGCCCGCGGCGTGAAGATGATCGGCGCCACCGCCCACTACGTGACCCAGGATCTCGACGAAGGGCCGATCATCCATCAGGACGTCGAGGCGATCAGCCACGCCGACCGGCCCGACGACCTCGTCCGCAAGGGAAGGGATATCGAGCGCCGCGTTCTGGCCGAGGCGGTGCGGCTGCACCTGGAGGACCGGGTCCTGCTCAACGGCAGCCGCACGGTGGTGTTCAGGAGCTAGCCCATGCCGGTGAAAGGCCTCGACCACGTCAATATCATCGCCGCCGATCTCGAGGAGACCACGCGCTTCTACCGGGATGTGCTCGGCCTCGAATATACGCCCCGCCCGGCCGAGATGACCTTCGCCGGCGGCTGGCTGTGCGATGCTTCCGGCCAGGCGATCATCCACCTGATCGTCTACGATCCCGCGAACCACGGCCCGGCCGAGCGCCGCGCCATGCCGACCGGCTCGATCGACCACGTCGCCCTGGCCTGCGAGGACTTCGCCGGCACGGTGCGCCGCTGCGAGGAACTGGGCGTTGCGCACCGGATCAACGACCGCAAGTACGGCGACCTGCGCCAGGTCTTCATCAGCGATCCCAACAACGTGACGCTCGAGCTGAATTTCGTCGGAGAGTGAGCCGTCCTCTCAAGAGGACTGGGCCACGAACCGGGCCCAGACCGGTGCATCGGGATGGGGATTGTTCTCGGGTGTCCACTGACGTTCAAGCATGGTCCGTGCCTCGGCTTCGGCCATGCCGCTCTCCCGGTGGAGGCGATAGAAAAAGGCCGACACCCGCCAGTTCATGATGCAATGCACATGGACCGGGCGGTCTGCGTTCGCCAGCGCTGCGCTGAAGGCGGCGTAGTCGCTCTCCGCCGGAGCATCGAAGGGCACCGGAACATGACTATAGCCGATCCCGCGCTGGGCCAGGAGTTCCGCTTCGTTCGGCAAGGCACCGGGCGAATCGGCCAGAGCCAGGTTGATCACATGTCGTACGCCCAGCCTCCCCAGCACCTCGACCGCTTTGGCATCGAGCCTTCCCGAGGTGGTCAGGTCGGGTGCCAGCCGCTGCCAGCAAGGGATATCTTCCGGTTTGTCCTGCATGGCGTGCTCCGTTGACCTGACCGGCCACAGACATCAGGTTATGCCGCAAGAGACCCTGGGAACAAGCTGAGAGGCAAGCCGCATGTGTGACGAACTGACCGCCGCCGACGACGATGCCCGTGCGCGGCTCGATCTGACCCGCCGCGAATTCGCCGCGATGGGCGCAGCCGCCGCGCTGGCCGGCTACGTCTCGCTGGCCGAGGCGGCGACTCCCGCCCGGCCGGTCGTCGAGCACATGGTCGAGGTGACGACGCCCGACGGCAAGGCCGACGCGCTGTTCGTCCATCCCGCGCGCGGCCGTTTCCCCGGCGTGATCCTCTGGCCCGACGTGCTCGGCCTGCGCGAGGTGAAGAAGGCGATGGGCCGCCGCCTCGCTGCCGCGGGCTATGCCGTGCTGGTGGTCAATCCCTACTACCGCACCTTCAGGGGCGAACTCGGGCTCGACTTCGCGGCGTTCCGATCCCCGGAGGGTCAGGCCAAGCTCGCCCCGGCACGCGGCGCGCTGACGCCCGAGGCCGTGGCCCGCGACGGCGGCGCCTTCGCCGCCTTCCTCGATGCCCAGGCTTCGGTCGACAAGAGGCGCGGCATCGGCACCCAGGGCTATTGCATGAGCGGGCCCTTCACCATCCGCACCGCCGCGGCCTCGCCGCGGGTCAAGGCGGCGGCCAGCTTTCACGGCGGGGGCCTCGTCACCGACCAACCCAACAGTCCGCACCGGCTCCTCGCGGGGACCCAGGCGAGCTATCTCATCGCGATCGCCAAGAACGACGATGCCCGCGCCCCGGCCGAGAAGGACGTCCTCCGCACCGCGGCCGCCGAGGCCAAGCGCCCTGCCGAGATCGAGGTCTACCAGGCCGACCACGGCTGGTGCGTCCCCGGCTCTCCCGCCTATAACGAAGCCGAGGCCGAACGCGCCTGGGCTCGCCTGCTGGCGCTTTACGCGAAGCTGTAGAACTGCCCCTACATCCGTTCGGTTGGGCGCCGAATGGTGCTATTAACTTCATCGGAGCGGGGGCTGCCGACACACAGCTCCCGTCCCTCTGTTCTGCTGAGGCCCT